>CAKZLV010000275.1 GCA_937127285.1 uncultured Bacteroidota bacterium
CCAACCCCCGTTTCAATGCCGTTATGCCCCGAACCCGTGGTCCGGGGATGGGTATGAGCATTCCTGACCACTCTGCACAGAACAGGCCCGGTTTCCCATGGAAGTTGCCCCGTCGAAACTCGACCTCAGCCGAAGCGAGCGTGATTACGAACAGGCGCAGCACAGCATCCCCGGCGGCGTGAACTCGCCGGCCCGGGCGTTCAAGAGCGTCGGCGGAACGCCGCTCTTCATCGACACGGCGGAGGGGGCCACGATGACGGACGTCGATGGCAATACCTACATCGACTACGTCGGCTCGTGGGGACCGATGATCTTCGGGCACGCCCACCCGGAGGTCGTGAACGCTGTTCAGGAGCAGGCGGAGTCGTCGACCTCGTTCGGGGCGCCGACCGAGATTGAGATTGGGGTCGCCGAACTCGTGTGCGACCTCGTGCCGTCGGTCGAAAAGGTGCGCATGGTCAACTCCGGCACGGAGGCGACGATGAGCGCGGCGCGCCTGGCCCGCGGCTACACGGGGCGCGACAAAATCATCAAGTTCGACGGCAACTACCACGGGCACGGCGACTTCTTCCTGATCGGCGCCGGCAGCGGTCCGCTGACGCACGGGCATCCCGACTCGCCCGGCGTCACGCGCGGCAACGCCGAAGACACGCTCCTCGCCCGCTACAACGACATCGAGCACGTCCGCAAGCTCGTCGACGCCCATCAGGGCGAGGTCGCCTGCATCATCGTCGAGCCGGTTGCCGGCAATATGGGGTGCGTTCCGCCGGAGCCCGGTTTCCTGGAGGGCCTGCGGGAAATCTGCAACGCCCACGACATCGTCCTCATCTTCGACGAGGTCATGACCGGTTTCCGCGTGGCTCCGGGCGGGGTGCAGGAACGCTTCGGTGTGATCCCGGACATGACCTGCCTGGGCAAGATCATCGGCGGCGGACTGCCGGTGGGGGCCTACGGCGGGAAGCAGGAGATCATGGACTACGTCTCGCCGGTCGGCCCCGTCTACCAGGCCGGGACGCTCAGCGGTAATCCGCTCGCGATGCGGGCCGGTCATGCCGTCCTGTCGAAGATCCAGCGGGAAAAGGACGAGATCTACCCGCAGCTCGAAGACTACAGCGAGGCTCTCGAGAAGGGCATTCAGGATAACCTCGACGCCCTGGGTCTCGACTACTACCACACGCACGTCGGTGCCATGGGAGCTCTCTTCTTCACGGAGGAGAAGGTCGTCGACCAGGACACCGCGAAGAAGGCGGACACGGACAAGTACGCCGCCTACTTCCACGCGCTGCTGGAGGAGGGGATTTACTTCGCGCCGTCGCAGTTCGAAGCCTTCTTCTACGGCACGGCCCACGGCGAGGCCGAGCTCGACGAGACCCTCAAAGCCCAACGCCGTGCGCTGAAGAAAATTCACTGACGGTCGGCGCCGCCGGGAAAGACAACGGGAGCGATTCCACCGGTCCGGTGTCGTCGGCACGAACCGGCGTCGCGCCCTGGCGTCCGACGGCCCCGGTTTGTTTTCTCCTGGAGCCTCGGTTTGGCCCAGACCTGCTGCCCCGGCATACCTCCGTGGACACTCCCCACACCAAAGAACGGGGCTCTACAGGCTCTTCTCGCGCTCTGCCCGAGATCGTAGACCCGATGCGCAGGTGTTCTCCGTCAATGCATGGGATCATCCTATCGGTGCTTCGACGGTTCCCACCGATGGGACGTCCCATCGGAACCCTCAGACGCATCGCCGGAAAGGGGGGACACACCATCAGAATCGGGCAACACATTCCCGGAAAATCGCGACGCAGCGCCGGAAGAAGGGAACGCATTGCCGTATGGCTTCCGAGATGCAAAGGGAAGGAGGCCTCACAGAACGATCCGCCAGCCTCCCCGGCCCCAAAGCCATCCCCGCGTCCCCAGCGTCCAGAGCGTCCCCGCGTCCAAAGCGTCCCGAGCGCCCACACTCCCACGCCCCCAATCCCCCAATCCCTCCTCACAGCGGATCCTTCGTGCGGAGGTCGCGCACGAGGCGGTGTCGGCGTCGGTGCAGGCGGCGGGCGGCCGTTCGAGCCCAGAAGCGAAAGGCGGCGAGTCCGGCCAGACCCGGAGCGGCCAGAGCGAGCAGCCAGAACGCCTGGCCCGTCGCGTCGAAGACGATCGCGACGACTCCAATCCCGATGAATGGAATGATGAGGGGAAGGGTGTGAAGAGATGTGTTGACGGAGAAGGAGAACACCGATCGCCCGGGGTCCATCGGGACCGGTGTTCCGGCGCCGACCCAGGGCATCATCGGCGCCATGACGCCGAGAACGAGCGGGAGCGCCGCCAAGGCAAACCAGACGGTGTCTGCCGACAGGAACGCGAGCATTGGGGCATTCAGGAGGGCGCAGACGAGGACCCCGATCTGGTAGAAGACGATCTTCCCCCGCATCATCGACTCGGGGTTGGCCGGTGCCGTGATGATGCCGTCGAGATGTGCGTGTTCGGCCGCGATGACGAAGGGTGCGTAGATGAGCACGATTCCGCCACCCATCCCCCACAGCACCCAGAGAAAGCTGTCGCCACTCCCGCTCCCCATCTGGTCGATGACGCCGACGTAGGGGCCCATCAAGATGCCCATGATCAAGAGTCCGCGCAGCCGGCGCTGGCGGAAGGCGCGCCGGAGTTCGAGTGCGGCGTAGCGTCCGGTATCGCCGTACCGAGAGAGCCGGTGGGCGATCGCTTCCAGCCAGGACGGCATTCGGGACGTCGCGGATGCCGGTGAATGCCGGAGGGCGTCGACGCGGGCATCGATCACCCGCCGGGCGAGGATGGCGGCCGTTCCCCCGAAGAGGAAGAGGCCGATCCAGGGGCGTTGCAGGGCGGGCCCCGATACGGCCGATACAAGCGAGACCTCCGTCCACACGTCCGCGGCCCCCACGGCGAGGCTCCCGACCACAGCCCCCCAGAACCACCGGGAGCGGCGTCCGAGAGACGCGTGGAGGAAGAGAGCGGCCAGCGTCCAGACCCCCACCAGCGCGAGGGCAGCCAGGAGCCACAGGACCGATTCGGTCGGGGAGGTTGCCGGGCGGATGACCTGCCACCAGGCCGGTGCCAGGAATGCGAGCGCCGCCAGCGTGTGCGTGGAGGCGAAGTGGAGCGTCACGTCGGCCGCCGCCAGAGGCCGCCTCGATAGGGGCAGAATTCGGTAGGGCTGGAGCGTCCCGCGAGAGCCTGCGTGAAAGAGAACGCGCACCGGGAAAGCGGCCACAAAACCGGGAAGGAGGAGCCGGCTCAAGGCCTGTTGCGGCGGGGTGTCCGGGTACAGCGTCTCCAGCAGGACGGGGAGCGTCCACCCGAGGGCGAACAGAGGGGCGAGGAGAAAGAGCGTCACGGCGAGAACGACGATCGCCGAGATCACGATCTGCCCGGCGAGGGTGCCGTCGCCCAGGAGAGGATTCCGCACCCACTGCCGAAACCGGTTCCGCGCGAGAAGGGCGAGGGCGGACATGTCAGATTGGGTCGTTCGTCCGGAATCCGTCGGCGAGGTCGTGGCGGTTTTCTCGGAGTTGCGCCTCCATCCACGCCAGGCCCTGGATGCGCAGGATGAGGAGGCTGAGAAGGCCGAGTCCGGCAAGAGCGGCGGCCGCTGCATACCAGAGAGTCCGCCCGTCGGCCGTGATCAAGACGAGCGGGGCGACCAGCACCGGGATCAGAGCCGGAAGAATCCCGATGGCGTGAAACGAGCCCTTCGAGATCGAGAAGGACGACTTCGACAGGTCGACCGGCTTGCGCATTTTCGGCCCGAAGTACACGTAGAGCGGGCAGAGGATGGACAGCATGTAAACGGCCAATCCGAGGAACAGCGCGGACTGGTGGACCGGCAGGAGGAAGAGAATCGGGAGGAAGACGAGAAGCGTCGGCGCGGCGCCGGCCCACATCACGGTCAGTTTTGCAAGGAGAAACTGTCGCGGCTTCGCCGGCCGGGTCAGCACTCCGTCGACGAAGCTGCTGGAGATCCCGATGCAGAGCGGGCCGTACTGGACGATGAAGCCGGCGACGCCCCAGAAGGCGGCGTTGAACAGGTTGACTCCGTTCTCGACGGCGCCGTTCACCCACGCTTCCGTGCCGAGGATTATGGCGAAGGCGAGCCCAAAGCCGATGCCGAAGAGCGCGAAGCCGCGCGTGCGGCGATGGCGGGCAATGAGTTGCAGCTCGAGCACGGCGTAGCGACCGCCGGGCAGGGTTCGCTCGACCCACGAACGAACGGCGGAAGGGAGGACGGTGCCCCGCCGTTGGCGACCCGTGTCGTCGGCGCGAAGGGTGCGGAGGACCGACTGCACGGTGCCTTCGTGGAGAGCGGCAGCGAGCGTTCCCGTGGCGGCGAGTCCGAGGAGCGGGCGGCCGAACAAACCGCCGGAGACGGTGGGGAGGAGGTCGAATCCCAGCCAGGCATCCACAGCTAGAACGACGGCGGTGATCGCGGCGAGTCCGGCAAATCGCGCCGGCCGCCGGCCCAGCGTCGTCTGGAGGAGTTGGGCCCCGTAGGAAGGGACGAGCACGGCCCAGACGAGGGCCGCCACCAGCCAGGCGAGGGCGGATACCGGCGGGAGCGTCCCAAGAATTTCGTGCGCCCAGAGGGGGACGAGGGCGACGGCCGCAAACAGGGAATGCAGAGAAGCGACGGGCAGGAGGGCCTGGGTGTGGACGAGCGCGCGCCGGTTGAGGGGAAGAGGGAGGTACGGCTGAAGGCGCACGCCGGGCCGAGCCTGCAGGAAGAACCGGCTCACGAGAAAGACGAGCGGGACGTACAGCACGCCCCGGTTGAGGAGCCGCAGGACGTCGGCGTTCGGGTAGACGTCCCGGAGCCCCTCACCGATAAAATAGCTGAGCGCCCCGACCGGGAAGAGGAGAAGAAGGGCGAGGCCGACGAGGACGATCTGCGCCACGACGCTTCCGCCGCCCCAGGTGGGATCGCGGATCCAGGAACGCACGGTGTGGCGCACCAGCGAGCGAGACGACGACACGGGGCAGTAGGGGATCTCGTACGACGGTCTGGCGAGGTTGAAGACGACCGCAGATGAACGGGTCGTGCTACGAACGAAGGAGAGAGGGCGGGAAGAACGCCCGGTTCCGAGAGACGCGAAACCCGCATCAAAATAGGGAGCGAACCGGGGAGCGAACTGGACGACGGCCGAGTACCGCCTGGGGGGCGGGGCGGTCGCCTGCCGTCCGCGGATCGAAGGGGGGCATCCGCCATCCGGCCCGCCACCGTGTCCACGCGGACCAGGCAGCGTCCGGACGGGGAGCTACGGCGTCCACAGTTTGATGTCGTTGTCCTTGCTTCCGGAGAGGACGTAGCGGCCGTCCGGGGAGAAGGCGATGGCGTTCACGCCGTCGGCCTCTCCATCGAAGACGTAACCGAGGTGGCCGTCCTCGACCTTCCAGAGCTGGACCTTCATATCGCTGCTTCCGGAGAGGACGTACTGCCCGTCCGGGGAGAAGGCGACCGCGATTACGAGGCCGGAGTGATCGTCGAAGGTGCGGATCAGGTCGCCGGACTCGACGTCCCAGAGCCGCGCCGTCTTGTCGTCGCTTCCGGAGAGCGCGTAGCGGCCGTCCGGCGAGAAAGCGACGGAGAAGACGTAGGTGGCATCCGCGCCCGGCTCCTCGAAGCGTTGAACCACCTTGCCGGTTTCGGTCTCCCAGAGTTGGACGACGCCCGACTGGCCGCTGCCGGAGAGGACGTAGTCGCCCCCAGGGGAGAAGGCGACGGAGAAGACGGCCTCCGGATTTTCGTCGAAGGTGCGCACGACGGAGCCGGTTTCGGTCTCCCAGAGACGAAGGGTGCCTGCCTGTCCGCTACCGGACAGGACGTAGCGCCCGCCCGGGGAGAACGTCGCACCGAGGACGGCCTCGGAGTGCTCTTCAAAGGTTTGCAGGGCGCGGCCCGAGTCGACGTCCCAGAGGCGAACGACGCCGTGGGAGCTTTCCGTGACGAGCTTTTCGCCGTCTGGAGACAACGCGACGGAGATCGGCTGGCTGGTCAGGTTGTCGAGCGTTTGCGTGGGGCGGCCGGTCACCACGTCCCAGATCTTCACCGTGTCGTTGCGGCCGCCGGCCAGCGCATACTGGCCGTCCGGCGAGAAGGAGACCGCGTTCACCCAGTCGGCATTGCCTTCCAGGCTGCGAACCACGTGCAGCTGCTGCCGCTGCGGCTCGGGGCCGGTCGATCCCGATTCGGCCTCCGCCGTTGCGGTCTCGACTCCGGCCTCCGGAGAGACGTCCGGCCCGGACGCCGCTCCGGATGGCTGCGGGCTCGGAGACCCGGAGTCCGCTGCATCGTCCTGCCCGGGGCGGTATACCTGCGTCTTGGGCGGTTCGCTGCTTCCGTTTGAGGACGGCTGGGAGGGAACGCCCGCCCCGCCGCTCTCCTCGCCATCGCCGGTGGGCGAGGGAACCTCGACGACCTCGCCCGGATCCTGCGCACGAAGGGCTTCGGCGACCGCGTCGCCGGTCTGATACCGATCGGCGACGTCCTTCATGAGAAGCTTGGCGATGATCTGCTCCAGCCAGTCGGGGCACGACGGGTTGATCTGGCTCGGCGGGGTGTACGACTCGTGCAGCACTTTGTACACCACGCTCATTGGATGCCCGCCGGTGAAGGGCAATTCACCGGTGACGGCCTCGTAGAGGACGGCACCGAGGCTGTAGAGGTCGCTGCGCGAGTCGATCTCGTTGCCTCGTGCCTGCTCCGGACTCATGTACTCCGGCGTCCCCAGAACCGTGCCGGTCTGCGTCAGGCGCGACTCCGACGAGGCGTGGGCAATCCCGAAGTCCATGAGCACCGGCCGCCCCACGTCCGTCACCATGACGTTGGAGCTTTTCACGTCGCGGTGCACGGTGTCGCTGGCGTGGGCGTAGCCGAGGGCCTCGGCCACGGGGGCGACGAGGCTTACCGCTTGATCGGCCGATCGCGGCCCCTGCTCCTGAATGATGTCGTGGAGGTCGCGCCCGCTGAGGTACTCCATGGCCATGAAATGGACGCCGCTCATCTCCCCCTCGTCGAAGATGGTAACGATATGGGGGTGGTTGAGCTGGGCGGCCGACCGCGCCTCCCGGTGAAACCGTTCGAGGAGCTTCTGGTCGTGCGTCAGTCCCTGCGGAAGCACCTTCAGCGCCACGTCGCGCTCCAGGTTGCGCTGAATGGCTTTGTAGACGATGGCCATCCCGCCCCGGCCGAGTTCCTTTTCAATCTCGTACTGATCGCCGAGGGCGTCCCGAACGACGGTTTCCGGGTTGGCCGCCATCGTCCCCGTCGACGTCGTCGAAGGAGGATCCTCCAACCACTCGCCGCAGTGCTTGCACTTGCGAGCAGCTTCCAGGATCTCTTCGTGGCAGTACGGACAGCGCTTGGTGGCTTCAGACATGTCCTCGATGCAATTGATACAGATCTCCACCGCACCCCTTCTGAGCGTGCGACCGGAGAAGAAAGTGAATGCCCGGCAGGAGCGGGGCCAGCCGGTGGCGGCGTCGACCGGCTCGAGGACGCCTGGTGGCGCGAGCCGCCCCGTCGGCCTCTCCTCGCACGTCCATCCCCACGTTCATCCGCACGTCCATCCCGGACCCCTCCGTCCAGCCGGCCGGCGCAAGCGGAAGGGAGAGCCCCATCCGCCGTCACCGCTACCTATACACCTGCGCAAGAAGCCTGCCAGGCCTCCCGCCGCCGGCAATCGAAAGAACCAGCCGGTCGATCCGGCGGTGCGCGGCGGACCCGAACGGCCGGGCGGCGGGCGGGGCGTGCGCGGAGCGCACAGGGGGGTCCCGACGCCCGGGGTGTCCTGACGCCCGGGGTTTCGCCGACGGACAGGGCTTCGCCGGCGCCCGGGGAGTGCGACTGCCGGGTCGCGCGTCCGGGGCGAGCGAAGCTGCGGCGACGCCGCCGTCCTGCCGCAGTACGGTACCGGTGCGGAGGAGCGATTTCCAAGACCGCCCCCGGCCAGTTCCCTCGCCCGGCCGGTGCGGCGGCCGCTCCTCAGTCGCGGTCGTAGCGAAGCATCATCTCTCCCATGCGGATCATGTCGCCGTCTTCCAGCTCGACGGTGGTTTCGGCCTCGACCTGTTCGCCGTTGACCATCGTCGGGTTGGTGTTGCTCTTGTTTCGGAGCAGGATGGTATCGTCCTGTTGAATAATTTCCGCCTGCATTCGCGACACCGTCCGGTAGGTATCTCCCAGCTGAATGTGAGCAAACGCCCGCTCGCCTTCCACTTCCGCCCGGCCGATCGTCACGACGTTGCCTTCGGGGGTGGGGTGGCCGGCAATGCGAAACTCCTTGCCCTGGTCGGGGCCGGCGGCAACGACGAGTTTGCCGGGGATGAACTTCATCGTCTTCGGAGGCGCCTTAAACTTGAGGGTCTCCGGCCCCGACGACGAGTTGTCTCCGCTCGCGGAGCTGCTCGACGCCGACTTGATGCGTTGCTCGGCCGCTGCGCTGTCCGAACGTTCCCCTCCGATTTCGGTGTCGGCGAGGGACGGCTCGCCACCGGCACCGGCAGATCCGTCGGATCCGTCGGACGCGGCGGCGGGGGCGGGAGACGGCTCATCCTGGGAGGCGTAGCCGAAGTAGACGAGTACGAAAATGACGAGGGCACCCAGACCGAAGATGAGGATGATCGTCGTGGTGGAAAAGCCCTCGCGCAGGGCGTCGGTGCTGGTTCCGCTGCCGCTTTCCTCACCGGCCGACTCGCGCACCTGCTCAATGACGATCGGTTCGCGGTTGATCGGACTGATCGTGACCAGGCCCTGGATCGACACGCGGCTACCGATCTCCGGCGGCTGCTCGGTCGTTCGGATCCGAATCTCCTGACCGGAATCGGCCTGGAGCATGAAGTTCTTGGTGCCGGTTTCGTCTCCGCCGCTCGATATGTGGCGGGAGACGGCCCCGACGACCTTCACTTCGGAGTCGCTGTACTTGCCCGGGTTGTTGACGATGTCGCGAATCGAGGATTGACCGGCGGCCGGGGTGGCCGTCATACCGGCCAGGGCCACGATCCAGCCGAGCGCGATCAGTGCCATTCGCGTCACGTTTGTGGGTCGATGCAGTTGCAGAGTCATAAGAAGGGGACGTCAGGGGGATTTCGTGAAGGATCAACCAGTCATCGGGAAAAAGAAGGTGCGAACCACCGGCCCGGCCGACCGGAACGAGACGGTTGGACCGCGTCTCGTGCCGTGCAGGCCGCGTTCCGCCGACCTCCATGCTGCCGGTCACGGGCTGCGGAGCCGGTGCATCGCGGTCGGGTCGTGCGTCCGGTCGTACGTCCGGTCATGCGTCCAGGGACCGCGGATGCATCGCCGGGGGGCTCCGGGGTGCTCGGGCGATGTTTCGCACGACCCAATGATCCCGTAACGAAATATACATTCCGTAAAGGAACATGTCCGACGGACAAGCGCAAGCAAGGCCAGCCTCCGGCAGAGGGGGCGGCCATTCTGCACAGGAATCTGGGACGGAACCGCCCGGAGACGGGCACCGGGGCGGAGGCCCGTCGTCGGCGATCCGGCTTTGTGGCCGGGGACGGCCCGCGCGAGCAAACCCGCCTTAGGACGGCGACGGCTCGGCGATGCCGACACGCACGACGCCCGACCACTGCTCGCCGTCGTAGATCGGCCACACCACTTCTCGCACGGATGCGTTCTTGTATGTGACTGCGTGATGAAAAAGCGCGGGCGTCTCGGACGTCCGGTCCCAGACGCCGCTCTCGTACTGAATGTCGTCCCGCGAGAATCCGTGGCTGATCGCGATCGAGCCGGATCGGTCCTGAATGCAGTGGTACGTCAAGAGCGAGACCGCATCGAAGACCTCCGCGAACTCTCCAGTGGGGACGGCAGAGAGGTAGGCACCACCCAGCATGGTTGCGACGGCGCTTCCGGTGGCCGGAGCCGTTGCTGCGAACTCCCGCTCGTACAGCGACGCCCAGCGGTTGTCGTTCTGCGCATCCTCCAGCAGGCCTTCGAGAATCACGTTTTCTGCCGGAGTCGTCTGCCGGTTGAACTGGATGACGAACGCTCCGCCGTCGGTTCGGGCCAGGAGCCAGGCGCGGTCGGCGGCGTCGGCAAGAAGAAGCGAGACGGGGCCGGCTCCGCGCTGAAGCAGGAACGAGGACGGAGGCGACACGCTCGACTCTCCGGTGAAGGCGTATGCCGGGGCGCCGCTGGCGTCTAGTGTGTAGATCGCCTGCACGTACGGCGGAAACTGGACGGTCCCGAACTCGCGCCGAACGTGCTGCCGGGCGGCGTCGGGAACCGATCCGTCGAAGAGCGCCCGAGCCACGCGAGCGATCGGTTCAAGATAGCGGCCGCGCACCGCCGTCAGCGACGCCAGCAGGTTGTCGGTCGTCGGGTCTTGCTGCGCCAGCCGCTTGGCCGTCTGGAAGCCGCGGTCAAACCGGGTGGTGATCAAGTACAGGGCCTTCAATTCCTCGTAGGCTTCCTTCCGGGTGAGGGCCGACTGATCGGTCGACCAGTCGGCCAGAAGCGCCTCGTAGCGTTCGATCGCGGCGTTCAAGGCTCCCGCCTCGCGGGCCGACTGCCCGCACGCCCGGTTGAGGGCAAACGTTCGATCGGAGTACGCGTCGTAGGTGCGGCACAGCGAGTGCGTCCGCCGCGCGTCGCCAGCACGGAACGCGTCGGTGATCTGAGCTTCGATAGTCGCTCGAATCCGCGCCTGCAACTCCGACCGGTCGTCAGCGCTGAGGCCGTCCTGGGCCGATACCGCCCGAATGACGTCCTTCATCTGCCGGGTCGACCCTCGGTTGCGCGCGTCCTCATACCAGGCCTCCAGAACGTCGGCCACCTGGTTCTCGACGACCGGTATGCGACAGTCGTTGGACAGAGCAACGTTCATCACGCGGAGAGCTGCGGAGAAGTTATCCCGGTCGAGCTGCTTCTCGGACAGCGCAACCTGCCGCTCGGCGAAATCCTGGCACGACTGCGCCATCACCGGCGGGCCGGACAGCCATCCAACCGGAAAAAATAACCCGACAACCAGAAAAAAAGAGGCAAGACGACGCATGGAAGACGATCTCAAGGGGGTGGTACGTCCATAGACGTGGGGCGAACGGAAACGGCGGAGGCCCGGGGAGGAGAGCATCCCTGGATGAGCGCAATCCTGGATGAGGGGGACGAGGATCGGTGCCTGTAGCGAGTCGGTGTATGGAGCAAGAACGGATCTCCACCGAGCGTGGGAACGGCCGGAGCGCAAGGCGGAACCCGGTCGGTGAAGCGTCCGGTCGGCGAGGCGTGCCCACCGGGCGCCGTCCCGCTCGGGCCCGCGCAATCCTTAGAGAGAGTATGTAAACCTCAAAGAGAGTATGCAGCGAAATCGACGCAAATAAAACCGGTCAATGAGAGAGCGGGCCGATCATCGGGCATCTCTCCTAAGACCGTTACATCCACGAACGAATCGCAACGAAAGTGGAGGAGGGTACGAAGGTCGGACGGTCCTTCCCGGAGAAGCAGCTGCCGTCAGAACTTTGTGAGCCGGGGGATACCGGGGGAATACCAGTGATACCAAGTGATACCAGGAGCAAGAGGCCGGACCTCCTTGCCGGGGAGGTTGGCCATGGCGGGCACCGGGTACGCAGTGGGCCGTGGCGGGCACCAGGTACGCAGTGGGTGGGGAGCGGTCGACTCATTCCTGTGCCGCTTCTTCCTGTTGCGGCGGAAAGGGGTAGGTACGCACCCGCCCGAGCTGGCGGTGAAGCGTTCCGGCTTCCGCCATCACGATCGAAATATTATCTGTCGAACCCGAGTAATAGGCCAGTGACACCAGGGACTCCGCGGCCGTCTGCAAGTCGGGAGTGCCCAGCATGTAGGACTGAAATAGCTGCTCCTGGTCCTGCACCTTATCCACGATCAGGCCGTCGGAGCACAGCAGAAACCCGTCCTGCTCGTTCAGCCGGTAGACGGGGTCCTCCTCCGGGAAAAAATCCGGTTCGTCGCCGCTTCCATCGAGCGTCTTGTTGATGATGTGCCCGTACTGGGCGACAAATTCCGGGTCGAGGTCCTCACCGCCGGACTTGTTCTTGAACTCTTGCAGGTACGAATGGTCCTCGCTGATCTGCATGAGCGTCCCCTCGTGAAGATAATACACGCGGCTGTCCCCGAGATTTCCGACGACGAACGCATCATCATACCCGAGCACACAGGTTAGCGTGGTGCCCATGCCCTGAAGGGACGGATCCTTGTCGGTGATTTCGCGAATGGACGCCTGGGCGCGCCCGTACATTTCGGTCAGGATTGCCTTCAACCCCGTCGGGTCGACCGAATCCTCAAATCGGTCGCGAAGAAACGATTCGGCCGTCTGCAATA
This sequence comes from uncultured Bacteroidota bacterium, assembly GCA_937127285.1. Lineage (GTDB taxonomy): Bacteria > Bacteroidota > Rhodothermia > Rhodothermales > Salinibacteraceae > CAKZLV01. The sequence goes on from CAKZLV010000275.1 coordinate 12,332, forward strand.
CCGTTTGGCTGGCAATCTGTCCCCCCGACACGCCCCCCATTCCATCTGCCACGGCCAGGAAAAACGAGTCCGGCCCCGGGTAGCAGTGGAGAATATCGTCTTGATTGACGTCCCGGCGCCCGGGAAACGTCGTGCCGTGTGCAGAGATGGGCAGCATTAGGCGATGACAAATCTTCTTGGTGAAGCGAGTGCTTCGCGGCGGCCGGACCGCTCGATGGGGAGACAGGCATTTGGGAAGCGAACACAACGCCTGCGGGGAGGACCCACCGGTGCGGGATCAACCGCTGGTGCAGGGCCGGTGAGAAGGAGCAGCCGTTTCCCGAACGCTCGCATCCAACCGCTCGGGCCCGAACGCTCGACGTCGGCAGCCGGAAGGATAGCGCCGCAGGAGAAGGCTGAGAATCGGTGAAACGTCTGCGTGTCCCTCTACACCGTAAAAATCATGCCGAACCGCAGACGCCCGTCTGCCCGTGCCGTCGATGTCTGTACGGTCGGTTCCGGTGCAGCCCAGCGGGCAGAGCCGACTCGTCGACGCGTCTGCGCCCGCAGCAGCGTCCGCGTGGAGACGCATGACGGGAGGGGAGACCCGTTCTCTGCGCCCCGTTCTTTGCGACGCGCTCTTTGCGCCCCGTTCTGTGCGCCCCGTTCTGTGCGCCCCGTTCTGTGCAGATGGATCGACCGATCGATGCGCAGGTCGAGCCGGGGGCAATACGGTTACCCGCTCCCGTGCGGGCGCTGCGACGGCCGGTCGTGCAGAACGGCTCGGCAGAAGGCGTCGCGGTCGCGGAGGTCCTCGAACAGAAGGTCGGCTCCGGCACGGGAGAGCGCCGCGCGGTCGTCGGAGCCGGAGCAAACGCCCACGCAGCGGGCCCCGGCCGTTTGTCCGCATTCGATGTCGTGGATCGTGTCTCCAATGATCACCGTCTCGGAGGCGGCAAACGCCCGGCCGGTGTCTCGTCGCGCCCGTCGAAGGGCAACCTCCGGCAGCCGGTTCCGGTCGGCGTGGTCCGACCCGAAAGCGCCGAACGAAAAGTACTGCGCCATCGATACCGCCTCGAGCTTCCGGTACGCCATCGCTTCGATGTTGCCGGTGAGCAGCGCCAGCTGCACGTCGTCTCGATCCGCCAGGGCGGTGAGAAGGGGCTGCGTCCCGGGAAGCGCGGTTACGGTCGACGAAGACAGGACCGGCGCCGCCGCTTCGGCGTAAACCTCCAGCGCGTCCGACACCAGCGCGTCCGACGCCTCAATTCCGTTGGCAGCGAGCACCTCGGACAGAATTTGCGGATCCGTCTTGCCCGAAAACGAAACCCCGTCGGTCGAAAGATCGGTCCCGACGAGATCCTCCAATGCCGTTTGCACCGCGCGACGACCGGCACGGTTGACACGTACCAGTGTACCGTCGATGTCGAAAAGAAGGAGATGCATACGAGCGGGCCGTCGGGCGGGATCAGAGGGTGTGCGGGACGTCTGTCTACGAACCGTACAGCCGCGGGTTCGATGCGGGATGCACGGAGGAGATGAACGGAGGAACGGTGCCGACGGGGGCGACCGGAAAACCGGCCGGCGAACGCCGTCCGGACTGCACCTGCATCGACGAGGAGAGCACACCGGGCAGGGCGTGCAGGAGAAGACAGGAGGAGAACGGAGCACCTGCACGGAGGCAGGAGGCAGACCGGAGGCCCGGCGCAGCGACCCAAGGCAGCGACCTGTCGCAGCGACGGACCGCCGTCGGGGCGAGCCCGCTGGGATCTTCCCACCCGATCTTTCCAGAGAGGCGGAATCCTCACCCGTCGCCGGGCATTTTATTCATGGTCTACAATCTATCCACCATGACAAGACAGGCCCAGCGGGATCGGCCACGGCAGGACGGGTTCCGGTGGACTCGTCTTCCTCCGCTGCTCTTCCCCCGCCGCTCTTCCTGCGCCGCTTTTCTTCTGCCGCCGGTGCCCTCGCTATTTCTCGTTCCTCCGTATTCGCTCCGCCGCATGGAAAACCTCGAATCCCCCCCGTCCGACGACTCCCGAACGCTCTACCTGGTCGACGCCATGTCGCTGGCGTACCGGGCACATTTCATCTTTATCAGTCGTCCGCTCATCAACGCCAACGGCGACAATGTGTCGGCCGCGTACGGCTTCACCAATTCGCTCCTCAAGCTGATTGAGGACCACGAGATGGAGCACATCGCGGTTGTGTTCGACGCGATCGACGGGGAGGGAACGTTCCGTGAGGACATCTACGAGGACTACAAGGCGCACCGCGACCCTCCGCCCGACGACCTTCTCGCCAACCTGCCGCGCATGAAGGAAATCGTGCGGGCGATGGACATTCCCGTGGTGGAGGTCACCGGCGTTGAAGCCGACGACGTCATCGGTACGCTGGCCCACGACGCTGAAGAGGACGGGGCCCGCGTCGTCATCGTCTCGCCCGACAAGGACTTCAAGCAACTGCTGAGCGAGCGCGTCTCCATCTTCAAGCCGGCCCGGGGCGACAACGACTTCGAGGTGCAAACCGCAGACACTTTCCGGGACGCATACGGCCTGGAGCCGGCCCAATTCGTCGACATGCTCGCCCTTTGGGGCGACAGCTCAGACAACGTGCCCGGCGTCCCGAACATCGGGGAGAAGACCTCGATGAAGTACCTCAAACAGTATCACGACGTGGAGGGGTGCATCTCTCACGCGGACGAGATCGGTGGAAAGCGCGGTCAGAACCTCATCGACCATGCCGACGACGCCCGGATGTCGAAAGAGCTCGTCCAGATCAAGACGGATCTCGACGTTTCGCTGGACTGGCACCAGCTGAAGGTCGAGCACCCGGACGAAGCCAAGCTCCTGCAGCTGTTTCGGGAGTACGAGTTTGACTCCCTCATCGACCGGCTCGACCTGGCGGAATCTCGCCCCGATACGCCCGATGAAGACGGCCGGGAAGACGGACGGGAAGACGACCGTTCGTCGGGCGATGACCCGGCGCTCACGTTCGACTTTGGCCCGTACGAGGAGGTGAAGGAGTTCGACGCCGAGGCGGTGGATTACCGCTTCATCCGGACGCGCGAGGAGCTCGACGAACTGGCGGCCGATCTGCAGAAGCAGGACCGGTTCGCCTTCGATACGGAAACGACCTCCACCGACGCGATGATGGCGGGTCTCGTCGGCATCTCGTTCAGCGAAACCGCGCAGGAGGCCGTGTACGTGCCCACGCCGCTGCCCGACGAGACCCCGACGGCGGACGTTCTCGACGTCCTCCGGCCGCCGCTGGAAGGAGAGGCTGTAAAGGTGGGGCACAATCTGAAGTACGACCTGCTCGTCCTCCGCCGCCACGGCGTGGAGGTCGGCGGGTCGATCGTCGACACCATGGTGGCCCACTACCTGATTGCTCCGGAAGACAACCACAACCTCGGCGACGTCGCCCGCTCGGTCCTGAACTATAAGATGGTCCCGATCGAAGACTTGATCGGAGACGGCCGCAACCAGAAGTCGATGCGCGACGTCGAGATCGAAGACGCGTCTCGCTACGCCTGTGAGGATGCCGACATCGCGCTGCGGCTGGCCGATGCCCTCCGCGACCAGCTGGACGCAAACGGGGTGCTGGACATCGCTGAGGACATGGAGTTTCCGCTCGTCCGCGTCCTGGCGGAGATGGAGCATGCCGGAATTCGCGTCGATACCGACATTCTGGACGACATTTCCGACCGCCTGGCCGGAGAGCTCGACGAGATCGAGGAGCAGGTGTACGAACGGGCCGGCGAGGAATTCAACATCAACTCGCCGCAGCAACTGAGTACGATCCTGTTCGACAAGCTGGACATGCCGGTCCTCGAAAAGACCCCCACCGGCAACCCGTCCACGAAGGAGAGCGTCCTGCAGGAGCTCTCCACCGACCACGAACTGCCCGGCCTGGTGCTCGACTGGCGCAAAACCTACAAGCTCAAGAGCACCTATCTCGACAGCCTCGGGGAGCTCGTCCACCCGGAGACGGGGCGGATCCACACGTCGTTCAACCAGACGCGAACGGCCACCGGGCGCCTCTCGTCCAGCGATCCCAACCTGCAGAACATCCCGGTTCGCACCAAGGTCGGGCGGGAGATCCGCCGGGCGTTCATCCCGCGCGACGGCTGGCATCTTCTGGCGGCCGACTACGCGCAGATTGAGCTGCGCATCCTGGCCGCGATGAGCGAGGACGAGGCGATGCAGGAGACCTTCCGCCGCAACGGGGACATCCACACCGACGCGGCCGCCCGCGTCTTCGACATCGAGCCCGACGCCGTCTCCCGCGATCAGCGCCGGAAGGCGAAGGAAGTCAACTACGGCATCCCGTACGGCGTCAGTCCGTGGGGCCTCGCGCAGCGCCTTCGCACCTCGGTCGACGAGGCGCAAGAGTTGATCTCGCAGTACCAGAAGTCCTACCCCGGCGTCTCGCAGTTCCTCAACGAGCTCGTCGACCGGGCCCGCGAGAAGGGCTATGCAGAAACTCTGCTCGGGCGGCGACGCTACGTTCCCAACATCAACGCGTCCAATTCCAACCGCCGCGGCTTCGCCGAGCGAGTGGCCGTCAACATGCCGATTCAGGGCACGCAGGCCGACATGATTAAGATCGCCATGAACCGGGTGCATGACCGCCTGCGCGAGGACGGGCTCGAGGCAGAGATGCTCCTGCAGGTGCATGACGAACTCGTCTTCGAATTTCCGCCCGAGGAGGAGGACGCCCTCCGCACCCTCGTCGAAACGGAGATGCAAGAGGCCCTGCCGCTCGACGGCGTGCCCGTGGTCGTCGACATCGACACCGGCGACAACTGGCTGGACGCACACTGACTGGACGCGCACCGGCTGGACGCGCACCGGCTGGACGCGCACCGGCTGGACGCGCACAGATGCCGGTCGCAGGCGGGCTCGGCCGGATCGCGGATCCATCTCCCCGGAAAGAGCCGTGCACCGCGACGATCGTCGCCCCCGGCCCGGCACGACGGCGATTGTACCGGGGATGGCTGTGCCGGGGGCGTTGGACCGGGGAAGAGGTGCTGGGAAGCAGGTGCTGGGAAGCAGCGACAGCCCCGGGAGCCCCGCGCGCTCCGCTGGCGACGGCCCCGCCGATTGCATTCATGCTGATTGTATTCATGCCGATTGTATTCATCCGGGATTAACCGCGATCGATCTTGCCCCTACGGAGGGACCTCGTTACCTTTGAGTCGCTCTTTACGACGGCGTAAATTCTTTTTCCCCTGAAAACGGGGTTTGTCTTCCCGGCAGAATCCGGCAGGATGCCGTCGCACAATGCGATCGCTTGCCGCGCCGGTCCCCGGTCGGGGTCGAGACGAACCGCCGATCGCCCACCTGTGGGCTCCACCGCCCGTTCCGGAGGCGCTCCTACGGCCGCGCCGACCGGAACCGGAAACGCCGACCGGAACCGGACCCTCGGTCCGCGCCGGCAGCCGTGCCGGAGACCCGACCGGGACGATTGCCTGCACCGCCACTCCCTGCCTGCACCGCCACTCCCACTGCCCGACGCCACCGACCCATGGCTGCTCCCTTCATGTTCTTCCTGCTGGCGACCCTCGCCGTGGCGGCGGCGGTCGGGATGCTGGTTTCTCGCAGCCCGGTGGCCAGCGCCCTCTGGCTGGTGCTCAACCTGTTTTGCGTGGCCGGCCTCTACCTGACGCTCAACGCCTCCTTCATCGGCGTCATCCAGATTTTGGTATACGCCGGGGCCATCATGGTGCTGTTTCTGTTCGTGATCATGCTCCTGAACCTGTCCGCCCTGCCGCAGCTGGAAGACATCCAGTGGACGCAGGTGGCGGCCTTCGCTGTCGGCGTCGTGATCCTTGCACAGCTTCTCTACGTGACCGCCCTCGGGCTGGATGTGCCCATCGAGCCGGTCTCTGCCGAGACGGCGGCGGAGGTGGGGGACGCCCGGTTGCTCGGCAAGGAGTTGTTTACCCGGTACGCCTTGCACGTGGAGGTCGCCGCCATTCTGCTTCTGGCCGCCACGGTGGGCGCGGTGATGCTGGCCCAGCGCCGCTTCGACTAGGCATTCGAGGAGGCACTCGAGGGGGCATTCGAACGAGGCATCCGCCGCGGCAGCAGACGGTTGGCCGACGGTACCGAACCTGCAGCCGAAGTCCTGCAACCGAAGCCCTGCAACCGAAGCCCTGCAACAACGACCGACGAACGGACCCATGGAAGTCGCTCTCAACTGGTACCTGGCGCTCGGCGCCGTGCTGTTTTCGATCGGGACGCTGGGCGTGCTCTTCAAGCGGAACGCGATCGTGGTGCTGATGTCGGTCGAGCTGATGCTCAACGCCGTCAACCTCACCCTCGTCGCCTTCAGCCAGTCCATGGGCGACCCCGACGGGCAGCTGCTCGTGTTCTTTTCCATCGCCGTCGCCGCGGCGGAGGCCGCCGTCGGCCTCGCCATCGTGATCGCTATCTTCCGCAGCAAGGTGACGGTCGATATCAACGAGATCAATCTGTTCAAACACTGAGTCGACGCTGGATTGGCTGGATTGGGGAACCCACGATCGCAAAATGCTCACGGCGTTCGCGGTCCTCGACTTGCTCCCCGTTCCGGCAACGCGTCCTAACGACTCCTAACCAAAGAGCGCTCGCGCGCGGCGAGCGGGCCGATCGGTCGGAACGCCCCGTGCCGACCCCCGGCGCCGAACGTCCGACCTCCCCCGGTCCTGACTCCAAGATCCATCCTCCCACATCCACCCACCCTCCATGGATTCTGAGCTTCTGGTTCGCCTCATTCTGCTCCTTCCGCTGTTCGGTGCCGTGGTCAACGGCCTGGGGCCGCTCTTTGTGGAGCAGATGCGAACCCGCGAGGGATGGATCGGAACGCTGGGGACGGCCGTCGTCGTCGTTCCCTTCGCGCTGACGGCGTACCTCTTCGCCACGTTCGACGGCACGCCCGTCGTGGTCGACTTCTTTACCTGGATGGAAGCCGGCGACCTCAGCCTGCAGTTCTCTTACCTGGTCGATGAGCTCTCGCTCATCATGACGCTCGTCGTGACGGGCGTGGGCGGCGTGATTCACCTCTATTCGACCGGCTACATGCACGGGGATTCGGGCTACTGGCGGTTTTTCGCCTACCTGAACCTGTTCATCTTCGCGATGCTCAACCTCGTGCTCGCGAACAACCTGCCGGTGCTCTTCCTGGGGTGGGAGGGCGTCGGGCTCTGCTCCTACCTGCTGATCGGCTTCTGGTACACCGACCTCAGCAACAGCGCCGCAGCCAATAAGGCCTTCATCGTCAACCGGATCGGCGACTTCGCCTTTCTGATGGCGATGTTCCTGCTCTTCAGCCAGCTCGGCAGCCTCGACTTCGACGTGCTGCTGGCGGAAGGCCCGCAGCTCTCGCAGGACGTGCTCAACTGGACCGTCCTGCTCCTCTTTATCGGCGCGACGGGCAAGAGCGCGCAGATCCCGCTCTTCGTCTGGCTGCCCGACGCGATGGCCGGCCCGACCCCCGTCTCGGCCCTTATCCACGCCGCCACGATGGTGACGAGCGGCCTCTACCTGCTGGCCCGGATGTCCGAACTCGTTCTCGCGGCCGAAATCGTGATGGCCGTTATCGCCATCGTGGGCGCCCTCACCGCCATCATGGCCGCCACCATCGCCATCACCCAGAACGACATCAAGAAGGTGCTGGCGTACTCAACCGTCTCCCAGCTCGGCTACATGTTCATGGCCGCCGGCGTCGGGGCGTTCTTCGTATCGATCTTTCACGTTCTCACCCACGCCTTCTTCAAGGGCTGCCTCTTTCTCGGCTCCGGCAGCGTGATCCACTCGATGGAGCACGTCGAACACGAACTGGAGGCGGAGGGGCACGACGTTTCCGACTTCGACCCGCAGGACATGCGGACGATGGGCGGGCTGCAGCAGTACATGCCGTCGACCGGGTGGACGTACTTCATCGCCACGCTCGCCATCTCCGGAATTCCGCTCCTGGCCGGCTTCTTCTCGAAGGACGAGATCCTCTTTAAGGCCTTCGAGTACGGCTTCGTCGGCGGCGCCAACTATGCCTGGTTCGTGTGGGGCGTCGGGGTGATTACCGCCGCCCTCACCGCCTTCTACATGGCGCGCTCCTACTACCTCACCTTCCTCGGCGAACCCCGCTGGCCCGATGCCGACACCGTCCACGCCCACGAGTCGTCTGCGTCGATGACGATCCCCCTCTGGATCCTGGCGGGCGGATCGGCCGTGACCGGCTACCTCGGCCTCCCGGCCGTGATCGCCGACGGTAAGCTGAACTGGATCCACCACTACCTCGGCGCCGACTACGGCGGCCCCGTCGCCGAACCGTCCCTGGCCGGCCACGTGCCGCTCGCGCTGGAGTGGGGCCTCATCGGGCTGAGCTCGGGGATTGCCGTCGGCGTGTTCCTCTACGCCCGCAGCGCCTACCTGGCGACGGGCGTCGCCTTCGACGAAACCCTCTCCGCCCGCTTCGGCGGCCTCTACCAGACCTGGAGCGACACCTACTACTGGGACGACTTCTACGACAACGTGGTCGTCGACTCCTTGATTAACGGCCTCGCCCGCCGCGGGCTGGCTCCGTTCGACGGCCGGGTGGTCGACGGCATCGTCAACGGGGTGGCCGGCGCAGCGCAGGTAGGCAGCGGCCTCCTGCGCCGGCTGCAAACCGGAGTCGTGCAGAACTACGCCCTCGCCCTCGTCCTCGGCGTCGTCCTCGTGATCGGCCTGATGGTCTTCGGCGGCTAGCGCCTCGTCCCGGGGCGAAGCGCGAGCCGCCCCGGTCCAGACGCCCCGCCCGCCTTCTTCGAACGAGCGGCGGACGCACGGTTTTCATCATTCCTCCTCCTCCGATGGACATCCCGTATCTCACGTCTCTGGTCATCTTTCTGCCGACGGTCGGCGCGCTGCTGACGCTGCTCCTGCGGCGGGCATCGGCCATTCGGTGGACGGCCCTGGCGACCACCACCGGGACGTTCGCGTTGTCGATCGTCCTGTTCCTGGGCTACGATCCGGCCGTCAGCACCGCCGGCGCGCCGCAGCTCATGGACATCTCGGCGGCGTGGTTCCCCGATGCCATCGACGTGAAGTACTTCGTCGGTGTGGACGGCCTCTCCATCCTGCTCATCCTGCTGACGACGCTCCTCGGGCCCATCGTCGTTCTTTCGTCTTGGACCTACATCGACGCGAAGGAGAAAGGCTACTACGCCCTGCTGCTTCTCCTCCAGACGGGCATTACCGGCGTCTTTGCGTCCTTCGACCTCATCCTGTTCTACGTCTTCTTCGAACTGACGCTCATCCCGATGTACTTCATCATCGGGGTGTGGGGAGGGGAAAACCGCATTTACGCGGCGATCAAGTTCGTGCTCTACACGCTCGTCGGGTCGCTGCTCATGCTCGTGGCGATTCTCTACCTCGGCTACGAGGCCGCCGCCGTCGACCCGGGCCACGTCTTTACGACCGACTGGTACACCCTCCTCGAGTACAACATTCCGGCAGACACGCAGACCTGGCTGTTTGCCCTCTTCGCGCTCTCGTTTGCGATCAAGGTGCCGCTCTTTCCGCTGCACACCTGGCTGCCCGACGCTCACGTGCAGGCCCCGACGGGCGGCTCGGTCATTCTGGCCGGCGTGCTGCTGAAGATGGGAACGTACGGCCTCGTGCGCTTCTGCCTGCCGCTCTTCCCCAACGCGGCCCAGAGCTGGGCCTTCGCCCTTGCCGCCCTCGCCGTGGTCGGCATCATCTACGGCGCCCTCGTGGCGCGGGCCCAGCCCGACGCGAAAAAGCTCGTCGCCTACTCGTCGGTGAGCCACCTCGGCTTCGTGGTGCTGGGCATCTTCGCGTTTACCACCGAGGCGATGCAAGGCGCCGTCATCCAGATGGTGAACCACGGCATCTCGACCGGGGCCCTCTTTCTGCTCGTCGGGATGCTCTACGAGCGCCGCCACACCCGGCGGATGAACGACTACGGCGGGCTGGCGACCTCCGTCCCCATCCTGTCCACCCTCATGGTGTTCAGCGTCCTCGCCTCGGCCGGCCTGCCGGGCCTGAACGGATTCGTGGGCGAGTTCCTGATCCTGCTCGGCTCGTTTAAGAGCACGGTCCTGGACAGCGTCGCCCTCGTCGCGCTGGCCACGACCGGCGTCATCCTTGCCGCCGTCTACCTGCTCTACATGGTCTACGAACTCTTCTTCGGCGAACTTACCGACCCCGCCAATGCCAACCTTGCCGATGTCAATGCTCGCGAGTTTGTGCTCATGGCGCCGCTCGTCCTCCTCATGCTCGTGATGGGTTTCTTTCCCCAGCCGTTCCTGAAGCAAACCGCACCGGCCACGACCTTTCTGCTCGATACCATCGAAGAGAAACACGCCGCCGTCGAAGCCATGGAGGCACCGCCCACGGCGGACGACGCCGCCCGCGAGGCGCTCCCGGTGGCTCCGCCGGAGGCGGCCGAGGTCACCCTCGACCCGGACGATCTGCGCAGCTTCGACCCGGACCGGTAGCGGCCGCCCCTCGCCAACGAGCGAGGGACGTTCGCGACGCACCTTCTCGTTTCCTTTCTCGACCCACCCACGTCCTGCCATGCCCGACCCCCTGACCGACGCCGACCTGGACCGTGCCCTCGCCGACCTCGACGGATGGGAGGTGGAGGACGACAAGCTGACGACAACCTACGAGTTTTCTGACTTTCGAGCCGCCATCAGCTTTATCGTCCGCCTGTCCTACTATGCCGAAGACCTGAATCATCACCCCGAGCTGGAAAACGTCTACAACACCGTCCACATCGCCCTCACCACGCACGACGCGGGGGGGAAGGTGACGGAGAAAGACGTCGAACTGGCCCGCCAGATCGAAGACTTCGTGTGGGTCTGACCCCTCGGCCGGCGTGCGTAGCGGAACCGGTCGACCGCGACCGCTCCGCCGTCGCCTCCGTCCCGCCCAACCGCGGGTTCCTTGCCCACCGCTTCCCCGCCTGAACGCACCGCACTCATGGAACTTGCCCGCGCCTTTTCGACGATGGCGGCCGATCTGCCGGCCATCTTCTCGATGATCGTCGTCTCGGTCGTCGGCCTCGTCATGCTGACCGTGGCGGCCTTCCGGTCCGACCATCCGTCCATTCCCTGGCTGGGGGTGGCCGGCATGGTGGTGGCCTCCGCCTGGGAGCTGTTTCAACTCGGCACCGAGCCGGGAACAGCCTTCTTCGGAGCGATCCGCGTCGGCGGCTATGCGGCCTTTATCAACCTGCTGGTTCTACTGGCCGGCATCGCCACCACGATCCTCTCCGTTCCCTACCTCCACCGGTTGAAGCACGACTACGGCGAGGTGTACGCGCTCCTCATGTACGCGACGGTGGGCATGATCCTGCTCGGGTCGTCGAACAGCATGGTGAGCATCTTCGTCGGGCTCGAAACGATGTCGGTGTGCCTCTACGTCCTTGCGGGGCTCATCCGAGAAGACGAAGGAGCCGTCGAGGCCGCCCTGAAGTACTTTTTGCTGGGCGCCTTCTCGACCGGCTTCTTCCTCTACGGCATCGCGCTGATGTACGGGGCGACGGGCACGATGTACCTGCCCGCGATGGCTCAGGCAGACCTCGCCACGGCCGGCGGAACCCTCCTGTTCTGGGCCGGCGTGGCGCTGTTTCTCATCGGATTCCTCTTCAAGGTGAGCGCGGCGCCGTTTCATATGTGGACGCCGGACGTCTACCAGGGCTCGCCCACGCCGCTGACCGGCTACATGTCCACCGCGTCGAAGGCGGCCGCGTTCGGATCATTGATCCTGGTGCTGTACTACGCGCTGCCGGCAGAGCGCTGGACGCTGGTCCTGGCCGTGGTGGCGGTCATTACCATGGTGGTTGGCAACGTCATGGCGCTCTCGCAGGCGAACGTGAAACGCATGCTCGCGTACTCGTCGATCGCCCACGCCGGGTACATCCTCGTCGCCCTCGCCGCCGGCACGGAAGCGGCGTTCGCCGGAGCGCTCTTCTACCTGCTCGTCTACACGGTGATGAACATCGGCGCCTTCGGGGTGATGGCCCTGCTGGAATGGGACGGCCGCGAAGGGCGCGTGCAAACGCTCGACTCGTTGGCCGGCATCGGAACCGACCGCCCCGTCCTGGGCGTCACCATGGTGGTGTTCATGTTCAGCCTGACGGGCTTTCCCCCGTTCGGCGGCTTCTTCGGGAAGTACGCCGTCTTTGCCCCGGCCGTCGATGCGGGCTTGACGTGGCTCGTCTTGATCGGCGTCCTGATGAGCGCGGTAAGCGGGTACTACTACCTGCGCGTCGTGTACGTCTTCTGGATGCAGGACCGGGACGACGTCGTGGACGCACGACAGGCCTCGCTCGGAGGCCTGCCCCCGGTCAGCCGGACGTCGCAGGGCGTCCTGGTGGTGTGCGCGGTGGGACTGGTGGCGATGGCCTTCTTCTCCGGCGGGCTGATCGAGGCCGCCACCGGCTTTTTCGACGCCTCGGCAATGGCCGCCGCCGGAGGCGGGGGATGAGGGGCGACGCCCCTCCGCGTCCGCCCGGCGCGTTCCGAGTGGGGGCTCCGCTTCCGCCGCCTCGACCCGCGGCGCCGGCTGCAGACCGCCGATCCGCCCGCGCCGGGCCTCGGCCTGCCCTCGCACGTGACCGCTCGCCAACCGCCGCGCCGCCATGCACCAGTTGCTCCGGGACGAAATACCGCATGCCCCGCGCATGGGCCTGTTCGTGGCGCCGAACATCCCCGAGTCGCGGCTGACAAACGCGCTGGACGACTACGCGCACTCCATCCGGCACGACGAGGTGCTCGCGCTCTACGACGCCACCCTCAGCGGCAACGCCAAGGACGGGGCGGTCTTCGCCGTCGACCGCTTCATCTTTCAGAACACGGACCTCGAAGCGCCGAAAACGGTCCACTACCGCAACCTGCTGCGGCTGGAACTGAAGCAGCGCTGGTTCGGCATCGCCGGCAGGAAGATCGAACTCACCCTCCAGCGCGGCGCCTCCACGCTCACGCAGACGATGGACTTCTCCGGCCAGCCGGAAGCGGCCGACTACGTGGAGACGTTTCTGCAGGCCGCCCTGCACCGCAGTCCGCCGGACGAGAACGCGCAGCCGCCCCCTCCGTCGCCGCCGGACCAGCCGTCGGAGGCCGGAGCGATGGGCGAGGAGGAGGCGAGCGGGGGCGAGACGGACGGCCGGGCGGTGCGGCAGATGCTTGCGCGCCTCCACGCGAAGGGAAAGCTCTCGGCCCCCGACCTGCAGCGCCTCCTCGAGGTCCTGTCGGAGAAGGACGACGCGGCGTAACGCCCCCGGATCGTTCCCGAATTAGAAGAGCTTCATCACCCAGTTGATGAGCGTCTTCGTCCACCGCGTGTAGGGCGGATAGGCCTGCTTCATCAGCGACGATCCGCCCGAGCGGCGCAGAACCGATCGCGCATGCGAGAACTCGCGGAAGGCGTAGAGCCCGTGCCCGTGCCCGATGCCGCTGCGTCCGGCTCCTCCGAAGGGCAGGTGGGGGTTCATGTAGTGCAGCAGCACGTCGTTGATCGCCGTGCCGCCGGCCGACGTTTCGTTGAGAATGCGCTCCTCCCGCGCCGCGCTCTCGGTGAAGAGGTAGAGAGCGAGCGGGTTGGGCCGGCTGCGCAGGTCCGCCAGTACGTCATCCACCGACCGGTAAGAGAGCACCGGCAGAACGGGACCGAAAATCTCCTCCTGCATCAGCGACGTATCGGGGGGGACGTCCGTCAGAACGGTGGGAGCGATGTACCGCTCCGCGGCATCGACGACGCCCCCGGCGGCTGTCGTCGCCCCGTCGTCGATGGCTGTGGAGAGAAGGCGGTGCACGCGTTGAAAATGCTTGTCGTTGACGATGCGTGCGTAGTCGGGGCTCCGGCGGCGCGCCTCGGGGGTGTCTCCGTAAGCCCGATCAATCGCCGCGCGAAGGCCGTCGACGAGTTCGTCCACGACGCGGTCGTGCGCCAGGACGAAATCCGGCGCGATGCAGGTCTGACCGCAGTTCGTAAACTTGCCCCAGGCAATCTTCGAGGCGGCGTCGTCCACATCTGCCGTTTCGTCCACGATCGTGGGGGACTTGCCGCCCAGCTCCAGGGTGACGGAGGCGTGGTGCTTCGCTGCCGCCTGCATCACGAGGGAGCCGACCTCCGGGCTCCCGGTGAAATAGATGTGATCGAACGGCTGATCGAGCAGCGTCTGGGCGACGGACGCGTCCCCTTCAACGAGGGCGACCTCCCGGTCGTCATACAGGTCGTCGATCATCTCCCGCATCACCGCCGACGAATGGGGCGTGTACTCGGAGGGCTTGATCATCACGCAGTTGCCGGCCGCGAGGGCGGCGACGAGAGGCCCCAGCGTGAGGTTGAACGGGTAGTTCCAGGGCGAGATAATCAACACGACCCCCTTGGGCTGGTACCGGATCTCCGAGCGGGTTCCGAGCAGAAGCCGCGGCGTGGGGACGGCCTCCTCGCGCATCCAGTCTTCCAGATGGTCGAGGGCGAAGGTGGCCTCGTCGGCAACGGACTTCACCTCGGTCAGGTCGACCTCCGGGGCCGGCCGCCGGAAGTCCTCGTGCATCGCCTGGCGAATGGCATCGCGACGGTCGTAGACGGCATCGCGCAGCCGGCGAATCTTGGCAGAGCGCTGAGCGACATCGGTGGCGCGAACGGAGGGCGCATGGGACCGCTGCGCCGCAAACAGCCGGTCGATGCGGTCTGCCGGGGACGAAGCGCTTCCATTCGTGCGGGGAGGGGCGGGGGCAGTGGACATGGGACGGTCGGTTCGTGGCAGGGAGCGTTCGTAAAACTCTCATGATCCGCGCGGTGATCCCGGCGTGCCGCACCTGGCCCCCGGACGGCGCGGGACCAACCGTGCTGGGGGACTCCGTATGGATTCCCACGCGGGTCGCCTCCTGCCGACGGCACGGCAGCGGCCGGCCCTCGACTTTCACCTCCGATCCTGCTCAACCGATTCGCCCGATCCCCATGCGCGCACTTCTCATCGTCGACGTGCAGAACGACTTCTGTCCCGGCGGCGCCCTCGAGGTTCCGGAAGGAGACGAGGTCGTTCCGGTCATCAACAACCTCGTCGGTGCGTTCGACCACGTGCTGCAAACCCAGGACTGGCACCCGGCCGGCCATCAGTCGTTTGCGTCCTCGCACCCGCAGCACGACCCCTACGACGTGATCGAGGTCGGCTACGGCGAGCAGGTGCTGTGGCCGGACCACTGCGTGCAGGGAACCGACGGAGCGGCCTTTCACCCGGATCTGGATACGACGCACACCGAGTTGGTTCTGCGCAAGGGGTTTCGCCCCGAGATCGACTCCTACTCCGCCTTCTTCGAAAACGACGGCGAAACGCGCACGGGCCTCGCGGGCTACCTCCGCGAGCGCGGCATCGACACCCTCTACGTGTGCGGCCTGGCGACGGATTTCTGCGTGAAGTGGTCGGCCGTAGACGGACGCGCGGAGGGGTTCGACGTGTTCGTCGTCGAGGAAGCCACCCGAGGCATCGACCAGAACGGATCTCTGGCGCAGGCCTGGAAGGAGATGAACGACGCCGGCGTGCAGGTCATCTCCGCGGAGGCTGCCCGATAGCGAACCGGGCGCGAACCAGACACGACCCGGGGGCAAAGCCGGAGCCCCCGGGAGCCACGGGGCCCGCGCGGGCCTACGCCGAATCGCCCGCACTGCTGAACGTGAGGTCGACGGACGTTCCGTTCTGGCGAAGCTGCCACGTCCCGCCGGGGGGGCGCGACCGGTTCAGCACCGGAAGCACGGCGCGAACGGCGCGAACGACGGTTGCGGGCGACCCGTCGGAAAGATCCAGCGTGACGATGCGCGGGTCGGCCGGCGTCCGCGTTCGCTCCGCAAAGCGGGTGTCCAGCGTCACCAGCGTCCATCCCTCCCGCCGACACGCCGCGATGAGCGCCTCGTCTCCGTACCCGTCGAAGTTGCGCCCGACAACCGTGGCGACGCGGTGACCCGCGTCCCGCAGAACGGAGGCGGCTTCTGCAGGCACGGACTCGTCGAGGAGAAGGCGCATGGCGGCGGAGCGGCGTTCAGGGACACGAGGCAAGGGGCAAGCGTGCGGCGGTCGCACCGACCGGCCGATGCCGGTTCACGGAGGCCGGTTCACGGATGCCGACGTACCCGGGTCGGTTCATCGCGGTCGGTTCATCGCGGTCGGTTCATCGGGGTCGGTTCGTCGGGGTCGGCTCCCACGTCCCCGACGCCCGCACTGCCTCACCTGCGCGTGCGAACCTGCGTGCCCGCGCAGTCCCGGGCCACATCGGCGGCATACGCCAGCGCCGCATTCAGGTGAATGGGTTGCAGGCTGGGGTAACTCGACAGCAACTCGTCGGTCGAGATTCCCTGCGCGAGGCTGTCGAGCACGACGGGGACCGGAACGCGCGTATTCCGGAAGACGGGCGTTCCGTGTACGACATCCGAATCCGAGTGGATATACTTCGTCCAGTCCATTACGGTCCTGCCGGTCGGTTCAACGGAGAGGGTACGGGTTCGTCGCCCCCGAAGGGACGACGACTCCCTACGTAGACCGCCGTGCGCCGCCCGTGTGCCGGGTGGAATGTCTCGATCTTTTAATCTTTCAAGGTATTCTTTGTACGGGCGGAGCCGGACCCGGTCGGGCGCTACCCGGTTGGGCGCTACCCGGTTGGGAGGTACCCGGTTGGGCGCTATAGGGCCAGGCGAAGAAGCG
>CAKZLV010000276.1 GCA_937127285.1 uncultured Bacteroidota bacterium
CCAACGTCCAACGCCCCAACGCCCCAACGCCCCAACGTCCAACGCCCCAACGTCCCAACGCCCCAACGCCCTACGTGCCGTTCCGAACCCGGGTCTGGGGGTTGTCGTTGGATCGTGTCCGATGTCTGCGGTATTGCGTCGTCCGATCATGGCCCCTTCGTCGTCGGTTCCGTCCCGTTCCGAGTCGGCCGCTGCGTCGGCCCCGTCCGAGTCTGCCCAAGCCTCTTCGGCGCAGGACCCCTCGACCCAGGACCCCTCGGCCCAGGACACGTCTGTGCAGGACACGTCTGTGCAGGACACGTCTGTGCAGGCCCCCTCGGGGGCAGACAAGGCGGGGGCGGGCGATGATTCGGCGCCGCCGGGCGAATCCGCTTCGCCGTCGGCCGGCCGGTCGTTCTTTCAGCGACTGACCGCATTCGACACCGTGCTGCTGGCAGGCGGATTCGTGCTGTTTCTCGTGTTGCTGTACGAGATGGAAGTGCCGCCGCAGGAGGGCAGCTTTCTCAACCCGCCCCTGGTCGCCATCGCCGGGGCGGTTCTCCTCTGGCCGCTGCGCGCGCACCAGGCCGTTCGCGCCCTGCTGCTCTCCGGCGGCGTGCTGCTCGTTCTGTGGGGCATCGCACAGATCAGCAGCGTTCTCATCCCGTTCGTCGCCGTCTACCTGCTGGCCTACCTGCTCAACCCGCTCGTCGAGCAGTTGAACGACCGCTACGGCGTGCCGCGCTGGCTGTCGTCGACGGTGGTGACCACCCTGGTCGTCGGCTCCTTCGTCCTCTTCATTCTGATCCTGGCTCCCAGCATTGCCGACCAGGTCGAAACCCTCTCGCAGCGCCTCTTCGACACGGCCGACCTGATGCGGGAGTGGCTGGCCTCCTCCGCCTTCCTGAGCGGGCTGGAGTCCGCCGGTCTCATCGACAAGCAGGAGCTGCTCAACCAGATCCAGTTGATCCTTCAAAACCAGGCGCGTCAGCTGCCGGCCACCGTCGAGCGGGTGGCCGAGTCGATCGGTTCGGTCCTCGGTATCGTGACGCTTCTGGCCCTGGTCCCCGTTCTTCTCTTCTACACCCTGAAGGACTATCGCGCCATTCGCGACGCCCTCATCGGCCTCTTCCCCACCGCGAGCGGGCGGCGCGACTACCTCGTCGATGCCGGCAGCATCGTCGGCCGCTACCTGCGGGGGCAGCTGATCATCAGCCTCATTGCCGCCTTCAACGTCTCCGTCCTCTTCTTCATCTTCGACATTCCCTTCTGGCTTCTACTCGGACTGCTGGCCGGGGTGTTCAACTTCATTCCCAACCTCGGCGCCATCCTGTCGCTTCTCATCGGGGGCGTGGTGGCGTTCATCTTCGGCGGGTGGGTCGACGTCTTCGTTGTGGTCGCGGTGCTTCTCGGACAGTCGCTCCTCGAGCAGAGCCTTCTGACGCCCAATATCCTGAGCTATCAGGTCGGGCTCCACCCGCTGCTCGTGCTGTTCTCCCTGCTTTCGTTCGGGACGTTCCTGGGCGTCTTCGGCCTCCTCATCGCCGTGCCGGCCACCGCCATCCTCGTCACCGCCTATCGGGCGTACCGAGAGGAACTGACCCTCGAACTGCAGGACTACACGGCCGGCAACGGCGTCGGGGACAATCGCTAGATCGTTCTCGCCCCGTCCCCAACGCCGTGCAGGACGATACCCGGCACGGGGCCGGGCACCGCGCGTCCGGAGTGAGAGATGCCCCCTTGAACCCAGTCGGTCGCCCGTTCCTCTTCCGGCGGCTGCAACCGGAGGGCTGTAACTTTATTCTCCCGTTCCTCCCCCCACGAAACCCGCCGTGGGGGACCGACCCGGTTGGCCCTTTCCGGCTCGCTTTGTAGCTTATCGATGATTTCATGCCCCTTCCCGCCCCGCCTCCCGGACGGACTGGGTCTTTCCCTCCGCTCCGGGACCGTGCCCCCGTTCGTTCCCTGCATGAACCCCGCCTGGTCACCTTGACGCGCACGTTTCGGTCCTCTCGTACCTTTCATCCCTCCTACTCGCTGCTGGGACGCGCCTTTCGTCGGTGGATAGGCGACCACCTCCGCAGCGAAGCGCTCTTCATCGTGACGGTGTCGGGGCTCGTTCTCGGCCTGCTCATGCTTCATTATCTGGGATGGGCCCTCCTCCAGCCCGTCATGAAAGGCCCTCAGGGCGAGGACTGGCAGATCGGATTCTGGATCGGCCAGCTCGTCTCCGTCGGCCTGGTGACCGGCCTCGGCCTCATCGGTTTTCGCCCCGCCCTCCACGTCTCGGCCGACGCCGACACGCTCACGCTGGAGCAGGGCTCGGCAGCGCTCCGCCTGGATCGCGATCGCATCGAAGAGGTGCGAACGATCCCCGCCACTACCTACCATCAGCACTACCGCCACTACCGGCGCACCCGCGTCTTCGCCGGCCGACCGGCTACAGACGTGCTGCTTCTGGTCACGCCGGACGGCCCCGTGATCGTCGCCCTCGAATCGCTCACCGACCTGATGCACCTCTACGAGCACCTGACCGAGGCGTCCCCCGAACCCGCCGAAACCCGCGCCGCCGCCTGACCACATGAGGCGTTGGACGTTGGGGCGTTGGGCGTTGGGCGTTGGGGCGTTGGGACGTTGGACGCTCACCTCCCAACCGCCCCCCCTCCAAACTCAGAAGCCACCTGCGTCCCGAGCCTCCCCGCGTCCAACGCGTCCCGAGCCCCTGTCCGTCGAACCCGATCCGAGTGGAGACGTATGGATGCGTGGTTTTGCCATCCACCGTCCCGTCCGTCAATCCCACCTCCGGTATGAAACAGTTCGACGTTCCGGTCTTCTACCGCAGCCCGATCATCTCGACGGTGAAAGACGCGCGGAAGGAACTGGACCCGCGCAAGAAAGACTTCTCCCCGTCGGTGATCGACTTCGGGCCGGTTCGCTTTAAGATCGCCCGCCACTTCGGGTTCTGCTACGGGGTCGAGAACGCCATCGAGATCGCCTACGAGGCGATCGACGAAAACCCCGACAAGCGGATCTTCCTGCTGTCGGAGATGATCCACAACCCGAACGTCAACGAAGACCTGCAGGAACGAGGCGTCAAGTTTCTGCGGACGACCACCGGGGAGCAGCTCATCCCCTTCGACGAGCTGACGCCCGACGACGTGGTCATCATCCCGGCCTTCGGGACGACGCTCGAGGTCGAGCAGGAGCTGGAGCGACAGGGCGTGGACACGGAGACGTACGACACGACCTGCCCCTTCGTCGAGAAGGTCTGGCGCAAGTCCAGCCAGATCGGCGACGACGACTACACGATCGTCGTTCACGGCAAGCGCTATCACGAAGAAACGCGGGCGACCTTCTCCCACGCGAAGCAGGAAGGCCCGGTTGTGGTCATTCGCGACTTCGAGGAGGCCGAACTGCTCGCGCAGGTCATCCGCGGGGAGAAAGACGCCGACTTCTTCTACGAGACGTTCGACGACAAGTACAGCGAGGGCTTCGACCCGGCGGAGGACCTCCGGCGCCTCGGCGTGGTGAACCAGACCACCATGCTGGCGACCGAGACGAAGGAGATCGCCAACCACCTCCGCCAGGCGATGATCGACCGCTACGGAGAGGCCGACGTGCAGGAGCACTTCGCCGACACGTCCGACACCCTCTGCTACGCCACGAACGAAAACCAGGACGCCACCCACGCCCTCATCGACGACGGCGGCGACGTGGGCATCGTCGTCGGCGGCTACAACTCCTCGAACACGAGCCACCTCGTGGAGCTCTGCGAGGAGAAGATGCCGACGTACTTCATCCGCGACGCCCAGCAGTTCGATTCGCCGTCCGAGGTCGACCACTTCGACCTGGAGGAGCAGGGCGTCGTCACCACCGAAAACTGGTTCCCGGCCGACGACACGCCCGTTGACGTGGTCTTGACGAGCGGCGCCTCCTGCCCGGATGCCCTCCTCGACGAGGTCATCCGCAAAATCATCGCCTGGTACCCGGACGCCAAGCCCGTCGAGGACGCCCTGGAGCCGTTTGAGGAAAAAACCGAAAGCGATTGAGGATCGCCCGCGCATCGGTTCAGGATGGCGCTCCCATCCTCCCTCTTCCATCCTCCATTCCTCCCCGCCCCCATGTCGTGGTACGAAGACTGGTTCTCCAGCGACGCGTACGACCTCGTGTATGAGCACCGGGACCTGGAGGAGGCGGAGCGGTGCATCGACCTGATCGAGCAGGTGGCCGGTCCGGAGCCCGGCGATACGATCCTCGACGTCGGATGCGGCCGCGGCCGGCACGCCCTCCTCCTGGCCGAGCGCGGCTATGACGTGATCGGCCTCGACCTGTCGGAACGCGCCCTCAGCGTCGCCCGCTCCCGGGCCGCCGACGCGGGCCTCGACGTGGACTTCCGGGTCGGCGACATGCGCGAGCCCGTCGGTACCGATTGTGTCGACGGCGTCGTGAATCTCTTTACGACGTTCGGTTATTTCGAGGACGACGCGGATAACGTCCGTGCCCTGCGGGCAATGGCGACGGCCCTGCGGCCCGGCGGCTGGCTCGTGCAGGACTTTTTGAACGCTCCGCACGTTCGCGCCACCCTCGTTCCCGAAGACCGGCGCACGACCGAAGCGGGCATCACGATCCGCCAGGAGCGCTCGATCGCCGACGGCCGCATCAACAAAGACATCGTCCTGGAGCGCAATGGCGAGACGCACCGCTTCCGCGAAAGCGTTCGCCTGCTCACGTGCGAGGAGCTCGTCCGCATGCACGACTCCGCCGGCCTCACCGTCCAGTCCGTTTACGGCACCTACGACGGTCTCCCCCACACCCCCACAACGCCCCGCTGTATCCTCTCCTCGACGTTGGACGGATAATGGGACGCAAGGAGGCGGGCTCGGGTGTTGAAGTGCTCGGGTGTTGAAGTACTCGGGTGTTCACGAAGCATGTGGGCTGCGTAAAGTAAAATGTCGCCCCCTTCCGTTCTTTCTCTCGCATCGTTCCTCAGACTAGAGAGCATCCGAAACGGGCGCAGCCAGATGGCGCTCACCGGTTTTGCGCTCGGTCTGCCTTCTTCTCCTTGTAGCGAAGCCCGTCTCCGGGCCTTTCGCGGTGCGGCGACTCGGACGGCGATGCGATGCGCAGGGGTGTATCGCGAATCGCTGTTTGAGCGAAGCGAGTTCCGATTCGCGGCCCCGGCGCAGAGCGTCGCCGGCAGCCGCAGCGCGAACCGCCCGGCGGCTTTTTCCGTCCCCTTTTTGGCCGGTCAAAAAGGGGACACCTTAACTTATCATATCAGCAAAACAGATGCACGGAGATAGAACCTACCAGAGGTACTTTGGTCACCTCCTGTGCAGAATCGTGGCCGACCTCCCGTAGCATCATTCCGACCATTTTTCCTCGACACTCGACATTCACCATTCAAAAATGGATTCTGCACTTCGCTACGCCGAAACCAACTTCGACCGCTTCACCGAAGAACTCGAAGAGCTGCTTCGCATCCCCTCGGTGAGCACCGACAGCGCCTACGCCGACGACGTCCGCGACGCCGCCCAGTGGCTCGTCGATCATTTCGAGGAGGCGGGGATCGAGACGGCCGAAATCATGGAAACGGACGGCCACCCGATCGTCTACGCCGCGCATCACGCCGGCGACGACAAGCCGACCGTCCTCGTCTACGGCCACTACGACGTCCAGCCCCCCGACCCGCTCGACGAGTGGGAGTCCGACCCCTTCGAGCCGACGCGCCGCAACGGCACGATTTACGCCCGCGGGGCCTGCGACGACAAGGGCCAGATGTTCATGCACCCGAAGGCCGCCGAGGCCTACCTGCACGGCGAAGGGGAGCTGCCCGTCAACCTCAAGTTCGTGATCGAGGGCGAGGAGGAGACCGGCTCCATCCACCTGCCCGGGTTCATCGAATCGCACGCCCACCGGCTCGACGCCGACGTCGTCCTCATCAGCGACACGGCCATGTTCGCGCCCGGCGTGCCGTCGATCACGTACGGGCTTCGCGGACTCGCCTACACGGAGATCACCCTCCAGGGGCCGAACCGCGACCTGCACTCCGGCATCTACGGCGGCGGCGTGGACAACCCCGTTCACGCCCTTAGCGACATCATCTCGAATCTAACGGACGACAACGGCCGCGTCGCCATCCCGGGCTTCTACGACGACGTCCGCGACCTGACCGACGAGGAGCGGAAGACCTACGCCCGGCTTCCGTTCGACGAGGACAGTTGGATGGACGAGATCGGCATCGAGGCCACCCGCACGGAGGCCGGATACACGACGCTCGAGTGCCTCTCCGCGCGTCCGACGCTGGACGTGAACGGCATCTGGGGCGGATACACGGGCGAGGGCGCCAAGACCGTCCTGCCGGCGAAGGCGCACGCGAAGATCTCCATGCGGCTCGTACCCAACCAGCGGGCCGAGGACATCTACGAAAAGATGGAGTCCTACCTGAAGGCGCGCTGCCCGGACACCATGTCCCTGACCTTTCGGCGGCTGCACGGCGGCAAGCCCGTTCTTGTTGACACCGAGTCGGCCGCGATGCAGAGCGCGAAGGCGGCGATGGGCGAGGTCGTCGGCACAGAGCCCGTGTTCGTCCGCAACGGCGGCTCCATTCCCATTGTGGCGGACTTCAAGGACATCCTCGGGCTCGACAGCGTGCTGATGGGGTTCGGCCTCGACTCCGACGCCATCCACTCCCCGAACGAGCACTTCGCCGTGGATCGCTTCCAGCAGGGCATCCGCTCGATCATCCGCTTCCACGAGCACTATGCGGCGTCGGCGTGAACGAGGAAAAGAGGTGAGTCACGGGGGATGAGTCGTGGGTGATGGGTCATGTGTGAATGCCAGTCGCGTGTAGAGATCTTCTCCCGATCGATGCTCTTTTCGACGTCGAACGGAAAGGAGCGGTACTTCTTGCCTGCTTTCCTCTTCTCCCGCCGATTCTTTTCCCGGGCCTCTCGCGGTGCGGCGTCTCGGACGGCGCTGCGCCGCAGAGGGCCGTAGCGCGAATCGGGCAAGCGATTCGTGGGCCCGACGCGGGGCAGAGCCGTCAGCCGCAGCGCGTGCAGCTCGGCGACGCGAACGCAGTGAGCGAGTGCCGGTTGGTGCGGCTTTTTCCGTCCCCTTTTTGGCCGGTCAAAAAGGGGACATCTCGACAGGTCCCATCGACAGGATGACGACACAGAGGAGAGGAGAGTACTCAACCGGACCGTTCGTCAAACCACATAGAGAGGGAAGGATGCCTTCCTGCACAGCGATCCCCGACCGAGTGCCGGAGGACGGAACCCTGCGGAAGACCGGCCGGCGGCGGTGGCCAATGCGATTGGCCACATCGACGACAGGGCGGACGTCCCGGCAACCCGCGACTCGGATTGCGTGATGGGTGATGCGGGGTGGGTCGTGAACCCGGGACAGCGTCTCGGCCCCCGCACGCAGGGCCCCTGACTCCCGTCTCGTGCCTCCGGCCCTCCTCTCGCTGGAACCGGACCTCGTATTTCGCATTTCGGCCTATCCATTTCGAGTTGCATTGCC
>CAKZLV010000277.1 GCA_937127285.1 uncultured Bacteroidota bacterium
TAGCGGTCGAGGGTGCCCGTCTGGGTGAGCTGCAGGCGTCTTTCGAGCCGGCGCAGGACGGTGGACCGCTTGTAGCCGGAAAAGTCAATTCCGGTCACCCGCTGAAGCTCCTTGAAGATTTGGGTGAGGAGGTTTTGGTCCTGCTCTCCGAGCCCGTCCTCGCTACCGGGGAGCTGGACGACCCCGGCCTGGCTTCGGTACTCGGCGAGGGTCTCCGCCAACTGGCCCGCCGGAAGCGACCGGTCGACGACACCCGTGGCGAGTGCGCTCTCCGGCATCTGCGGGTACTCGGCGTCCTCCGGCGTCTGCACCATCACGACGCCGCCGGCTTCCTTGACGGCGCGCAGGCCCAGCGTCCCGTCCGTTCCGGATCCTGACAGAACGACGCCGACGGCGTTGGTCCCCTGATCCGCTGCCAGTGATCGGAAAAATCGGTCGACTGTGTACGGGTCGTGCGGGTCCTCCCCCTTCGTCGCGACGAGGTGCCCGCTGGAGATGCGGAGGTGCTGACCGGGCGCGATGACCGTTACCGTCCCCGCGCGAACCTCGGCCTCGTCTTCGGCCGGCGCGACGCGGAGCGCGGTTTCCTGCTGCAAGATGTGCGGCAGATTGCTGGTTGCGTTCGACGCCAGATGCATGACCACCACGAAGGCCATTCCCTCATCGGACGAAGGGTCGTCGCTGGTTGCAGCACCCTCCGCAGGAAGTCCGGCGAAGAAGTGGCGAAGGGCCTGGACGCCTCCCGAAGACGCCCCGATGCCGACGATGGGCCGGGGGCCGCCTCGTGCCGGGTCGTCGCCGGGCGACGAGGCCTCGGGCGAGTCGGCGCTCGGCGCGGTCGTATCCGCTGCCGGGTCTCCTGGAGACGAGGAGGATTGAGACGAGGAGGACGGTGCGTCGGGAGAAGTGGGCATGCTGGGTCGACCTGGGTGAGAAGAGAACGCAGAGCCGCTCGCCCCTTCAACGGGCCCCGTCACCAACGGGCCTCTTCACGGGCACGTCGCTTCCAGCGGCCGGTCATCTTCAAGGAAACAGATCTACGGAAATCTGCGGAAATGGAGGCGCGATCCCGCCCACGGTGCGTCCGGTGCCCGTTCGATCCGCAGGGAGAGATCGCCCCGCACGTTCCACTCTCCCCGCCGGGTGCATCACGCACGAAATTGAAGGTGGCCCCTGCCCGGGTTGAGATCTCGGGCGGTTTGGAGACGAATCCCTGCGTCTATTGATGTCTATTGATGTGATGTCCGGAGGGTCTGCGGATGAGGGCGCCGGCCTGTTCACCGGCCTGAGGCGAGCCGGCCGCCCCTCTTGCGTTCCGCTTCGTCCGCGGTTTCTTCGAAAGATCCGTCGTCGAGTTGCACGTGCATCGGCAGCGCGGATGCATCCAGCATCGGGATATGGCCGTGCGCTGGACGCGAAACCCGGTATGCGTTGCTGTCAACGATGTAACGGCACGGTTATGACACCGACGACACCCCCCGATTGTTTACTCTCTGTCTGTTTTCTCACGCCGCGGGGTCCATCCACGCGACGACGGGTTGGTGGGAAGGGGCCGTCCGCCGCATCAGGACTCCATCCGTCGGGACGCCGGCGCGTCCGATGCCTCTTCTGGAGAAGATCCTTCTGGGTAGGATCCTTCGGGGTGAGATTCTTCGGGATGAGATTCTTCGGGGCGGGCATCGGTCCGATCGCTCGCCGGAACCTCTCCCGAACCGCTCCCGCCACCGCCCCGCGACGTCTCCTCCGACCCCGGCGTATCCCTCGACTCTGCGCCCTGCAGCCGTCGGCGCTCCAGAAGGAAGGTGGCCGCCGGGAGAACGACGAGCGTCAAGAGCGCCGCGCTGAAGAGCCCACCTACCATCGGGGTGGCCAGCCGCTGCATCACCTGTGCTCCCGTACCGGTGGAGAACATGAGCG
>CAKZLV010000278.1 GCA_937127285.1 uncultured Bacteroidota bacterium
TGCCGCTGACGCTCCGCAAGACCGACGCCGCGCCGGAAGTCCGGCGGCCGCAGACGCCCGAGCCGCCCTTTCCGTACCGTTCCGACTCGGTGTCTTTTCGCAACGACGACGCAGGCATCACGCTGGCCGGCACGCTCACGCGTCCGGCGGAGGAGGTTGCCGACGGATCCGTGCCGGCCGTCGTGATCGTGGGCGGATCCGGGCCGCAGGACCGCAACGGGACGATTCAGGGGCACGAGCCCTTTCACGTTCTGGCCGACCACCTCACACGGCAGGGCGTTGCCGTGCTTCGCTACGATGAGCGGGGCGTCGGGACATCCGAAGGGACGCTGCGCGGCGCGACGAGCCGGGATCTGGCGGGCGACGTGCAGGCCGCGGTCGCGTTCCTTGCAGAGCAGCCCGGCATCGACGCCTCCCGCGTGGGGATCATCGGACACAGCGAAGGGGGCGTGATCGCGCCCATGGTTGCGACGGAGACGGATCAGGTGGACTTCCTCGTCCTGCTGGCCGCACCCGGCCTGCCCGGTCGGAAGGTCCTGGCCGATCAGCTTGAGGATATCGGCCGGTCGCGCGGGATGGACCGGCGGGCCCTCGCCGTGCAGCGGGGCACGCAGCAGCGCATCTTCGAAGCCCTCACGCAGGAGGCCGACTCTGCCGCCATCGCCACGGAGCTGAAGCAGATCATGCGGGATACGCAGGGCATTAGCGGGGAGGAGGCCATCGAGCAGCAGGTGCAACAACTCACGAGCCCGTGGTTCCGGTTCTTCGTCTCCTACGATCCGCGGCCGGCGCTTCGGCAGGTCGACGTGCCGGTTCTGGCTCTCACGGGATCGAACGACCTGCAGGTGGCGGCCGATACGAACCTCGCCGCCATCGAGAGCGCTCTGAAGAGCGGGCAGAACCCACCGCACACCGTTCGGGTGGTCGACGGACTCAACCACCTCCTGCAGCCGTCGGAGACCGGGGCCGTGAGCGACTACGGTCGCATCGAAACGACCCTCGCACCGCGCGTCCTCGAAGAGATCGCCGTCTGGATCCGCGACCAATCCCCGGAGCGGTGATCCACGGCTCCGAGCGGCTCACCCCTGAACGGTGGCAGCCGGTGCGTACAGCCCGGCGACGCGAACGCAGTGAGCGAGTGCCGGTTGGTGCGGCTTTTTCCGTCCCCTTTTTGGCCGGTCAAAAAGGGGACATCTCAACGGATCCGACCAGAAAGCACGGCTGAGAGAGGCACTCTCATGCGGTACGTTTTTCGAACCGCATAGAGGGTGACGACGCCTCTGTGCATACCTTCCTCCGACCGAGTGCCGAGGCACGAGACTCTGTGTCGGACCGGCCACCGGTCGTGGCCAATGCCATTGGCCACATCGACGACAGGGTGAGTGTCTCGGCAAAAGACGATACACGCAGATCGTGCCGGCGAGGGGCTTCAGAGCGTGCCCTCCAATCCGCGACGGAGATGAACCCGGGAATCGTGACTCTGACAGCGCGTAGAAACGGGCACGAGAAAAAGAATCCGTTCCAACCCACCACGAACTCCCGAACGTGCGAATCAGCGCGTGCCCGTCGACCCTCCACGGCGTTTCACCCACCCCACGACGGCCGTCACCGCGCCGGTGGCGATGAGGAACAGACCGGCGTCGGCCGGAATCATCGCATCGACGGTCGCATACATCCCGAGCGTGAGCACGCCCAGCCCGAAGCCGAGAAGGGCGGTCCCGGCATTCGACCGATCCTCGACGTCGTCCCCGTCCCATTCGGAGGCATCGGACGCGGCATCCGACAGCATGTTGGCCTCGCGGAGAATCTCGCGCGCCTCGGCGGCATCGCCTTCCAGCGCGAGGAGCTTGACGCCGTTCGTCAGCTGCATCTCGACGTGCATGCCGCCGGCGTCGTCGGCGGTCACGAACGAGGAGATGTCGTGAGCCTCCAGCCGGTTGCGAGCCACTTCCGCATCGCGGCGAGAGGGGTAGGTGGCGAGGAGGGTGGTGCGCTCGCGATCCCGGTTTGATTCCGCAGGCGAAGAACGAGTTGGCATAGCAACAGCGGCCGTTACGGAGGAAAAGCGCCGGTCGGGGTAGTCATCCGGTCTTCCTACCGTTGGTCGTGATCGGTGATTCGAAGGGGACCGGTTGGAACGGGACCGATCTCTTCGTCAAACCTGCATCGGCGCGAACGGTCTCGGCGGAAAGGAAACCCCGTCCGGTTCGTATTTTTGATCCCTAGATAACCATTCCGCGTTGCCGCCCGTCGCTTTTCCTCCGCGCCTGCCTATGTCGACTGCCGAGTTCCCGTCCGCCACATCCACCGAGCCGTCGCCGGCGGAAGCATCCGATGATTTTACGCGCCGAACGGCCGGTGACCTGGCGCGGTCGATCCGGAACCGCGAGGTATCGGCCGTCGAGGTCCTCGAGGACCATCTGGAGCGAATCCGGGCGTGGAATCCGGCCGTGAATGCCGTGCTAATACTCGATGTCGAGGGCGCGCGAAAGCGGGCGGAGGCGGCCGACCGGGCGCTCGACCAGGGCCGGGTGTGGGGACCGCTGCACGGGGTGCCGTTTACGGCCAAGGACCAGTTCGCGACGGCCGGGCTTCGCACGACCTACGGCAGCCCGCGCTTCACCCGCTACGTGCCGACGACGGACGCGCCGCTGGTGGCGCGGATGCGCCGGGCGGGCGGTGTCCTCATGGGAAAGACGAACCTCCCGTTTGCGGCGTACGACTGGCAGTGCAAGCACCCCGTGCTCGGGCGGGCGAACAATCCCTGGGATCTGTCGCGCACTCCCGGTGGAAGCTCCGGGGGAACGGCCGCGGCCCTCGCGTCGGGGTTCACCCCGATGGGACTGGGGGCCGACGTCGGTGGCTCGATTCGCCTTCCCGCTCACTTTTGCGGCGTGTACGGTCTGCGGCCCACCGAGGGGGTTCTGCCGACGAAAGGCATCACGCCGCCGGACATCCCCCGGACGGTCCGCCACATCGTGGTCACCGGCCCGATGGCCCGGTCGGTGGACGACCTGCAGCTCGCCTGGCAGGTCCTGCAGCGACCGGCGTCGCCGATGGCTGATGCGACGTCTGAGACCGAGGTGCGGGCGCATCGGGCTGCCGATCTCTCCCGTCTGCGGGTGGCCGTCACCCCCGAGCTGGGCAGCCTGCCGCCGGATCGCGCAACGCGGGGCGTGCTGCGCGAAGCCGCCGGTCGGATCGCGGATGCCGGGGCGTCGGTCGAGCACCGCGCCTATCCTGTCGATCTCCAGAACGCCCTTGACGTCTGGGGGCGGATTCAGGGATACGAGCTGACGGCCGGGCTTCCGTCCATCCTTCGCAAGACGCCGCTGAAGGATCTTGTCTGGCAGGTGGGCGTCCGCTTCGGCTACGGATACCTGGCCGGCTACCTGCATCGTGGCGCGCGGTTGGACGGGGCTGGCTACCTGGCGGCTCTCAACGAACGGGAGAGACTCAGCCAAACCCTGGATCAGGCGCTAACCGACACCGACCTGTGGATCACGCCGGCCGTCGCGCGTCCGGCCTTTCGGCATTGCCGCACGGGAAAAGACCTTCTGATCGACGAGACGCCGGTCCCGTACGCGCTCCCGATGGCCTCCTACCTGTGCGCGACCGCTGTGACCGGGCACCCGATCCTCTCGCTTCCCGCGGGCCGATCGCCGAGCGGGTTGCCCATCAACCTGCAGATCCACGCGCGCCGCGGGCAGGACGACAGGCTCCTGGCGGCTGGGCGCGCCCTCGACGGCATCCTCGACGCCGGGTCGCCGCTTGCCCCGCTGGGGCGGCGCACCCCGTCGACCGAACTCGGCTGACCCCGAACGCGCTCCCGCCCCTCGTGCTCGACGGCTCCTTCTATGCGTTCCGACGAACCGACATACCGCAGCGCTTCCGTCCTCCTCGTCCTGGCCGTTCTGCTCGCCGGCTGCGGCGGGACGGACCGGGTTGCGCGGGAGAAACCGGAAGCGGTCGCGAGGGCGCCGGAGCCCGTCGCCGCGCTTCCGGCGATCCCCGAGGCGGACGGCTCGCTGGAGATCGACCTGGCCTACCCGCGGCCCGGTGCCGTCCGGCCGGAGGCGGATTCCACGTTTCTCTTCGGAACCGTCGGCACCGGCCGCGCCACGCTCCGCATCAACGGAACCCGCGTCCCGGTCGCCCCGAACGGGTCGTTTCTCGCCTTCCTGCCGGTGGCCGACGTCTACCGGATGCAGGCGCAGGCCGGCGGGCGTACGGACACGATGCGGTTCCGGTACGGGCGGACGGTGACCCCGAACGATGCGCGATCGCTCCCCGCACCGCGACTGGCGACGGTGATCAGCGGGCGAGATACGCTGGGCGAAGCCTCGCAGATCGTCGCCGGACGAGAGACGCCCGGGGGCAACCGCCGGTTTTTCTTTCCGCGCGGCGCCCGGCTTCGCGTGGATGCGCGGCTCCTGGGGGCGGTGCGCGTGCGGCTCGGAGACACGACGACCGCCTGGGTCGACGCCGCAGCCGTGCGGGTCGGGGAGCCGGTCGATACGACGAGCACCTCCACCGTCGGCAGCGTGCGCACCGTGTCGGCACCGGACTACATCGACGTGCGCATCCCGGCCGGATTTGCGCCGTTCGACGTGACCGCGGAAGCGGACGCGGTTGGCATCACGGTCTTCGATCGACGTGCGGCTGAGGAACGGGTATCCGTCGGCGGGGATGCGTTTCTCCGCGCCGGGCGGTGGAC
>CAKZLV010000279.1 GCA_937127285.1 uncultured Bacteroidota bacterium
CGGCGTCGTGACCGACATCCTCGACTAATTCCTTCCCAGAGGAGCACTCACCCGCTCCTGTGCGACTTGCGCCGCTTTCGCCCTCGTCTGCACGCGCTGTGCAGCCCGGCAGAGATGCCGGGCCTGCCCACGGGCGTAGCTCAACTGGCAGAGCAGCGGGCTCCAAATCCGCAGGTTGGGGGTTCGAGTCCTCCCGCCCGTGCAGCGGCGACCGCACCCCGCACCGCCGGGGGCCGCCCCGAGCTCTGTTCCTCGAGATACCCTGACTTCCAACCACTCTCTACACGCCATGAGCTGGCTGACGGACTATCTCAGGAACGTGTACTCGGAGATGCAGAAGGTCAACTGGCCGAGCCGCGACGAACTGATCAGCAGCACGTTCATTACGCTGGTGGCGACGGTCATCATCGCCTCGTTCATTTTTGCGGCCGATCAGGTGATTAGCACGGCCCTGGAGATCATCTATCAGTAGCCTCCCGGTCCACCAACCGTCGCTCGACCCGGTAGCACCTGGTTTCCGTAGCGCCCGAAGCCGGTCGCACGGGTACGGGCGATCAATCCCGGCGCCGGTCGGCCCCGCATGCTCTGTTGCACGCATTGATTCCGAGTTATGGCGAAGGACATCGAAAAGTGGTACGTGCTCCGGACGTTCTCCGGTCACGAAAAGAAAGTCCGTCGCTACCTGGAGAGTGAGCTGGAGCGGATGGATCTCGAGGACGAAATCAGCGAGATCCTCATCCCGACCGAGACGGTGTTCGAGATGCGAGGGGGAAAGAAGAAGACGAAGGAAAAGACGTTCTTTCCCGGATACATCCTCTTGCACTGCAACCTCACCCCTCAGCTTCGCAACATGGCGGAGGGGCTGCCGTCGGTCATCGGCTTCTTGACGACGGGAACGGGCGAGGACCCCACCCCTTTGCGTCCGGACGAGGTTCAGCGCATTCTGGGCAAGATGGACCGTGCGGAAGAGATGGGGGAGCAGCCCGAGATTCCGTTCCAGGTGGGCGATCCGGTGAAGGTTGTCGACGGGCCGTTCGACAGCTTCAACGGCTTCGTCGAAGAGGTCTATCCCGAAAAGATGAAGGTGAAGGTGATGGTCTCGATCTTCGGGCGCAAGACCCCCGTGGAGCTGGACTACCTGCAGGTGGAACACGAAGAGTAGCACGTTCGGCGGTGCACCAACGACCCCTGCGCCAACGGCCCCTGCGCCCCTACCGCCTTCTGTCTCCACCACGCCGCCGACCGTAGACGTTCGACATTCCTTGAACCAACCGCGGGAGTTCGCGAGAGCGAACGGCAGAACCGCACCGATCAATCATGGCTGCACCGGTAGAATCCGAGATCAAGCTTCAAATCAAGGGCGGACAGGCCAACCCCGCCCCGCCGATCGGTCCGGCCCTGGGCCAGCACGGCGTGAACATCATGGAGTTCTGCAAGGCGTTCAATGCCGAGACGGAAGACCAGATGGGCACGCTCCTGCCGGTCGAGATCACGGTATACGCCGACCGGTCGTTCGACTTTAAGGTCAAAAGCCCGCCGGCCTCCATTTTGTTGAAGCAGAAAGCCAACATCGAAACGGGAGCCGGAGACCCGCTTCGAGACAAGGTGGGGACGGTCACCTGGCAGGACTGCCTGGACATTGCCGAGCAGAAGATGGCCG
The DNA here is from genome assembly GCA_937127285.1 of uncultured Bacteroidota bacterium. Classification (GTDB taxonomy): domain Bacteria; phylum Bacteroidota; class Rhodothermia; order Rhodothermales; family Salinibacteraceae; genus CAKZLV01. The sequence continues at coordinate 1,661 of CAKZLV010000279.1, forward strand.
ACCTAAACGCACATACGCTCGAGCAAGGGGCCCGCATGGTGGCCGGAACGGCGCGGTCGATGGGTGTGACGGTTGAAGACAAACCCCCGCGCGACGACGAGTAGGCGGCACCGGGTCGAGGCCGCCTCCTCCGGGGCGCCCGATTCGTTCTCTACGTGATTCATGCTCTGTACGAACGCGGGAGTGGGCCCCACGAGGGCCGACGCTGGCACCGCACAACCCGACTGATTATGGCTACGAGAGGAAAACGGTACCGCGAAGCGCAAAACGCGATCGATGAACAGCCCGGCTCCGTAACGCTTCAGCAGGCGGCGGCGTTGGTGAAGGAAACGGCAACGGCCAACTTCGACGAGTCGGTCGACATGGACCTTCGGCTGGGCGTCGACCCTCGCCACGCGGATCAGATGGTTCGCGGCTCGGTGGCTCTGCCACACGGCACCGGCAAGGAGATCACGGTGCTGGTGCTGGCCAATGAAGCGAAGCAGCAGGAGGCCGAAGAGGCGGGAGCCGACCATGTGGGCCTGGACGAGTACATCGAGCGGATCCAGGACGACAACTGGCTGGAGTTCGATGTGGCGATTGCCACCCCCGACGTGATGGGCCAGGTCGGCCAACTGGGCCGCATCCTGGGTCCGCGCGGCCTCATGCCCAACCCGAAGAGCGGGACGGTGACGATGGACATTGCCGAGACCGTCGAGGAAGTGAAGGCAGGAAAGATCGAGTTCCGCGTCGACCGAAACGGGTGCCTGCACACCTCGATCGGGCGCGCCTCGTTCGACCCGCAAGAGATTTACGAGAACGCACGGGCGTTCCTCCGAGAGATCGTTCGGCTTCGGCCGGCGTCCTCGAAGGGACTCTACCTGAAGTCCGTGACGATGTCGGCGACGATGGGCCCTCCGATCGAAATCGACCGGTCCGCCGTCCTCAGCGAAGCGCGGTAGAGGACCCGCGGGCGGCGGCTCGGCCATTGGCGCTTCGCCGCCCCGCCCCGGTACGAACGGCCGCCCGGCCACCGGCACGAACTTCCGTTTCCCCGTCACGACGAATCGCCCCACACCATGCCCCTGACACGCTCTCAGAAAGCCGACATCATCGAAGACATCGGGGAGAAGCTCGATGAGCACCCGATCGTCTACCTGACGAACTTCGCCGGCTTGACCGTTCAGCAGACGGACGAGTTGCGCTCGCGCTTCCGCGATGCCGGTGTCGACTACCAGGTAACCAAGAACACCCTGGCCCGGCTCGCCCTCGACCGCATCGAGGGAATGGACACGCTCGACGAATACTTCTCCGGGCCGACGGCCATCGCGTTCAGTGACGACCCGGCGAAACCCGCCCGCGTCATCGCCGACTTCCTCGAAGAAGAGGAGGTGGAGCGACCGGAGCTGAAGGTGGCCTGGATCGAAGGAGAGGTCTACGAAGGCCACGACGCGCTCGGGCAGCTGAAAGACCTGAAGTCCCGGGAGGAACTCATCGGCGACATCGTGGGTCTTCTGCTTGCCCCGGCCCAGAATGTGGTCGGCGGCCTTCAAAGCACCGGGAGCAACCTGGCGGGCATCGTCAAGACGCTTGCTGAGCGCGACGACGAAGACGACGAATAGAGCGTACCCCTTGTTTTCGCGCGACCGCACCGCCGACGCCGGCGCGGCGGTCGCCTTGGTACCGGGAGGCGGATCCTCCGCGTCCCGGCCCGTGTCCTGGCCGCACCGGCCGCTGGGCGGAAGCCCGGACGGCTCGCCAGGACGCCCCTGTAGTTTCACCGTCGCATTGACTCGAACCAACCATCCTTAATCAGCGGCGTAGTCGCGGCCACCGCCGGGGCAAAGACCGCCGCAGGAGGACATTCAACCTATGGCAGACATTCAAGACCTCGCCGATCAGCTCGTCAACCTCACCATCAAAGAGGCAAACGAGCTTGCGCAGTACCTCGAAGACGAATACGACATTCAGCCCGCCTCGGCGGGAGTGGCTGTGGCTGCTGGCGGAGGTGCCGGCGGCGACGGCGAAGCCGAAGAAGAGGAGCAGACGGAGTTCGACGTCGTCCTCACCGGCATCGGTGGCAACAAGATTGCCGTCATCAAGGAGGTCCGTACCATCACGGGGCTGGGCCTGAAGGAAGCGAAGTCGCTGGTCGACGAAGCTCCGAGCCCGGTCAAGGAAGGCCTGTCCCGCGACGAGGCCGACGAGATGAAGGCGCAGCTTGAAGAAGCCGGCGGCGAAGTCGAACTGCAGTAGCCCCGCACCGGCGTGACGCGTGCAGGCGTTGTGCTTGCACCGGAGCCCAGCCTCCGATCTGCCCGAAGGCCGACCTCCACACCGGGGGTTGGCTTTCGGCGTTCAGGTGGCCGTCTGTTCGGACCCGGCCGCCCAGACGTCTCGCCCCGCGAGGAACGGTCCGGCACGCCCCTGCCGAAACGATCCCCGAATCCCTCGAATCCCGTCCCGTGCTGCGCCGTTGAAACAACCGTTTCCCCCGTGCGTTGCTTCCTCGCTATGCTGTCTGGGAAAACTGTAGTTCGGGAGGGCTGCAGCGGTCCAGGCGACACAGGCCGGCATCCATCGCGGCGGTTCGTACAGCCGCCGTCATCACAGCCGTTGCCATCTCCGACGGGTGGCAGTACCGAATCAGCGGGCTCGAATCTCCCGGTGTACCCCTCACGGGCCGTCTTCCGCTGATGAATCGTAGTTTCTTCCCCTTTGGCGACCCATCGCGCAATGACCGACTCGATCCGCCCGCAGGGTCATTCCGCCCATCAGCCCCCCGAACCGATTGGATCTCCGCCCCCGTAACGCCCAACGAGCCCGGTGCCCCTGCTCCCCCTTGCAGTCGCGGCCGGGCCGACGAGCCTCCGGCCGACGCCTTCCCGTTGCCCTCCGCCTGAACTCCGGTGCATGTCAAACCCATCGTCGACACCGAGAACACGACGTGGACGGGAAGCGACAGGCTGCAGAGCGCCGGTTGCGACTCCGGTCGTGCCACTCCGGTCCGGCGACCTTCGGGTGTAGCCCGCGCGTCCATCGCCCAGGCCGCCGCGTTCGGTTCCCCGGCGCATCTTCGAGACGAGAGATCCCGAGGGATCCGGCGGAGCCGGGGCGTCTCACCTCGCCCTGCACGAAGCCGCCCGCGTCGTTGCGGCATGGACGGATGCGCGCTTCCGAGGCCGGTTCGGCTCTTCTGCGACGTCGGATGAGGCAGGGGCACAGTTTCGCCGGACTTCAAGCCCCTGCAAGCGGCGTGTCGGGGGGGCGGCAGACGCCACGGCGCGTGCCGAGAGCGGCCCGCATCTGCCTCTCCGACACCGGCGGAGACCGACGCCGCCGGCGCCTTTGGGCCTGCCTCTGGTGACCGAAGGAGAACCCAGGCCCGTCTCCACGGACGATTTTGCGAACGCACACATACGCGAGCGACTCTAGCTTATGCCCACCTTCCTGCAAGGCGATATTTCCACCCCTGGACACCTCGAGGCCGCAAAGCCTCGGAAGTCCTTCGCGGACATTCCGCAGGTGTGGGACTATCCCGATTTTCTTGACATCCAAGTCAAAGCTTTTCACGACTTTGTACAGGACGACGTCCCCCCGGAGGACCGGGCCAACGAAGGCCTGCAGGCGGTCTTCAACGAACACTTCCCGATCAAAGACAGCCGAGACCGCTACACGCTCGAGTTCATCAGCTACGAGCTCGACGCCCCGAAGCACACGATTGAAGAGTGCATCGCCCAGGGGCTGACCTACTCCGTCCCCCTGAAAGCGACGCTTCGCCTCTCCAGCAAGGAAGAGGACGGAGACGAAGAGGCCATCGAGGCCATCGAGCAGGAAGTGTACCTCGGAACGCTGCCGTTCATGACCGACGGCGGGAGCTTCGTGATCAACGGCGCCGAGCGCGTCATCGTCGCGCAGCTGCACCGCAGTCCGGGCGTCTTCTTCGGCAAGGACATCCACTCCAACGGCACCGAGCTCTTCAGCGCCCGCGTCATCCCGTTCCGCGGCTCCTGGATGGAGTTCTCGACGGACGTGCGCGACGTGCTGTGGGCGTACCTCGACCGGAAGAAGAAGGTGCCCGTCACCACGCTTCTTCGCGCGCTCGGCTACTCGGAGGATGAAGAGATCATCCGCATGTTCGGGCTGGCCGATGCGGTGGACGTGGAGGACGAAGACACCTTCCAGGAATACCTCGGCCGCGAACTCGCCACCAGCGTCACGATCGAGAAAACGATCGAGATCGTCGACGAGGATACCGGCGAGGTCGTCGACGAAGAGATGGAGCGCGAGGTGCTCCTTCCGGCGGAGCACGAGTTGGAAGAAGACGACTGGGAGGTTCTCGAAGAGCACGAGATCACGCGCGTATACCTGATCAAAGAGGACGTCGACGAAGACGCCCTCGACAAGAGCACGCTCGTTGAGACGCTCAAAAAAGACCCTTCTCGCAGCGAAGAGGAGGCCCTGGAAGAGATCTACGAGACGCTTCGCGGCAGCGAGGCGCCGGACATGGACTCGGCGCGCCAGGCCCTCGAGCGGCTGTTCTTCTCCGACAAGCGCTACGACCTCGGCGACGTCGGCCGGCACCGCATCAACGCCCGGCTCAACCTCGACGTCGACACCGACACGCAGGTGCTGACGAAGGAAGACGTCGTCGGCATTGTGCGCGAGCTCGTCCAGCTGCAGAACGGAGAGAGCAGCGCCGACGACATCGACCACCTCAGCAACCGCCGCGTGAAGACGGTCGGTGAGCAGCTCGGCTCCCAGTTCTCGCTCGGACTCGCCCGCATGGCGCGGACGATCAAGGAGCGGATGAATCTGCGGGATGCCGACAAGTTTACGCCGCAGGACTTGGTGAACGCTCGCACGATTTCGAGCGTCATCAACACGTTCTTCGGCACGAACCAGCTCAGCCAGTTCATGGACCAGACGAACCCCATGGCGGAGCTGACGAACAAGCGCCGCCTGTCGGCGCTGGGTCCGGGCGGGCTGACGCGCGAGCGGGCCGGCTTCGAGGTGCGAGACGTGCACTACACGCACTACGGCCGCATCTGCCCGATTGAGACGCCGGAGGGGCCGAACATCGGCCTGATCACGTCGCTATGCGTCTACGGCGTGATTAACGACTTCGGCTTCATCGAGACGCCCTACCGCCGCGTGAAGGACGGGCAGGTAACCGAAGAGGTCGAGTACCTCACGGCCGAAGAGGAAGACCAGGCGATCATCGCCCAGGCCAACGCGCCGATCGACGACGACGGTCACTTCACCGAGGACCAGGTCAAGTGCCGGTACCAGGGCGACTTCCCGATCGTCTCGCCGGAGGACGTTCAGTACATGGACGTCTCCCCGAACCAGATTGTCTCCCCCTCGGCCAGTCTCGTTCCGTTCATTTCTCACGACGACGCCAACCGGGCGCTCATGGGCGCGAACATGCAGCGCCAGGCGGTTCCGCTTCTGCGCAGCGACAGCCCCATCGTCGGCACCGGTCTGGAAGGCCGCGCCGCGAAGGACTCCCGGGCGTGCGTGGTGGCGGAAGGCGACGGCGAGATTGAGTACGTCGACGCCGAGCGCATCGTCGTCCGCTACGACGACGAGCAGGGCGAGACCGACCTCTCCTTCGGCGAGCCGGTTCAGGAGTACGAACTGAAGAAGTTCCGCCGCACGAACCAGGACACCTGCATGAACCAGAAGCCGATCGTCCAGAAGGGCGACACGGTGGAGGAAGGGCAGATCCTGACCGACGGGTTCGCGACCGAGAAGGGCGAGCTGGCCCTCGGCAAGAACGTGCTCTGTGCGTTCATGCCGTGGCACGGATACAACTTCGAGGACGCCATCGTCATCAGCGAGCGCCTCGTCGCCGACGACGTCTACACCTCGGTGCACATCGAGGAGTTCGAGCACGAGGTGCGCGATACGAAGCGCGGAGAGGAGGAACTCACCCGCGAGATTCCGAACGTCTCCGAGGAGGCGACGAAGGACCTCGACGAGCGCGGCATCATTCGCGTCGGGGCCGAGGTCAATCCGGGCGACATCATCGTCGGGAAGATCACGCCGAAGGGCGAGACGGACCCGACGCCGGAAGAGAAGCTCCTGCGCGCCATCTTCGGCGACAAGGCCGGCGACGTGAAGGACGCGTCGCTGAAGGCGAAGCCGGGCATGGACGGCGTCGTGATCGACACGAAGCTGTTCAGCCGCCGCCAGCTCGACCCGGCCTCGAAGAAGATGGAGGAGAAGCGTCTCGAGAACATCGAGAAGAACCTCGATCGCGACATCGAGGCCCTCAACGAGCGCTTCTTCGACAAATTCTTCGCCCTCGTCGAAGACGTGACGAGCGCCGGCATCGAAGACCGCGACGGCAACACCATCGTGCCGGAAGGCGCCGAGTTCGACCGCGACGTCTTCGAGAGCGTCAACCCGCAGAGCCTGTCGACGCGGCTGACGTTCACGGAGGACGAGGAGGTGAACGAGAAGATTCGGACGCTCCTCAAAAACTACAAGTCCCGCCGTCGCGACATCGAGGGCGAGGCGAAGCGCGAGAAGCACCAGGTGCAGATGGGCGATGAACTGCCCGCCGGCATCGTGCAGATGGCGAAGGTCTACGTGGCCCGCAAGCGCAAGATCAGCGTGGGCGACAAGATGGCCGGGCGCCACGGCAACAAGGGCGTCATTGCGAAGATCGTCCCGGTCGAAGACATGCCGTTCCTCGAAGACGGAACGCCGGTCGACATCGTGCTGAACCCGCTCGGCGTGCCGTCGCGAATGAACCTGGGACAGATTTACGAGACGCTTCTCGGCTGGGCGGGCGACAAACTCGGCGTGAAGTACTCGACCCCGATCTTCGACGGTGCCTCGCTGGAGGACATTGGCGACGAGCTGGAGAAGGCCGGCCTGCCGCGCGACGGCAAGGCGCAGCTTTACAACGGCCGCACCGGCGAGCCCTTCGACGAGAAGACCACGGTGGGTCAGATCTACATGATGAAGCTGAGCCACCTCATCGAAGACAAGATGCACGCGCGCTCGATCGGGCCCTACAGCCTCATCACGCAGCAGCCGCTGGGTGGGAAGGCGCAGTTCGGCGGGCAGCGCCTCGGCGAGATGGAGGTGTGGGCGCTGTACGCCTACGGCGCCTCCAACACGCTGCAGGAGATGCTCACCTACAAGAGCGACGACGTGCAGGGCCGCTCGAAGGCCTACGAGTCGATCGTGAAGGGCAAGAACATGCCGTCGCCGGGCGTGCCGGAGAGCTTCAACGTGCTCGTCCGCGAACTCCAGGGCCTCGGCCTCGAAGTGACTCTCGATTGATGCGGAGTGCGGAGCCGGACGGCCCGCCGGGCACGACCTGTGCGGTGCCGTCTTCGCTTCGCCTGCTCCGGCCATCCAACTCCGCATTCCGAATTTACCACCGCTCAATCGAATATGCCGTACGGAAACTCCAAGGAAATCAAGAAGGACTTCGACGAAATCACCATCAGCCTGGCGTCTCCGGAGGACATTCTGGAGCGCTCCTACGGCGAGGTGATGAAACCCGAAACCATCAACTACCGGTCCTTCAAACCGGAGATGGGCGGGCTCTTCTGCGAGAAGATCTTCGGACCCGTCAAGGACTACGAGTGCCACTGCGGGAAGTACAAGCGCATCCGCTACAAGGGCATCATCTGCGACCGGTGCGGTGTGGAGGTCACCCGCAAGGCCGTCCGGCGCGAGCGCATGGGGCACATCAGCCTCAGCGTGCCGGTCGTGCACATCTGGTACTTCAAGACGCTCCCGAACAAGATCGGCCACCTTCTGGGGCTGAAGTCGAAAGACCTCGAGAAGGTGATCTACTACGAGAACTACATCGTCATCCAGCCGGGCACGGCCGAGCGCCTCGGCGTGAAGCGGAACCAGCTTCTCACCGAGGAGGAGTACTTCAACATCCTCTACCAGATTCGGGAGGACAACAACCGCCTCCCGGACGACGACCCGGAGAAGTTCATCGCCATGATCGGGGGCGAGGCGATTGAGGAGATGCTCAAGCGCCTCAACCTCGCCGAGCTGGCGCAGGAGCTTCGCTACCAGGTCAAGACCGAAACGAGCCAGCAGCGCAAGGCGAAGGCGCTCAAACGACTCAACGTCGTAGAGGCCTTCCGCGAAGCCAACCGCAACGGCGAAAACAAGCCGGAGTGGATGGTGATGCGGGTGATCCCGGTCATTCCGCCGGAGCTGCGCCCCCTCGTTCCGCTGGACGGCGGCCGCTTTGCCACCAGCGACCTCAACGACCTCTACCGGCGCGTCATCATCCGCAACAACCGCCTCAAGCGCCTGATCGACATCAAGGCGCCCGAGGTCATCCTCCGCAACGAGAAGCGCATGCTGCAGGAGGCGGTCGACTCCCTCTTCGACAACAGCCGCAAGTCCAACTCGGTGCGCGGCTCGTCGAACCGGCCCC
>CAKZLV010000280.1 GCA_937127285.1 uncultured Bacteroidota bacterium
ATGAAGCTCCTCACCGCGTACGACCTCGGTCCGATCACCCTGCCGAATCGCGTCCTGATGGCGCCGATGACGCGCAACCGGGCCCCGGGCAACGTGCCGACCGACCTGATGGCCACCTACTACCGGCAGCGAGCCTCGGCCGGGCTCATCATCACGGAGGCGACGCAGGTTCACCCGCGCGGTCGCGGCTATCCGAACACGCCCGGCATCCACAGCGACGAACAGGTGGAGGGCTGGAAGACGATTACGGAGGCCGTTCACGACGCCGGCGGGCGCATTTTCCTTCAGCTCTGGCACGTGGGGCGCGTCTCCCATCACTCCTACCAGCCCGACGACGAGGACGGCCGGCCCCTGGCCCCCTCCGCCGTCCAGCTCGAAGAGGGACAGGCCTTTACGGCGACGGGGGAAATGGACGACTTTACCACACCCCGCGCCCTCACGACCGAAGAGGTCGAAGACGTCGTCGATCAGTTTGCCCACGGCGCGGAGAATGCCCGACGGGCCGGATTCGACGGGGTCGAGATCCACGGTGCGAACGGGTACCTGCTGGAGCAATTTCTGGCGACGGGCACCAATCAGCGCACGGACCGGTACGGCGGCTCGGTGGAAAACCGATCGCGGTTCCTCTTCGAGGTCGTCGATGCCGTCACCGGCGTGTGGGACGCCGACCGCGTGGGCATCCGCCTGTCGCCGGGCTCGCGCTTCAACGGGATGCACGACGAGAACCCGACCGAGACGTTCGGCTTCGTGGCGGAGAACCTGAACGCCTACGACCTCGCCTACGTCCACCTCGCCGAAAACGACCCGGTCGACGGACGGCCGGCCCGGAAGCTGGTTCGCCCGCGCTACGACGGCCCCCTCGTCGTCGCCGGCGAGTACGACCGGGAGTCCGGCGAAGCGGCGCTCCAAAACGACAAAGCCGACCTCGTCGCCTACGCCCGCCGCTTCCTGGCGAACCCCGACCTGCCCGAACGCTTCGCCCAGAACGCCCCCCTCAACGACTGGGACCGCGACACCTTCTACGGCGGCGACGCCGACGGCTACACGGACTACCCGACGCTGGAGGAGACGACGGAACCGCTGTAAATTGACATATTAGAGAATTGGGGAGTGGAGGAGTGGGGAATTGAGACGGCTCGTTCGAGCACGTGGCAGCCGAGACCCGGTGGACGGACACGGCACCGCTCCTCTACAGCTTCTACACCCCAACACCTCGACACTCGAAACTCGACACTCGAAACTGACCCCATGGCTGACTCCGAGAACGTACACACCTTCACCGAAACGAATTTCAAAGAGGAGGTCCTCGACGCCGACGAACCGGTGCTCGTGGACTTCTGGGCGGAATGGTGCGGGCCCTGCCGGCAGGTGGCCCCGATCGTCGAAGACCTGGCCGACGACTTTGCCGGTCGCGCGAAGGTCGGCAAGGTCGACGTGGACGCCAACCAGCGCATCGCCGCGCAGTACGGCATCCGCTCGATTCCGTCCCTGATCATCTTCCGCGACGGCGAGCCCGTCGAGCAGATGGTCGGCGTCACCCCCAAGAAACAACTCGCCGACAAGCTGGACGGCGCCCTCGCGTGAAGAGATTGGAGGATTGAGGGAGTGGAGGATGGAAACGGCTCGTTCGAGCACGTAGCAGCCGGAATCCTCAAACCGGTACTGCACGAACTGTACACCTCTTTCCCACCGATCTCTTCGACCCACTACGTGTGCACGTGAACATGTGAACCCTCGAACCTCCACCGCTCACACCCCCACACGCCCAACCGCCCACCCCTCCGTGCCCGACCTCATCGCCCATCCGCCGTTTCCCGGGTTTCGGGACGAGGCGTTCGCGTTTCTGCGCACGCTGCGCGAGAACAACCGCCGCGACTGGTTCAAACCGCGCAAGGAGACGTACGTCGACGAACTGAAAGGCCCGCTCGAGTGCCTGATCGCGGATGTCGCGCGCCGCATGCAGGAAGCCGGACTTCCGCTCACGGGGGATCCGAAGAAGTCGCGGTTTCGCATCTACCGGGACACGCGGTTCTCGAACGACAAGCGTCCCTACAAAACGAACGTCGGCTGCGTCTTCGACCGGTCGGGACGCAAGGACAAGTCGGGCGTCGTCTACGTCCACGTCGAGCCGGACAACTGCTTCCTCGCGGCCGGATTCTACAAGCCCGCCGTCAAGTACCTGAAGCCCGTCCGGCGCCGCATCGCCGACGATCCGGAGCGGTTCTACGGACTCCTGGAGCAGATGGACGAGCGGGGCCTGCCCGTGCACAGCCGCGGCGATACGCTCACCGGCATGCCGCGGGGATTTGCGGATTACCGCGATGCCGACCGCCTCGCCGACGTCCTGCGCTGGCAGCACTACCTCGTCAACCGCCAGTTTGAGGAGTCGGACCTGCAGGCCCCCGATTTCGCCGAAGAGGTCGTCCGCATCGGCCGCGAAGCCCTGCCGCTCCTGCGCTACGTATGGGAAGCGCACGGGGAAGGGGCATAACGGGGGCGTGCCGGTTCTCTCCACGTTCGGTTCCGGGAGCAGATGAGGCTGCCCGGTAGACGGCGGCGATGAATCGACGAGGGGAGGAAGGGACGAGGCGGCCTCCTGCGGCCCATGCAACGGACCGCATCATCGCCGGTGATCCGAACCTCTGTGGCGGGCCCTGCCCCCGACGCCTGCCCCGGCGTTTCCCCGAACGGAGGAACGGCGTCCGACGAACCGACATCCGTCGTCCCTGCTTTCCGCAGCGGCCAATCGCATTGGCCGCGCCGCACGAAGCGGAGGGGATTGCCCGCCCGGTCCGGCCCCCGAACTGTGGCACCCGCCTCCATCTCATCGCCCCCGCTCGACCCCCACCCTCCATCCTCGATCCTCCACCCTCCACCCAGCAACCACCGGGAGCGATCCATCCTCCTCCGTGGCGCGCGCGACCCGGTAACCAACACCCCCGTCGCTCCGTACCATGGGCCCACCGCGCTCTCTTTCCCCACGGCGCCCGACCATGGCCACGAGTCGAGAAGACCTCCTGCTCATCATCATCGCCATCCTGCTTCCGCCCCTGGCGGTCTTTCTGGAAGAAGGACTGGACCTGCAGTTCGTCATCAGCCTCGTCCTGACCGTCATCGGCGTCTGGATCCTCGGCGTCGTCCACGCCGTCTGGATTATCTTGCGATGACCGGGGGGCAGAGCGCCGCCGGGAGAGAGCGGCGGGCGCAGCGGTCCTCACGGCGGAAAGGTTGGAGGGGCCGGGGAGACGGGGAAACGAAGAACCGGAGAGGCGTTGATTCTGGAGGGTGAATTGGAGATCGTGACCAACCGCCCCGCCCTTCCGCCACCGCTCCCTGAATCCCCTGCGGTCCCGCCCGATGGACGCCAAGATCAAGCGCTATCTCACCGCCGCCGTTCTCGTGCTTGTCGTCATCGGCGTTGAGCGCCTGACGGGCGTTGACGTGCTGGACTGGCTGGAGGGGGCGTCCTCCGCCGCCCCGGTGGCCGAGGTGCAGACCTCGTTGCCGGAGGTGGACCCGTCGACGGCGCGGGTGGTGACGTGGAATCTCTACAACTTCGGCCAGTCGAAAAACGACGGCGAGATCGCCTTCATCGCCGAAACGCTCCGGGAGGCCGACGTGGTGGCCGTGCAGGAGGTCTCGACCGGCCCGGCCGGCGCCCAGGCCGTCGGCCGCCTCGACCGGGAGCTCGACCGCAAGGGGTTTGCGTGGGACTACCGCGTGAGCGACCCCACCACCGGCGATGGGTCAGAGCGCTACGCCTTTCTGTGGAAGCCCTCGCGGCTGCGGCTGATCGGGACGCCCTGGCTGGAGGAGAGTCTCGCCTCGACGATCGACCGGGAGCCGTTCTGCGCGCGCTTCGAGCATCGGGAAACCGGGCAGATGTTCCTCGTCGCCAGCATCCACGCGGTTCCTACCTCGAAAGACCCCGAGCGCGAAATCGCCCGCCTCGGCCGCCTCCACCGGGCCTATGAAGACGACCACCTCGTCGTCCTCGGCGACTTCAACCTGGACGAAGACCACGAGGCGTTCGACGCGCTCCGCACCCTCGGCTATGCCCACGTCCTCGACGATCAGAAGACGAGCCTGCGCCGCAAGCGCCAATCGGGGCCGTCCGGCCACCTCTCCGAAGAGTACGACAACATCTTCGTCGAGTCCGCGCCCCTGCAGCCGGTCCGCACCGGCGTCGTCGACTTCACCCGCAGCTTCTCGTCGCTGAAGCAGGCCCGCGACATCTCCGATCACCTGCCCGTCTACGTCGACCTGTCGTGGTCGACGCCCTCATCGTCCGCCGCACTGACCCCCTGAACACGGACGCATCCCCGTGCACCGGTGGTGCTCTTGAGGAGGGAATTACCAGTCGCCATCGGAGCATACCGCTTCCAGGGGTGTCTGACGGGGCGCGGGCCGTTTCTCCGTTCGCTGACCGGACCGGTTGGCGGGACCCTTCCCGCCCAATCATGAGTAACGTGTGAAGGAGAAGCGACACACACCCTGCGCCAAACGGGTCGCCAGCGAATCCCCGAACCGGGGTCGATTCGACACCTCCATGCCAGTGCATTGAACGCCCGTGTGCTCACCGCCTGTGCGTTCGCCGCCTGTACGGTCACGGATCCACGCCGTGGGTCGGGCGGTGGGTTCGAGCGGGAGGACGTTCAGGCGGTAGGACGTTCAAGCGGGAGGATCGGAGGCCGGCACCCGGTGCGTCGCACGCTGCCCATCGCGATGGGGCGTTGTTCGCGACGACCGGACGTCCACAGCGACGATCCGGTCGCGGCGACAGCTCCGTTCCGCCGCCGGTCTGTGCCAGCCGGTTTGGAGGTTTCGGACGACAGGTGCCCAAACAGGATCGGCCGGCGCCTCGGCATCATTGGGCCGCAGGACTCCACGCGCTCACGAGCCTACGAACCGCCTTCCCTGGAGCTATGTACCGAATGGTCTCTCCTCGCGTCGACGACGTCCTCCACATGGTTCGCCAGAGCGTGGAAGCCTTTTTCCGAGAACGAGACGCCCGGTGTCCAGCCCCCTCAACGCGCCTCGTCAGAATTGCCGTCCGCACGTCCACGGGGTCGAGCACGGGGTCGAGCGATTCGTGCATGGCCCGGCTGGAGACGGCGGCGGGCACCACGTGCCAGGCAACGTTCCGCGTCCGGCACGTCGGCGGCAACGTGTACGACGTCGAGGGGCGCGTCGAAGACGGCCCGCCGGAGGTCTTCACCTGCTGCCTGCCCGATGCGGCCGACGTTCCCGTTGCGCACCGCCTCGGGCGCCTCATCGGACGATTTCTCATCCGGGGCGTGCGAAATCGGCAGGGCCAGCACGCCGAACCCCGCGGTCGGAACGAGGACGCGGATCGGCCCCCTCCCCGAGCCGACGACGCCCCGCGCCCCCGGCGCTCCTCCACCGATGTGTCGCCGCACTCCCGCCCCGACGGAGCGGGGACGTAATCGGTATCGATCCGCGGGTGCCGACTCCCGCTTTGCATCCACCGCCCCCGCTTCCGGTGACGAGAGCCCGTCCATTCCCAGCTTCCCGCCTGCTATGCCTACCTCCAACCGGACGCCCACCCGCGTGCCGCGGGCGATTCCCTCGCTGCCCGCCTCTCCGCCGCTGTCTCTCGACCCTCTCGCGCCCCCCGAAGAGCGGGAGTCGGTTTCCCGGTCGCTTCGAGAGCTGGACCGGAGCCTGCGCACCGTTCATGTGACCGTGAGCCAGCTCCTGCAGCGGTGTGGGCGACTGATGAAGCAGGTGCCGGAAACCCTGCCGCAGCGAGACGTCCTGCACCTGCGGGCCCGTCTGCAGAGCATCGAACAGTGCACGCGAGATGCAGAGCACACCCTGGCTCGCCTGCGGAGCCGCGCCGACGATGTCTCGGGACAGGACGGCAGACTTCCGTCTGCGGATCGCGCCCGTCCCGCTGAGCGCCCGTCTTGTTAAGCGCCCGTCTTGTTGAGCGCCCGGCTCGTCGGTGGCGTGGCGACCGGCGGGAGGGGCGCAAGGGTCCCGACTCCGCCCCGCCCGTGCCCGCTCTGCCCCGCCCGTGCCCGCTACGCCCGGGCCTCCTCGGCGTCGATCTCTTCCTCCGGACGCACGTCCCACAACAGCATCGTCTCGATGTCGACGTAGTCCTCCTCGCCGCGCTCGTCGACGAACTTGTAGTCGCCGTACGTCGTGCGCTCGAACGGCGGGACCCGGTGCCACTCCATGCCCTCCCCATCCACGAAGTGCTCCGGATAGGGATTCTCGACGTCGTATGCCGGGTGGTACGACTTGTATGTCTTCTGGGCCTCGTAAAGAGCGGCGCGGCGTGCACCGGCCTTCGAGGCGCTTTCGCCCTCTACCTTGAACGGGGAGATCGAAATGGTGGCCTCGACGAAGCCGTCGTCCTTTTCGTGATACGACGGACGCATCACTTCAAAGTCGCGGGGTTCGGGATACGCGCTACTTTCGTTCGCCATAAGGATCTCTGCAACTCGGTGAGTGGATACCAACTGCGGTCGTGCCGGGCCGGAGATCCCGCCCCGGCCTGCCATCCGGTTCGCGGAGCGGTCGGGTCGCGGAACCGGCGGCCGGAAGTCTGCTCCCCGGTTCTCGAACCGGTGCATCCGGAGAGACCCTTCTGCTTTCCGCCGAACTGTTGATCTCCGTGTACCGCATGTCTCTACCCATACGCACCGCTGCACGCCCTGTTTGGGGATTTTCCGTGGGATCGCTTCCGCCGGCGGCAGACCGTCCGCCGAATCGGTTCTGAATCCAGGAAACCTCCGCCCCGCAACCGGAACTTGTTCGGGGTCGATGGCGGTACTCCGATCGCTGCTCGGACAGGCCGCCCCGATCGCCATCTCTTGTCCGGATCGGTCTCCCTCGTTGAGCCGGAGACGCATCCCGAGGTTGGGCGGCGGATGAGGAGCCGCGATGCAGATCCCGGCATACTACGCGATACCGCGTGCAGGGACGCACGTGCCTGTGGGAGAACGCCGAACTGCCGGCCGGGTCGGTCGGCACCGCTGCGATGCTCCCGCCCCAACTGGACACTCACCCCTTCGACTGACTCCTGTATACCCATGTACTACGATGATTTGATGCCCCTCGGCCGCCCCGACCTCGACGACGACTTTTTTCCGTTCGACGAGGAGGACGACCTGTACGACCCCGACGAAGCCGATCTCCTGGATGAGGACTTCTTCGAAGCGGAAGACCCGTACGACGAGGAGGGCTACCTGAACGACGATCTCTACTACGACGATCTGGAAGACCTCTGAGGCCTCTCCACATGCGTCGGCCTTGCCTGCGGAAAACGCGCCGTTCGCACGGGGAGAGGGCGAGGAAGAGGCCGTCCGTTGCCACGGTAGCCGCCTCTTAGAGACCCCGCCGGTGTCCCGATCCCCCTCGCGATCAACCGGCGCAATCAACGGATGCCGCGGCCGGGGTGCCGGCGGGGTGGGGTCGGCCGGGAATCGGACGAAGCCTCTTACGACTGCTGTTATTGGTTTCGGCAGAGAAGCCGCGACACGCGGAGGGTGTGGACAGTGTTGTGGATAACTGCAGCCTGTGTGACGGCTGGGTTCCAGAGGGGCACAATAACAGATCTCAAACGAGGAAGATGGCCCAAATATCGCCCTTCTCCCTCGTAAAACCGGACTTCCGTTATTCTGAGCGGGGGACAGCGTCGTGGGTCGATTGTGGATAAGTCGGCTCGCATAACGGATCCCCCGGGCGTTGCTTATCGCCTCCACAGAAGCTGCTCCGGCGGACGGCGCTCTTGCTTCCTCTGCGGACTAGCAATCGCCGTTATTTCTGGCTCGGACGACCGGTCCCGACCCCGTCCGCACTCCCGCGTGTGCGGTGGGCACTGGTTCGCCGTCGGGCTCGATTCCCGCGCCCCCGGATCCGTGACGGACGAGGCCGCGTCTGCGGACCGCCTCAACCCACGGATCGGATGAGACGGACCGCCGGAGCCGATCCCTTCGACACCTGCGAGTGGGAGACGCGGACGGCTTCGATGACCAACCCGAGCGGAGAGACACGGTTCACATGCTCCATCGACGGTTCATTCCCTTACCCGGAAGATGTTGGACCGGACCTTTCGCGGTGCGGCGACTCGGACGGCGGTGCGATGCAGAGGGGCACCGCAAGGGTATGACCTTCGGCCCCGTCTCGCGAATTGCTGTTTGAACGACCGGAGGGAGTGAGTCCACGGGATGACCCTTCGGGCCCTTTCGATTCGCGGCCCCGAAGCAGAGCAGCGCCGTCAGCCGCAGCGCGTCGAGTCCGGCGACGTGAACGAAGTGAGATCGTGCCGGTTGGTGCGGCTTTTTCCGTCCCCTTTTGGGCCGGTCCAACAGGGGACACGAAGGCCCGGGCGGTGAGAACATCCTCCGGATCGAGATGGCTGCACAAGATCGAAGAAGCGATGAACCGTCCGCCTGAGGGAGCGTTTAACGACGTGTCTGGGGCAGGCGCCGCGCCGGGCGTCCGGCGGCGGTTGCGTCTCCCTTCGTATCCCCTTCCCGTCACCCATTTGTTCCCCATCCATCCGCTTCGAAGCCATGACTGCGACAACGCTCTTCCCCGGTCGCTACGTACAGGGCCCCGATGCGCTCGCCCACCTGTCCGACGAAGTTGCCCGGTACGGCGAACGCGGCCTCTTTCTCGTTGACCCCTACGTTCAGGACCACATCTTTCCCCGCTACCGAGCCGACCTGCAGACGCTCGATCTCCAGGAAATTCGGTTCGGGGGCGAATGTACGCAGGAGGAAATCGACCGTATCGAAGAAGCTGCCGAGCCGACCGTCGAGTTCGTCGCCGGCGTGGGCGGGGGCAAGACGATGGATACGTCGAAGGCGGTGGCCGACGACCTCGGGGTCTCCACCATCATCGTGCCGACGCTGGCCTCCACAGATGCTCCGTGCAGTGCCCTGTCGGTCCTTTACACCGCCGACGGGTCGTTCGACCGCTACCGCTTCTATCCGCGCAATCCGGACATGGTGGTGGTCGACACGTCCGTCGTCATCGAGGCCGGCGAGCGGCTGCTCGTTGCCGGCATGGGCGACGCCTTGTCCACCTGGTTCGAGGCGGAGGCCTGCCGCCAGAGCGGGGCGCCGAACATGACCGGGCAGCAGGGCTCGATGACTGCCTACAGCCTGGCGCGCCTGTGCTACGACACGCTCCTGGAGTACGGCGAGATGGCGCTGAACGCGCTGCACGCCGGAGCGTCCAGCCCGCCCCTCGAGAAGATCGTCGAGGCCAACACGCTCCTGTCCGGGATCGGCTTCGAGAGCGGCGGCCTGGCGTCCTGCCACGCCATCCACAACGGCCTTACGATGCTCGAGGCCACCCACGACGCCTACCACGGCGAGAAGGTGGCAGTCGGCGTGCAGGCGTCGCTCTTTCTGCGCGATACCCCGCCGCGCCGGATCGACGAAGTCTACGACTTTTGTGAGACCGTCGGCCTTCCCACGGCCCTGGAGGACATCGGACTCCACGATCCCTCGGAGGAAGACCTGCGCCTCGTGGCACGCCGGGCCACGGAAGCCAGTGAAACCATCCACAACGAACCCGTGCCGATTACGGTCGACCGCGTGGTGGCCGCCCTGCGGACGGCCGACCGCACCGGCCGAAACCGGAAACGCGAGCCCGTCGCAGCGTAAATCCCCTGGCCGGCCCGCCGCATCTGCCGAGTGCGCCACCTCCTTACAGAAATCGTCTCCTTCGGCGTATGTAGGCGGTGAGCGGCGTCGTAAGTTAGTTACCACTGTGCTCACATCTGATCGGCGGGTCGGCCGGTTCGCCTTCCCGACGACTGCGGACCCGGCGCACCCTCCCGGGGCCGTACCCCGGCCGTATTCTTCCCGGTCCTTGGCTCGACGTTTTCCGGTCCCATGCCTTCAGGTCCATGACTTCTTCGCGGAACGACCCTTTCCTGCACCATCCCGCGGCGCCGCGCCCGGGGTATGCCGGGGAGGAACGGCTCGTTCACGTGACCCGTCCGCTGAACGATGAGTCGGAGGCGCAACCTGGAGAATCCAGCCCGTCCGGCGCCCCCCCAACCGGC
>CAKZLV010000281.1 GCA_937127285.1 uncultured Bacteroidota bacterium
CCATCACGCGCACCGAGCCGGGCCACCCGGTTGGGGCCTTCTACGGCTACAAGACCGACGGCCTGTTCCAGACGCCGGAAGAAGAGGCCGACGCGAACGCGCTGCGGACGCGGTCTGCGTAGGCGGCCTCTGCGAGGAGCTGAAGCTGCAGTCCCTTATGGATGCCGGTTTGCAGCAGATGATACAGGACGGCCAGCGGGAGGTCTTCGACGAGGAGCACGGCAACGCGCGGAGGGGCGTCGCCGCTCCGGCGGGCGTAGCCGGCAACGGCGAGGAGGCCCGGGTACGCACCGCTTCGGGAAGCCAGGTGCGTGAACGCCGTCTGCGCCGTGTCGGCTGTGAGGGGACGTTCCCAGTCCGCCCGGAACCGCTCGACCGGCGGGAAGCGGCTGCCGGCAATGCGAGCCAGCCAGGACGCGTAGTCTCGCGCCGTGGCCGTCGGGAAGCCGTCCGACGCCAGATCTGCCTGGTCGCGGAGGCGGAGGCCGGTTCCCTCGGCCCGCAGTCGGTCTCGCACTCGTCCTCGAAAGGCTGCGTCGGTGCGCAGGCGATGGGCCCATCGGAACGCATCGGCAAAGAATGCATCGGCAGAGAACGCATCGGCAGCGGCGCCGGGCGGCGGGGCGGCCCGTCCGTCCGCACCCGTGCCCCTGATGCCGGGAGCCGCCGCTTCCGCCGCGGCCGTCGCGGTGGACTCCGTCCACGCCAGATAGCGCCCCGTAACGGGCAGGGGCGGGTCGCTGCCGGTGAGCCCTGCCCGGGCGGGAAGGGCGCGCACGGTCTCTCGTCCCCACGCCGTGAGGATCCAGTCCAGCGCCGCTGCATCTCCCAGGTTCAGAGCCGCGTCGACCCAGTGCCGGCGGGCGACCGTCGAGTCTGGTGCCACCTGCCCCCGTGCCGCCAGGGTGTCGAGGGCTCGGCGGTGGCCGTCGGCCGTAATGCCGGGAAGCGAAAAGACGCCGACCGAGTCGATGGCAACGGGCTCCTCAGGATCGGTCTCCCCGGCGTGTACGCGCCGGTGGTATTCCGCCGCCACCTGCAGCTTGGGGAGCGACGGCACCGCCCGGGGCGTGTCGGCGCGAAGGAAAAGTCCCTCGCCCCGTCGGCCGACGTCGTAGACCGCAAGCGACACCGTCTCGGGATGCTCCGCCAGGTAAGCCACCAGGTCATCCGGCGAGCGGATGTCGGCCGCCGCCTCCCCCCCCTCGTTCAGTGCGGCAGCATTGTCCACCATCACCGCAATCGCGTCCCAGTTGCGCACGCCAATCCAGGCGAGGGCGAGGACCAGCAGCAGTCCCGCAGCCAGCAAGTGCTTCTTGAACGAAAGGGCCATTCCGGGTGGGCGTTGGGCGTTGAGGCGTTGGGCGTTGAGGCGTTGGGCGTTGGGACGTGGGCCGTTGCGGCGTGGGGGGTTGCGGCGTGGGGTCGACCCTGATGGATCAGGCGACCTCGCGGAGTTCTTCGTCGGTCAGCTCCCGCGGGTAGCGGACCTGCTCGACGAGGTCCTGCACGTCCTGCGGCGGGTTGGCAGTGTTGAGCGAGACGAGGATCGTGACCGCGAAGTTGAGAATCATCCCGACGATCCCGATGCCCTGGGCGCCGACGCCGAAGAACGTCTCGATGATCGGATCCGGGATGGCGCCCTCCGTCACGACGTGGGCGCGCATCAGGATGATCATGATGAACGTAAAGGCCAGTCCCGTGATCATGCCCGCGACGGCGCCTTGCCGGTTGCACTTCTTCCAGAAGATCCCCAGCACGAGGATCGGGAAGAAGCTGGCGGCGGCGAGGCCGAAGGCGAAGGCCACCACCTCGGCGACGAACCCGAGCGGGTAGATTCCGGCGAGTCCGGCGACGACCACCCCGGCGAAGATGGCGATGCGGCCGACGCGGAGGCGGCGCTGCTCCGACGCCTCCGGGTTGATGACCTCGCCGTAAACGTCGTGGGCGAGCGACGAGCTGATCACGATCATCAGTCCGGACGCCGTCGAGAGGGCCGCCGCCAGGCCGCCGGCCGCCACGAGCCCGACGACCCAGTTGGAGAGCCCGGCCAGCTCCGGCGTGGCGAGCACGATGATGTCCTGGTCGATCGTATTCAGGAGCTGCTGCACGGAGGTATTCGGCCCCCAGTTGGAGGACTCGATGAGTCCGGCCTGCGTCCAGTTTTGCACCCAGCCGAGCTGTTGGGCCATCCCCTGCGCGCCGAGTTCGCTGAAGGACTGCAGAATCTCCAGGCGCGAGAACATCGCAACGGCGGGGGCGACCGTGTAGAGGATGCCGATGAAGACGAGCGCCCAGACGGCCGACCACCGGGCGGCCTTCACGGACCGGACGGTGTAGAACCGGACGATCACGTGCGGCAGCCCGGCCGTTCCCGTCATCAGCACGAACGTGATGCAGAAGACGTTCAGCATGTCGAGGTTGGCGAAGGGGCCGCTGTAGGCGTTCAGTCCGAGGTCGGTCTGCAGCTGGTCGAGGCGCGGCAGGACCTCCCCGATGGCGCCGTGCGGAATGGGGTTGCCCGTGAGGTCGAAGGCAATCGCGACGGCCGGGATCATGTAGGCGACGATGAGGACGCAGTACTGGGTCACCTGCGTCCAGGTCACGCCCTTCATCCCGCCCAGCACCGCGTAGAGGGCGACGATCGACATTCCGATGATGACGCCGATCGTGATCACCTCCACCCCGAGGCCGGCGGCGAGGGGCTCGAGGAACGGGCCGAGGAAGCGGCTAAACACCACGCCGACCCCGCGCATCTGTCCGGCCACGTACGTGAACGACACGAAGAGGGCGGCCACGGCCGCGACCACGCGGGCGGTGTCCGAGTAGTAGCGGGTTCCCACGAAATCCGGCACCGTGTACTTGCCGAATTTTCGGAGATACGGGGCCAGCAGAAGGGCGAGCAGCACGTAGCCGCCCGTCCAGCCCATGAGATAGACGGACCCGTCGAATCCCATGAACGAGACGAGCCCTGCCATCGAGATGAAGGAGGCGGCACTCATCCAGTCGGCCCCGACGGCCATTCCGTTGGCGACGGTCGGGATGCCCTGGCCGGCGACGTAGAAGCCTTTCGTGTCGGCGACGCGGCTCCAGATCGCGATCCCGATGTAGACGGAGAAGGTGATGACCACCCAGATGGCGGTCCAGGTCAAGATGCTCATAGCTAAACCTCGTCAGATGCAGTCGGCGAAACGAATCGGCGGGGGTCGGTCAGTGGCTTTCTCCGGGGGCGGACGTGCTGTCGTCCGACTCGGCCACCCCGGCGTCCTTGTCGAGCTGGTCGGCCGTCACGGCGTAGATCAGGACGAGGCTCACGAACACGAAGATGCTGCCCTGCTGGGCCATCCAGAACCCGAAGGGAATTCCCCCGAAGCTGATGCTGTTGAGGGTCTCGGCCAGGAAAATGCTCATCACGTAGGCGACGACGAACCACACGATCAGCAGGATGGACGTGCGCCGGATCTGCGTTTTCCAGTACGTGACGCGGTCGATGTCGGGTCGGTCGGACATGGGGTTTCGGGGTTGGAGGGGTGGACGGGTGGACGGGTGGATAGGCGGATAGATTGGAGGCGGCGCCGGACCGGTATCCGGACGATGCCGGGGTTCCGACATTAGAAAAACAGGAAGACGCTGAAGTCGCCGCGGATATTGGTGACGGATTCCTCGTCGTCGAGGGGGTCGGGGGCGAAGGTGTCATCGAGGCGCGCCGTGTACTGGGCCGTGGTCACCTGCACCTCGAAGGCGAAGCGCATCGGTCCGTAATTCAGCGCCAGGCGCGGGGCGATTTCCCAGACGGTGGCGACGCTCGGGCCGGCGGGGGAGACGCCCCGGGTGGCGTAGGCAATGCTCTCCTCGGCGCCGTCGATCTCATCGGACGCGCCGCGATTGGTCAGGACGCCGGCGAAAAGGCCGGGGGCGACGGTGCCGGTTTGCTCCAGCTCCAGCCAGGCCGACCACGTGTTGAGCTGTTGAAATGCGTCCGCGTCGCCGAACGCGTCGGCCGCTGCCGGATCGTAGATGTAGCCACCGATGCCGACGTGATCGCGCACGCTGCCGTAGACCGTCTTGGCGCGGATGACGTAGCCGGACGGCGCATAGCTCAGGTAGGCCGTCCCGGCTCCGGAGAAGAACCGGTCGCCCAGCGGAAACGGGCGCAGCGACTTCAGATAGGCGCCGGCTCCGAGAAGCAGGTCGCCGTCCGTGTACTGAACGTGGCCGTGCAGGCCGGGAAGGGCCGACTGCTGCTGGGCGTCGATCCCGCCGAGCGGCGTCGAGGAGGCATCGGCGAGGGGAGCATTGGCGAGGGGAGCGTCGACGAAGGCGTCGAACTGCCAGGCCGCGATCCCGATCAAGCGGACGGTGCCCCGGTCCAGCGTCAGCTTGATCATCGGCTGCCGGGCGAAGGGGTTGAACGGAGCGCCGGCCTCGGTGGCCACGGTGTGCGGGTAGGCGCCGAGCGTAAAGAGCGGCGACCACTCCAGGCCGAAGAGCACCGATCGGTTCTCCCAGGTCATCTCCGCGAAGCCGCGCCGGAGACGAAAGAAGTTTTCCTGGTCCGGTGCCGCCGAGAAGCTGCCGGGCCCGAAGAAGTCGGCCTCGAAGTAGCCGCGGACGTCGGCCCCGAGGACCTGCTCGTCGAACTCGCCGACGTTGAGGCCGAGGCGAGAGAAGAGTTGAAAGGACCCGAGGTTGTCGCGATCGCTCGGGTCGTCTGCGTTGGGGTTGTTGGGCGTCGGATAGAGCAGAAAATCGAGGTCGCGCGCCGCCACGACCTGCCGGGTGTCGTAGTACGTAGAGGACTTAACGAAGCCGCTGACGTCGAAGGTCTGCGCGGCGGCACCGCTCGGCAGACCCAGGAGACCAGCCAGCACAAAGGCGCACACGAGGGCGAAACAGCCCCTCGGGGCGGGCGTTGAGATCGATGCAAATCTCATAATCGCATCTAGAGGATAATCCGACGGATGGGGTTATGGGATAGCACAGGCACACCGATCGGCCGGACCGCTCCTGCCAGAGTTCAACCGGCCGCCATCGGCAGTGTCACACGAAAGGGATGCCCGGTTCGCCCAGCTCCATGGATCGACCGGGCATCCTTTTTTCGTTTCGGGTGGTTTGCTCGGGGAAAGGGTGCGTTCTCGTTCAGTGCGGTCTCATTCGGTGCGGTCTGGTTCGGGGAAGGCGCGAGCGGAGAAGCCCCTTACTTCACGTTACTTCGCGCCGATATCCACCTTCTTCCGGTCGCCGATGAGGTCGTCCACGACGCCCGGATCGGCGAGGGTGGAGGTGTCTCCCAGATCGTCGAACTCGCCCGCGGCGATCTTGCGGATGATGCGGCGCATGATCTTGCCGGAGCGCGTCTTCGGCAGCGAGGCGGTGAACTGGATGTGGTCCGGCTTCGCGATCGGCCCGATGTGCTCGCGGACGTGCCCCACGAGCGCCTCCCGCAGGTCGTCCGACGGGTCGATCCCCTTGATGAGGGTCACGTAGGCGAAGATGCCCTGTCCCTTCACTTCGTGGGGATAGCCGACGACGGCGGCTTCCGCGACCTGGTCGTGCGAAACGAGCGCGCTTTCGAGCTCGGCCGTGCCGATGCGATGGCCGCTCACGTTCAGCACGTCGTCGACGCGGCCGGTAATCCAGTAGTAGCCGTCCTCGTCGCGCCGGCAGCCGTCACCGGTGTAGTACTTGCCCGGGAACTGCGAGAAGTAGGTGTTCTGAAACCGCTCGTGGTTTTCGTAGACCGTGCGCATCTGTCCCGGCCAGGAGTCGGCAATCGTGAGGATGCCCTCGGTGGCGCCCTCCTGCACGGTGCCGGCGTTGTCGACCACCTCGGGCTGGATGCCGAAGAAGGGCTTCGACGCCGACCCGGGCTTCTGCGCCACCGCCCCCGGTAGCGGCGTAATCATAATGCCGCCGGTTTCGGTCTGCCACCAGGTATCGACGATCGGGCAGGTTCCGTTGCCGACGACGTTGTAGTACCAGCGCCAGGCCTCCGGATTGATCGGCTCGCCGACGGTGCCGAGGACGCGCAGCGACGAGCGGTCCGTCTGCTCGACGTACTCCTCCCCCTGCCGCATCAGCGCGCGAATGGCGGTCGGCGCCGTGTAGAAAATATTGACGTCGTGCTTGTCGACCACATTCCAGAGGCGGGAGGCATCCGGGTACGTCGGCGTTCCCTCGAAGAAGACCTGCGTGGCGCCGTTGATGAGGGGGCCGTAGACGATGTAGCTGTGGCCGGTAATCCAGCCGACGTCGGCCGTGCACCAGAAGACGTCGCCCTCGTGGTAGTCGAAGACGTACTCGTGGGTGAGGCTGGTGTAGACGCAGTAGCCGCCCGTCGTGTGCAGGACGCCCTTCGGCTTGCCGGTGGACCCGGACGTATACAGAATAAACAGCGGGTCCTCCGCGTCCATGCGGGCGACCGGGCACTCGTCGTCGACGTTCTGGACGGCTTCGTGGTACCAGACGTCGCGGCCGTCGACCCAGTTGACGTCCCCGCCGCTGCGCTGAACGACCAGGACCGTGTCAACGTCCGGGCAGTCTTCCAGGGCCTGGTCGGCGTTGGCCTTGAGCGGAACCGTTTTGTCGGCGCGCAGGCCCTCGTCGGCGGTAATCAGAAACGTCGACTCGCAGTCCTGAATCCGGTCGGCGAGCGAGTCGGGCGAGAAGCCGGCAAAGACGACCGAGTGAACGGCCCCGATTCGCGCGCAGGCGAGCATGGCGTAGGCCGCCTCCGGGATCATCGGCAGGTAGAGGGTGACGCGGTCGCCCTTTTCGACGCCATGCTGCTTCAGCACATTGGCGAAGCGGCAGACCTCGGCGTGGAGCTGCCGGTAGGTGATTTCCTCCGGGTCGTCCTCGCGCGGGTCGTTCGGCTCGTAGATGAGCGCCGTCTGCTCGGCGCGGTCGTCGAGGTGCCGGTCGACGGCGTTGTAGCAGGCGTTGGTCACGCCGCCCTCGTACCACTTGATGGAGACGTTGCGCGGCTCGTAGGAGACGTTTTTGACGGTGTCGAACGGTTCGAACCAGTCGATGCGGTCGGCACACTCGCGCCAGAAGGCCTCCGGCTCATCGACGGAGCGCTGCCACATCTCTTCGTATTCCTCCATCGACGAGATGTGGGCCTCGGCCCGAAACGCCTCGGACGGTTCGTACACGTCGTCCCGCCCGGAGTAGGCGGCGGTGACTTGCGGTTCCTGATCGGCCATGGTGCAGGGGATTTCCGGGTGTTTGACGTTTTATTACTGACGAGTAATGTCTTGAAGCTGTATAGCCTAATAGATCCGGCTCCACGCAGAGAAACGGAAGCGCTTTTCCCTGAAGTTTACTCGAACGTAATGGACGGGAGACGCCATTTCAAGTATCTGAGAAATTTTTTTCTGCGGGCAGCGACACGTGCAGGCACGACCGGCCCTCGCGGCCGGCGTCAATCCAGACCTCTGCGTCGTGGCGCTCCAGGATGTGGTCGAGCCGCACCTGGGCGGCGCGATCTCCCCAGGGCAGCGCCTCCTGCGTCCAGGCCTGGAGCCGGTCCGGCGTGAGGGTCGCCGCCCCCCGCCAGCACAGATCCAGCGTGACCACCGCGTGCTGCCGGCCGGCGCGCAGGACGAGGGCATTGGGCCGGGTCGCGTGCGCGACCCGCTCGGCCAGAAACCGGAGGGCGGCCCGCAGGGCAGACGCCTCCCCCCGGATCCGCAGTGCCGCAGCAGGCGGCCCGCCCCCTGGCGACCGGTCCACCCGCACCGGGACGTCCATCCCGGCCGTCATCTCTCGAACGGCGTCGGTCAGGAGCGTCCGGGCATCCAGCGGCTTCAGGGGACGGCGGTGCAGGAAGCGATGGGTGTAGGCGGCAACGGCCTCCTCCAAGATGTCGCTCAACACCACGGCCTGTGCCGCCGCAATGTCCTGCAACTGCCCGGCGGCGGGGGCGTCCAGGTCCGGCACGCGAACGATCGTCTCGATCGCCGCCCGCAGGCTCGCCAGCGGCTCCCGCATCTGCTCGATGACCTCCCGGAAGAACGGCCGCTCGGCAGGACCGGCCGCCTCCAGGCTCGGGCTTGCAGGGGCCTCGGGGGGCTCGACCGGCTCCGCATCCGAATCCCCATCCGGATCCTCCCCCGGATCCCCATCCGGGAGCGCCGGCATCAGCCGTACAACCCAGAGATCGCGATCCGGCCGGGAGCGGTGACGGGCCGCCGCGTTGCGGCAGCCACTCTGCCGCAACCGGTGGGTGCAGACGCGACAGGGCTGTCCCTCGACGGTGACGATCCGCGAACCGGCTGCTCCCCCCGCGTCTTCCCCTCCCTGGGTTTTCTCTTTCTGGGTTTTCGCTCGCCTGGTCTGCTCTTGCCGAGTGTTCCCCCCCTGCGCCTTCTCCCCCGGCGCATTCTTGCCTCCGGCGC
>CAKZLV010000282.1 GCA_937127285.1 uncultured Bacteroidota bacterium
GAGGCTCCACCACCCACTGGGAAGCTGGTACCGGTCACCGGTCGTGCTCTCTGTGGCACGTTCGCGCGGAGGGAGTGTGTGCGAAGCGCCACTTGTCGCTATGAGTGATCGGAGCGTCGAGCCCGGCTGTTTACCTCAGCTGTTTCATGTCTCCTGTGCGTCTCCGGTTTCTCATCGCCCCCCGATTGTCCAGTATCTCCCGAGGATTCAGCATCTCTGCACGCCCGGGGCGTCCCGTCGCTTTCTCCCGTCCCGTCCCCACAACCTTTTCCGCAGGCACGTTGTGCGGTACAGGTTCGTCGTCCCACGCAGCTTCTCCACCGTGCGCGAACGAAGGCCCTCTCCATTGGCTACGTTCCACCGGCCGTCCAGGACAACCCGCCGGGCGCACGGAAGAGGTAGCACGTCGATCCAAAGAGCCACCTCCACTTTCGTCGTCCGATGGTGTCTTTGCGTGTACACGACCGGTGTGTCCACATGGTGCGATCTGGACGGGCCGGGCTGCACGGAGGTCGATGGGTCGACTCGGTCCGATCGTCCGGCAGGGTGAAATAGTCCCCCAAACTCTTGCGATCAAACAGATGACGAAGTCCGGAGTCTGCTTTCCCACCTTACGGGTCGCGTTGCTCGCCGTCCTCGTCCTTGCCGTCGCCGGTGGGGGCTTTCCGTCGGCACCGGTCTGGGCCCAGGACGCGGAGAAAACGGTCGTCGTCCACATCGGCCAGTATTCGAATGACCTCCACGCGGCGACGATGGGAGTGGGCCTGGCCCGCCAGATGCAGGACGCCGGAGCGGACGTGACGATTTTCGTCGACCGGGAGGGCGTACGGATGGGGGAGGAGGGACAGCCGCTTCTGACCTACGGCGACACCGACCTCGCCGCGCTTCTGTCAACGTATATTGACGGCGGCGGCACCGTCCTCGTCTGCCCCCACTGCGCCGAACTCGGCGGAGTGGAACCGGATGAACTCCGTCGGGGCTTTGAAATGGGGACGCAAGAATCGATCGTCGAGCTCTTCATAAATGCAGACACGGTCGTGAGCTACTGATCCGGCGCCGCAGCGGCAAGCCCCCGAGCTCCGCGAGCCCCCCTCCACGGTGATTCGACCCCTGATTGTTCGAGCCATGCAGACGCCACAGCGAGAAATACGCCCGGGTCGCATTCAACAGCCCATCCTCATCCTGTTGGTCGGGCTTCTGGTGCTGGGAGGGTGCGCGAACGGCGGCGACCGAACGGCGGACGATATGGAATCGGAGCCGGCCACCCGTCTGGCGGCCCTCGAGAGCGAGTACGTGACGATACTCTACGAAGCGCCGTTCGCCCGTGTCCACCGCATCGACCTTCCCACGGGCGCGGCCATCGGTTCGCACGAAGGCGGCGACCGGGTGATTTATGCGGTGACTGGATACACGGTGCGATTGGACACGAGCGATGCGGAGGGGCGAGAGCGATCGTTTGAAACGGGCGACGTTCACTTCCATTCCGGCGGCGTCCACAGCGTCGTCAATACGGGCACCGGTGACGCCTCCTATCTCGTGTTTGAGCGAACCGAGAAGGCGTTGGGCGATGTGTCGCCCGATGGAGAAACCCTCGACACGATGTCCATGCCCGACGGCGCAACGCACGAGGTGCTGCTGGAAAACGATCGAGCGATCGTTCACCGCATCACGCTCGACCCCGGCGCTTCGCTGCCACCGCACGCTGGCTATCCGCGCATCGTGTATGCTTTGACGGAGTACACGCTGGCATTCATCGACTTGCAGACCGATGAGCGCAGGGAGCGATCGTTCACCGAGGGCGATCTGCACGACCACGGTGCCGGCATGCACCAGGTGGAAAACGATGGCGACTCACCGGCTGAGTATTTGGTCGTCGCCTTCAAGCGGTAGTTCGAGAAGGCTGCGTCGAGGGGGGAGGGTCGGTACGCAGGGATCCCCCGGATCGAGATCTCCGGTGGGGGGGAGGTCTCCAGGCAAAACCGGAACCGGACGGATTCGTTGACGAACAAACGTTCCGTTCGTTTCTCCGTCCCTGCACGTGTCTTCGCATGTCCTTCAACCCCCGGATTCATCTGCGGAAGCTGCACCGATGGGCATCGGTGATCATCCTGCTTCCATTCCTCGTCGTGCTCCTCAGCGGCCTGCTCCTGCAGGTCAAGAAAGAGGTCGACTGGATCCAACCGCCGACGCAGGTGGGATCGGCATCTGGGGGCCCCGAGCTTGCCCTTTCCGAGATACTGAATGCCGCAGCGCAGGCCGGGGAGGCGGGCATTACCGGCTGGGAGGACGTCGACCGGATGGATGTGCGACCCGCGAAGGGGGTTGTGAAGGTTCGGGGCGCGAACGGGTGGGAGGTGCAGGTCGATGCCCACACCGGAGACGTGCTTCAGGTCGCTCAGCGACGCTCCGACGTGATCGAAGCCATTCACGACGGCTCCTGGTTTCACGAGAGCGCGAAACTGGGGGTCTTCCTTCCCTCGGCGGTCCTGGTTCTGGGGCTCTGGGTCACGGGTGTGTATCTCTTCGCGCTTCCGTTCTGGGTACGGGGGCAGAAACCGAAAGCCGCCGATCGGAAGCCGGCCAACGGGGTGAAGCCGGCCGAGCTCCCGCGCCGGGAAACGGGCGCTGACGCGTGACACAGTCGAAAGGTGATCGAGGTGATTAACGTCCAGCGCTGATCCACCGAGGTCTGCCATTGAAAAGCCGCCGGGAAAGACGTGTACACATCTTCCCCGGCGGCTATCTGTTTGTTCTACCAGTACGTACGGCTCGAGCACGTCCGTTTCCTGTCCAGAATCTATTTCCTATTCTCTAGAACGGAAGCTCGTCGTCGGGTTCGAAGGCATCGCCGCCTCCGTCGCTGCTGCCACCCCCGCCGGGACCGGACGGTCCCGAGCCGGACGATCCCCTCCCGCCGGACGATGCCCCTCCACCGGACGAGCTGCCGCCCGATCCGCCGCGTGGGCCGCGCGGTGGGGGAGGGGATGACCCCGCCCCGTCCCCAGCTACCCGTCCGAGGAACTGGACCTCTTGCGCCTTCACCTCGGTCGTGTAGCGGGTGTTGCCGTCCCGGTCTTCCCAGGAGCGCGTCTGCATCGACCCCTCGAAGTACGCGCGGGAGCCCTTTTCCAGGTACTCGTTGCAGATCTCGGCCAGCCGTCCCCAGGCCACGACGTTGTGCCACTCGGTCTGCTCCACCTCGTTGCCGTCGCGGTCCGTGTAGGAGTCGGTCGTCGCCACGCGCATGTTGCAGACGGCGGTGTCGCTTTGGGTGTACCGCAGCTCCGGGTCCTGGCCCAGGTTGCCGATGAGGATTGCTTTGTTAACGCCTCGTGCCATGTCGAGTGAAGGGGTCGGTGGTCGAAAACGGTGAGAGGGGCGACCGGGAGGCTCCGCCATCACCCGTTGCGCCGCAGAGGCCACAGCAGGCGGATGCTGCGCCCGTCGAGCAGCGGGTCGAGCAGCCGGTCGGTGGCGGAGGGGCCGGACGGTCCGATCCTACAACTGCCGAGTCCGCCTGCTGTTTGGACCGGCATCCAGGGGGGCGTGCAGGTAGGCAGAGGGCGCGCAGGCGGGGCGCGACCGTCTCCGCACACGTCATTCCACGCACGGTGCAACTCGTTGCGGCTGTGTGCGCTTCGCAGAGATCCGGGAATCACCGTCGGCGAGACCCGCTATGTGTATCCCGATCCTGCATCCCGACCCTCGCTCGACTCATCACAAGCCCGACGTCGCACCGGTGACCTTCATTCCTACCGTGACCGATCGCTGCCTTCCCCTTCTCGTCCTCGTGCCGCTCCTTCTGGTCTTCGGGGCCGGTGACGCGGCGTTCGCTCAACAGGACGCCCCGCCGGAGGAGAGTCGGGACAACGGCCGCGTGACCGGCCGCGTCCTTGCAGCCGATACGGGAGACCCCCTCGCCGGCGCGACCGTGGAGGTGCGCGCGCCGTCGGATTCCAGCCTGGTAACTGGGGTCGTCACCGACGAGAGCGGTCGCTTTACCGTGTCGGGTCTCCCGTACGGCACGTACACGGTCCGCGTCCGATTCGTCGGTTTTGTGACGGCTCGGTACACGGATGTGCGGCTCACCCGCACGCGTCCGGAGCGGAACCTGGAGAAGATTGAACTCGCCCAGGAGACGGAGCAGCTGCAGGAGGTGACCGTCAGCGCCCAGCGTCCCGCTGTTGAGATTCAGACGGACCGGACGGTCTACAACACGGATCAGCAGCTCGTGACGGCCGGGGGATCGGCCCGAACGGTTCTGAACGATCTTCCGTCCATCCAGGTGGACCTGGACGGGAGCATTAGTTTCCGGGGCAGCGAGGGCGTACGCGTCCACGTCAATGGGGAGCCGACGTCGCTGTCCGGGCAGTCCCTGGCCAGCTTTCTGGAGAGTCTTCCGGCGTCGGCCGTCGAGCGCGTCGAGGTGATTCCGAACCCGTCGGCGAAGGAAGAGCCGGAAGGCGCGGCGGGCATTTTGAACATCGTCCTGAAACGGAATCGGGACGCCGGATGGAGCGGCGGCATTACGGCCGGGGGCGGCACGCAGGAGTCCGTCACCGCCTCGGGCAACGTCGGCTACCAGACCGGCGCCTGGCGCTTCTTTACCAACTACGGCTTTCGGCGGGGGGCGGAAGAAGAGAGCGGGGGCCGCTTCCAGCGAAACTTTACGACACTTCGTTAGGGTCTGCTCGTGGAGAAAGCCCCCTGCTTTAGCTGGAGGATGAATCCCCCTATGATTAGGAACAAAACCTT
The DNA here is from genome assembly GCA_937127285.1 of uncultured Bacteroidota bacterium. Taxonomy (GTDB): domain Bacteria; phylum Bacteroidota; class Rhodothermia; order Rhodothermales; family Salinibacteraceae; genus CAKZLV01. The sequence continues at coordinate 4,756 of CAKZLV010000282.1, forward strand.
ATATGGCTGGAAGTCATATAAGGTTTTGCTATGAGCAAACGATGGAAGACAAGCACATCAACAGTCTACAACGTCTGCTATCACATCATCTGGTGCCCAAAATACCGGCGCAAGGTGTTGGAGGGAGATGTTGAGATTCGACTCAAAGAGCTTCTGCACGATAAAGCAGAGGAGCTTGAGGTCGAAATTGAGGAAATGGAGGTTATGCCAGATCACCTCCACCTGTTCGTTAACGCCAGCCCCGCTCTCGCGCCGCACCATATCGTGCAACAATTCAAAGGGTTAACGTCACGGCGACTCCGCGAAGAGTTTCCGTCGTTGAAGAGCCGCCTGCCGTCGCTCTGGACTCGAAGCTACTACATTGAAACAATCGGTCATATCTCGGAAGACACGATCCGGCAGTACATCAAAGACCAGAAGAATCATTAACGGCATGTACCTCACGCGCAAACTCAAATTGGGCCGCACCGATCAGCTTGACGCTTTGGCGCGTCGGGCCGGTGATCTATGGTCCACTGTGGCAACGTGGCACTGGCGCTTCGTGCGCAGGCAGGGCTACTGGCTCTCGAAAGGTCAGACTCAAAAGATGTACTGCAAGGGATTCAACGGGCTGCACAGCCAGTCGGCTCAGGCTGTTGCGGATAGCTTCGATGATTCTCTCCAATCATGGCGTAAGAAACGGAAGAACGGTAACTATGAGGGCCTGCGCCCGCCCTACAAGCAGAAGCGGTATTTCAAGGTCCAGTGGAAGTCCTCTGCGATTCGTCTTCAAGATGACGGCGTGCTGCGTCTCTCCAACGGGCGAGGGAACGACCCCGTGCTGATCGACTGGCCTTCCAAGACAGAACCGAAACGAATCGAGATCGGGTGGGATGGCGACCAGTACGAGCTTCGGTGCCAGTACAAGGTCGAAGAGGACAAAGAGCCGAACGGCTCAAAGATCGCGGGTATCGACATCGGTGAGATTCACCTTGCTGCTGTCTACACCGAAGACGAGGCTTGGACCGTGAGCGGCAGAGAGCTTCGAAGTCTGCGTCGTCAACAGAACCGAACGAAAGCACGTCTCGACTCAAAGATCGACCGGAAAGTACGCGGCAGCAGGCGATGGAAGCGTCTGATTCACGCCAAGAACCGACAATTGAGTAAGATCCGCAACCAGATCAAGGATCTCCTGCACAAGCAGTCCACGCGACTGATCAAGACCCTCCACGAGAGACGGGTCGGAACAGTTGTAGTGGGCGACCTGACAGGAATCCGCGAACGGATCGACTACGGATCGAAGACGAACCAACGGCTCCACCAGTGGGTCTACGGCGAGTTTGTTCGTATGATTGAGTACAAGGCGCGACTGCACGGAATGACCGTGGAGCGCGTCGGTGAAGCCTACACGTCTCAGACGTGCCCGTCCTGCGGAAGCAGACATAAACCACACGGCAGAGACTACATCTGTTCGTGTGGGTTTGAAGGGCATCGAGACATCGTAGGCGCAGCCAATATCCGACAGAAGTATCTCGGGCAGGACGAACCGACAGGTTCGTCTCTCCGAGTAGCTGGGGCTATGGCGTCCCCCGCGGGTGTGCGGTACCGACCGCACATGTGGTGTAATCCGCTGAGTGGTAGTCAGACTCCTTCAGGAGCAGCCACGTCGAAGCGTGAGAGAGCCGCGCAAGCGGCTTAAGAATCCCCGTTCTTTCGTGCGGGGAGTACGTCAAGGCGGACGGCTCCTACGCCGAGCTTCACACCGGCGAGGAGACGCATCTCATTCGCGAGCGGATGAAGACGCTGGAGGAGCGGCTCCATCCGGAGGCGTTCATGCGCATTCACCGGTCGACGATCGTTCGCCTTGGCGAGGTGGATGCCATCCTGCGCGGAGGCGGGGGAGACTACGCCGTTCGCCTCGAAGACGGAACGCGTCTCAGTCTGAGTCGCGACCGCATCGACGCGTTGAAGGAGCGGCTCGGGGTGACGGGGTTATAGCGGCGCGGCCGCCCGTTCAGGATGATTGCAGGAAGGGGCCATGAAACCGTAATCTACCGCCGGGAACCCCGGTCTTCTTCCAATCTACACAGGGTGCCGCCGGGCCACCGGTCGCATCGCTCCGATGGGTCCGTGGACGCGACAATCGTTTCCGGCCTTCCCCCTCCCGATCTCGCGGCGAAACCCCTGCTGCTTTCGTCATCCCGGGCTTGGTTCCGACCTCAAGCGGGGCATTGCCCAGAGGAAAAAGGTGGCGCATCGGGGTGCGGCCGGACGTGCTGGGTAGGACGTGCTGGGTAGGGGCGGTTGCCGCCGAATGGGAGGGAGCGCCCGATGGTTGTCGTGTACGATGCCGGAGGATACCGTCGATTCCATTCTCATTCAGATCCCCGTTCCCATGTTCAAGGTTCTCTTTTTTGCGCGGAAGCACCCCAGCATGACGATGGAGCAGTTCAAAGAATACGTGCTCGAGACGCACGTCCCCCTCGTCGAGAAAATCCCCGGCCTGCGCGGCTACGTCCAGAATTTTGCCGTTCCGGGTGAAGCGGACGACGGATTGCCGTACGACAACGTGGTCGAAATCCAGTTCGACAGCCGCGAGGCCTACGAGGCGGGGATGACTTCTCCGGAGGCCGAGACGGCGATCGCCGATCAAGAAAACTGTCTCGCCGAGAGTGCGGTGCCGATGGTCGTGGACGAGACCGTCCTGCGGCGGCCCAAGATGCGGGCCTGACGCCGCCCATCGGTTGTCCGTCCGACCGAGGCTCCCGCCCGGTCTGTCGTGCCCGTCGGCACGGCGGGCCGGGCGTTTTTCGTGGAGGCGCTGTCACCACCCCACACGCCAATACGACACCGGGTGACATCCAGATCGTTGGAATCCGGCGAGATGCCACGAATGCGTATCGCGTCTTTGTGGACGGGAACGAGGAGGCGGTCGTCGCAGACGCTGACGGTGATCGTACTCCTTCCCCTCGGCGGTCTCGAATGGCTTTTGGCTGCGGGCCTCGGCTACGGCGTCTACCGGCTGCGGGGGCAGGGCGATGGCGACGCGGCCGCGTGATCTCCCGCTCGCCTCCCGCAGCCGAACCGGGCGGAACACGTCGGGCCGCGTCTCCGATCCCTTCGGCGTGTACGCATCGATTCTCTTCGATCACAACCGATAGGCGCATGGGACTTCACCTGAAGACCGACCAGAGCCGCGAACTCATTTGCGACGACTGCCGAACCCTGCTGGCTTCGTTTGACGACGAGGGAGCCATCCGTCCGACCGACGCCGTCCTGGCGGAAATCGGCGGCGACGACCTGGCCGAGTCCCCCAACACCCTCACCGAATCGCTCCTCGACAACCTGGACCCGGAGATGACGGACGCCGGCGTGAAAATCGAACTTCCCTGTACCGACTGCGGCGCGTCCACCGGCCTGATCATCGAAACGGCCGAGGAAGAGTAGGGCGCGCACGCTGGGGCGTCTGGGCGGCGGGGCGTGTGGGCGGTTGGGCGGCGGGGCATGTGGACGACCGGCAGGCCGGATGGATGAAGCGGGAGCGGTCCAGTAGCCAGGGCGCACTGATCCTTGATCCGTATCCTCCCGGCATCCGGCGCCTTCGTCCCAACGTCCAACGCTTAACGTCCAACGCTCAACGTCCAACGCTCAACGTCCGACGTTCAACGCC
>CAKZLV010000283.1 GCA_937127285.1 uncultured Bacteroidota bacterium
CTTCGCCGAAGAAGAAGTAGAGGGGCTCGAAGTTCTTGTGGCGAAAGGACGTCGCTAGATCGTCGTACGAAAGGCCGGTATCCTTAGCCATTGTCGAGGGTCGAGGGTCGAAGGTCGAATGGGGACAACCGGCGGCCGAGGCGCTCTACGCTCCACGCAAGACTCGACATTGCCCCCTCGTCATTGCGGGAGCGGTTCGTCGCCGTCCGGGCTGAGGTTGGCGCCGTGCAGGCGGTGGCCGAGCGCGCGCATCCGCTGCATGTCGTTTTTGGCCATGCGGTAGACGAGCTCGAAGACCGTCAGTTCTTCGCCCTCCACGTCGGCGCGGCGCTCCCACTGCTCGAGCGGCAGCGCGCGCAGCGTCTCGACGAAGCCGGCGCGGGCCTCCTGTACGGCGTCGAGCACCGCGTCGATGTCCTGGTCGTTCCATGCGTCCGCCTCCGCAAGGGCGGCGGAGTCCGGCAGCGCGATCTCCGGGTCCTCCTCCGACACGACGCGTTCGATGGCCTGGCGGCGCGGGCCGCGGTCCAGCGAAGCGATCACGCCGTAGAGCTCCTTCATCGACAGGTCCTGCTCCGTCGGCCGCCCGCCCTGGACGTCATCGGGCACCTGATGAACGACCGTCTTCAGCGCGCGGATCTCGTCGATCAGGTACTCCATCTGGTCGATGAGGGCATCCCGCAGGTCCCTGCGGTCGTCCGGCAGCACGTCGCCAAAGTCCGTAACGTCGGCCATGGGGGAAGCGTGGGAGTGTGGGGGGTAGGGAGCGTGGGAGTGGGGAAGATTGGAAGGCTGGGGAAGCGGGGAGGGGAGAGAACGTCGAGGGAACGGCAGCACGCCCAAACGCCCATCCCCCCAGACACTACTCCGGTTTGTGTTCGGTTTCCGGGGTGCCTTCGCGGGGGCCCCACTCCTGGTCGCCGGCGGTGGCCATGCGATCCTCGCGGTTGTGGGTGGTGTCGAGGTCGTCCATGCCCTCTTCGGCCAGCCAGTCGAGGAAGTGCTGATCCTTGACGCTGTGAAGGTTGTTCTCATGCTGAAAGTCCCACTGCTGGCCGAACTGCTGGTTCTTGTACTGGTCCAGGTAATCGAGGCGGTCCTGCACCTGGTCCTTCGGCTTCAAGAGGCGGGCGAGATCGAAGACGGCCTCGTCGCGGCTTGTGAAGGTGAGGTCGTACTCCTTCGACATCACGATGGCCTCCTCCGGGCACACCTCCTCGCAGAACCCGCAGTAGATGCAGCGCAGCATGTTGATCTCAAACCAGTCCGGCTCGCGCTCCTTCACGTTGTCCACCTCCTTCGACTGCATGGAGATGGCGAGCGGCGGACAGGCGCGGGCGCAGAGGTTGCAGGACACGCAGCGGGGCCGTCCCTCTTCTTCGACGAGGACCGGCCGGCCGCGGTAGCTGTCCGGCGGATACCACTGCTCCTCCGGGTACTGGAAGGTGTAGTTTTCGCTGCGGATCTTGTTGAGCGAAAACCCGAGCCCCCGAAATATCTCCGGGAAGTAGAGGTTCTCCCAGAAGTTCAGCTCGCGCTCGTTTTCCTTCTTGGTGTTCTGCGGCGTGCCGGGCATGGCGTCGAATCCAGTCGAGTGGCAGATGGCGCGGGGCAGGACGAAGCGGTCCTCATCGGGCGACATGCAGACGCTGCCCGTGCGGCAAACGTCTGGTCGGTCCTTTCACATTCGGCGGACGCGGACGGGTTCCCGACTGGCCGGCTGCCGGCATCAAACCGTCCCGAATTCCAGGGCCGACACGCTCTGAAGCGGGACGCGGGATGGAGGGTCGAGGATGGAGGGTCGAGGATGGAGGATCGAGGATCGAGGATGGAGGGTGGTGGGATGTGAGTCGTGGGTCGTGAGTCGTGAATCGTGAGTCGTGAATCGGAGGGTGCCTCGTGGATCCACGCCCACTGTTCAATACCTAGGTGTTCAATGCCCAATGATCATTGATCCATGACGTCCCCGCGTCCAACGCGTCCAAAGCGTCCAACGCGTCCAAGCGTCCACAGCGTCCACAGCCTCCACAGCGTCCACCGCCTCCCCAGCCTGCAAACGAACAACGGACGAACCCGGTGGGATGCATTGACCCCGTGCCGTCCCGCCGCCTATCTTGCCAACTGGGTCCACAGCTTGATCGGGGGTGTTGCAACCGCCGGCGCGGACCATTCGACACTCGCCATTTGACACTCGCAACTGGAGCGGTCCCGTGCATACCAAATACGTCTTCGTCACCGGCGGCGTCACCTCCTCGCTCGGCAAGGGCATCTTCAGCGCCTCCCTCGGCCGGCTTCTGGCCGCGCGCGACCTGCGCGTGACGATCCAGAAGTTCGATCCCTACATCAACGTGGATCCGGGGACGATGAACCCCTACGAACACGGCGAGGTGTACGTCACGAACGACGGTGCCGAAACCGACCTCGACCTCGGCCACTACGAGCGCTTTCTCGGGCGACCGACGAGCCAGGCCAACAACGTCACCACCGGCCGCGTCTACCAGGAGGTGATTACGAAGGAGCGCGAGGGCGCGTACCTCGGCAAGACCGTCCAGGTCGTCCCTCATATCATCGACGAGATCAAGCACTGGATGCTGAAGCTCGGTGAGACGGGCGACTACGACGTCGTCATCACCGAGATCGGCGGGACGGTCGGCGACATCGAGGCCCAGCCCTATCTGGAGGCGATTCGCCAGCTTCGCAACGAGCTCGGCCCGCAGAACTCGTTCATCTCGCATCTGACGCTCGTTCCCTACCTGCGGGCGGCCGGAGAGCTGAAGACGAAGCCGACGCAGCACTCCGTCAAAGAACTCCTCGCGCACGGCCTGCAGCCGGACGCCATCATCTGCCGCTCCGAGCGGGAGCTCGACGCCGACATCCGCCGCAAGATCTCGCTCTTCTGCAACGTCGAGCAGGAGGCGGTCATCCAGATGCTCGACGCCGAGACGATTTACGAAGTGCCGCTGCTGCTTCGCGACGAAGGGGTGGGCGAAATCGTATTCGACCGGTTCTACGCCGACGAACCTTCCGTCGACGTTACCGGCCAGCCCGACCTCTCCGACTGGATCGACTTCCTCCGCAAGCTGAAGAACCCGGAGGACACCGTTCCGATCGCGCTCGTGGGCAAGTACGTCGAGCATCAGGATGCGTACAAGTCCATCAGCGAAAGCTTCATCCTTGCCGGCGTGCAGGACGCCCTGCAGGTCGAGTGCAAGTACGTCTTGTCCGACGACCTGACGGCCGAGAACGTCGAGGAAAAGCTCGGCGACGTGGCCGGCGTTCTCGTCGCCCCGGGCTTCGGCGACCGCGGGATCGAGGGAAAGGTGCACGCCATCCGCTACGCCCGGGAGAACGACGTGCCGTTCCTGGGGATCTGCCTCGGACTCCAGTGCGCCGTCATTGAGTTTGCGCGCACCGTCTGCGGGTGGGAGGAGGCCAACTCAACGGAGTTCGACGACGAAACGCCGCATCCGGTCATCGACCTGATGGAAGAGCAGAAGCGGATTTCGGACAAGGGCGGCACGATGCGGCTGGGACAGTACGACTGCCGGCTCGTGGAAGGATCCCGGGCGCACGACATCTACGGCGAGGACCTCGTGCAGGAGCGGCATCGCCACCGCTATGAACTCAACAACGTCCTCCGCTACAAGCTGCGCGAGGAGGGCATGCGCTTCTCCGGCGTGAACCCGGAGACGGACCTGGTCGAGATCATGGAGCTGCCGGACAAGCGCTGGTTCCTCGGCGTGCAGTTCCACCCCGAGTACAAAACGACCGTCGGCAATCCGCACCCGATCTTTCGCTCGTTCGTGAGCGCCTGTGCGGAGGTGGCACGCGAGAAGGGCCTCATGGAGAGTCCGCAGCCGCCGGAGCGCAAGGTCATCCCGCTGGCATCGGCGGATATGTAACAGGGGGGATGGAGGGTGGAGGATTGAGGATGGAGGGTGGAGGATCGAGGAGGGAGGGATGGAGGCGACCCGCGCTCGGCGTGACCTTCGGGGAAGAACCGGCGTCTCTTTCTACGAAGCAGGTTCGCCGTTTGCCCCCAGGTCCCGTTCGTCATGCCCGTTCGTCTCTCTTCCGTCCGTCCCGCGCTTGTCTTCGTTGCGCTTCTTCTCGCCGGATGCACGGCTTCGAAGCCGCCGGAGCCGATCCCCGGTGTGGAAGCGGCCCGGAATGCTCGCTGGGCCGTCGTGCCGTTGTCCGTTGCCGACACGGTCGTCGCCGACTACCGCCGCGTCTCCGAGCACGCGGCGGTGGGACAAGCCGTCCCTCCACTTCTCACCGCAGCCGGCCAGGCATTTCGCCTGATCGGCGATCCGGCCAGTGAGGCTCCCGTCTCCCTTCAGAATGTCTACCGCCGGACGGAATCGCGACGGAAGAGTGCGTTCGGATTGACACCCCGGCCGGCAGCCTTCGACTCCCTGCAGGCGGTGAGCGGGTGCCGGTATGTCCTGACGCTCCACGGCGTCCGGTGGTCGAAGACGCGTCGACGCATCGTCGCCGAGCGAAGTGCGTCGGCCCTGTCGATCGTGTCGAGTTTCGCCACCGGGCGGGAAGAACTCTTCGTGTTTCCCGCCGGACCGTCGGAGGAAACGGTCGTCGGGGTCGCCCTCGTTGATGTCCGCGAGCGCGACGTGATTGCCGAAGGGACGATCGCAACGGCTTCTGCGGAGGTCGATGCCGCCGTACAGTCGGCGCTGATCTGGCTTCTCACGGGCCGGCGCCTGTCCCCCGAAAGCCTCGGTGTAGACGTCTCCGACGACGTGATCGTCTACCGGCGGAAGGAGGAGGCGATGGTTGGAACCGGCTTTTCGGTCGACGGGCTGGAGGCGGTCGTAGAGCGGGCCAACCGCGAGCCGAAGCGCGTCCCGATCCAGTCGGTCACGAAGGTCAAGTCGAGCAGCCGGAACCGCGTGATTTTTCCCGTTGATCGATAGGAGGGCCCGTGCGTTGCCGGTACGGAGACTCTGCCGGTGCGGACGGACGCCTACACGCTCCGAAACAGCCCGATGACGCGCCCGACGACGTAACAGCCGGGATGGGCCGGCGGAAACGTCTCCTCCGTGTAGTGGCGGTCGGCCGGGCGCAGGTGGATGCGATCGTTGGCGAAGTGAAACTCGCGCACGAGCAGGCGGTCCTCCACGAGAACCGCCGTCACGGCGCCATTCTCGATGTCTTCCCAGGCCCGTTCTTCAATGACGAGGAGGTCGCCTTTGTGGATGCCGGCCCCGTTCATCCCGTCGTCGCCCGCCGGTGCCACGAGGCAGCGGTCCGGCGACGCGGCTTTGCGCAGCAGGCGCGGGTCGATGCGCAGCGTCCCCCGGGGCGCCTCGCGCAGGCGCTCCGGTTCGTCGCTCGGCGTCGGGCTGATGACCGGCAGGCGCGGCGGGCCGTCGCTTCCGAAGCCGAACGGGTCGGACTCCTCTTCCACCAGCTCGATGCCCCGGGCGGCGTGTTTTTCCCGCTCGATGTACCCCTTCGCCTCCAGCGCCTGCAGGAGCTTGTAGACGCCGTTCGTCGAAGAGATGCCGAGGGCCTCGCCGATCTCCACGAGTGTGGGTGGTTTGCGGTTGGCGTCCATGTAGTCCCGAATGAACTCGTACGCCTCGTTCTGGCGCTGGGTAAGACGACCTTTTGCCATCGGGCAGGAAGAAACAGTCGAGACGGAAGAGCCGGCGGAAGGGAGGGACCCATCGTTTCTTTCACGCTGCGGCCGATCCCTGGATTCCTCCCCGTCCCGCTTCCGGGCGCGTTCGGCACGCCGCAGTGCGGGCGGCGGACCGCTGCAACCGCGTCGGCTCTTTTGGGCCACTCGTCCGTGTAACCACCCGATGTGTCAAGAAAAGACGAAGGAAGGCCGAGGGCCGGGACGAACGAGGGCCGGAAGGCTGAAGAGGTGGAACAGGTAGGAGGGAATCATGCAGGTGTCACCGCAGGAAACGATCAGGGAACGGGGTGTCCGCCGGAGCGAGCCCGCGGGGGGAGAGAGGAACGGGGCCGGTGTCGTGTGGGGCGGGATCGCACTCTGGATGCTGCTCCTGCTGGGGGCGGCCGCTGTATCCGGGGCACAGGCGCAGACGATGCGTTCGCTGGACGACGTCCAGATCCGGGAGCTGGAACCGGCGGTGCAGATGGAGGCAGCCCGGCAGTGGATCGACGCCGGACGGCCGGCGCAGGCCCTCCCGGTGCTTCGCGCGCTCCTCCGGGCGGACTCCGCCTACGTGAGCCCGACGCACGGCGCGGCGTCCTACTGGCTGGGAACGGCCCTTCAGCAGCTTGGCCGGACGGAGGCAGCCCGAAGGGCCTGGGAGGAAGGCATCGCGGCCCTTCGGCGCCCCCTGGACGCACCCACGGAAGAGACGGGCAGGCCCGCTGCGCGGACCGGGGCGGCCGGAGAAGCGCGCCGGAGCATTCCTCCGCGCCTCGCGAGTGCCTTCCTGGACCAACTCACCCCCGAGACGCTGCGCGGACGGCGCCTGGAGGCCGTCGACGTCTATCGCGATCTCCTTGGTGCCATCGGCCCGAGCACCGGCGCTCGGCAAGACATCTACCGGCGTCACGTCGCCCAACTGGCGCCGATGATGCCGGACGAGGTGCTCGCTCGCGTCATCCACCAGGAACGGGACCGTGCGCCGGCCACCTGGACGTTTCGGGACGAGGCGGGGGCGTCTTTGCGGACGTGGTGGCGGAGCCTGGATCCGTTTCCCGCCACCTCCGAAAACGAGCGCCTGGAAGAACACCTCCAGCGCCGCACGATCGCTCAAACGCGCTACGCCTGTCCCGAGCGCGTCGGCGGGGTCGACGACCGCGGCCTGGCCTATCTCCGGTTCGGGCCTCCGAACACGGCCCGCCCGGTCGACTTCGACGGGGCGGAGTTCTTCCGAGAAGTGTATCGCTTCGGCGTCGCCGTCACCCCGGCCGACTTTCCGGACAACGCGTTCTGGCGCTACACGCACATCGACCGGAGCGGCTACTACCTGTTTACCCGTGAGCCGGGCGGCTGCTACACGATCGGCGAGCCGAACGACCTTCTGCCCCGGCACCTGCAGCACTACCGGGGGGCGAACGACCGGGGTCTCAACATCGCCTACTCGGCGCTGATGGCCCTCCGGTACATCTACCGGCAACTGGCCCTGCTGCACCCGGACTTTGGGCTGCGCTACAGTTCGATTGCCGATTATGCCGACTGGCAGGAGACCCAGGCCGCCATTCAGCGCGCGGAGAACGCGACCGGAGCGTCGATGGGCGGGTCGAGCGTGCAGTCGGTGACCGTCGGGGCCGGCGTCGGCCAGCAGCGGACGGTCTCGCAGGATCCGCTGTTTGGCATCGAGGCCCCCAATCAGTTCGTCCCCGATCTCGTCGCGCAGGCCCATCGCGAGGATGCCGCCGCCGCGCGTCGGCGCCAGGAAGAGATGCCCCGCCAGCACACCAACCTCTTGGCACGGGTGGAGTCGCTGCCCCTCGCCGTTCGTACGGTGAGGCGGCTGCAGGCAGACGGCCGGACGGCGAGCCGGGTGTACTGGGGACTTCGGACGGGCAATCTCCGGCCGCCCGAGTCGGAAGACGCTCCGGACGAGGCCGCTCCCTCCATCGTCAGCGTTGCCGCGACGCGCTACGACACCGAGCACCGAGCCGACCGCACCGTTCGGTCCCGGCACGTCGTTCCGGCCGCTGCCGTTGCGGAAGACCGCCCAATCACCGCCCCGCCCCTCGACATCGGCGCCTCGTCCACGCCCGTTCACCTCGCCCTGCAATGGGACCAGTCCGGAGTCACGAAGAGCGGGGGACGGATGCAGATGGGGAAACACCTGCGCCGCACGACGGCCCGAGCGGACTCCCTGATGCCGTTGCGGGCGAGCGGGACCGTAGAAATGAGTGACCTCCACGTGCTCGTTGCGCCCACGAACGAACCCGCTGCCGAGGCCTTCGGTGCGGACGGGGTTCCGTACCCGTTCGACCGACTGGCGCCGACGACGCCCGTCCGGCTCGCCTTCGAGGTGTATCACCTGACGTTCGGGGCCGACGATCGGACGCGCTACGAGATCGCCTACGAAGTGGAGCAGAAGGTCCGCCGGGGCTGGACGCGCTTCTTCCGATCCGACGACGCGACGCGGACGGCCACCGCCGCCGTGTACCGCGGCACCTCCCGCCGCACCGACGAACTCATCGAACTGGACCTCACCGAGTTCGCCGCCGACCGGCCGCAGGACCTCCGCATCACCGTCCGCGTCACCGACGAAATCAGCAACCGAAGCGTGGAGCGAAGCGTCGACTTCGTGCTGGAATGAGCCCGGTGAGTCGTGAATCGTGAGTCGTGAATCGTGGGTCGTGAATGGTGAGTCGTGAATCGGAGGGCACCTCGCTGATCCACGCCCACTGTTCAATGCCCAATGATCACTGATCCATGACGTCCCCGCGTCCACCGCCTCCAAGCGTCCACCGCCCCCAAGCTCCCACGCCCCCAAGCTCCCACGCCCCCAAGCTCCCACGCCCCCAAGCTCCCCCGCTCAATACCCCACCACGTATCCGTCCTTGCGCATTTCGGTGCCGCCGTGGTAGACGCCCTCGTCGGCGTCGAAGAGGATGGCCTGGTAGCCGCCGTAGCTTCCGCCGCCGACGCGCACGTCGTGGCCGCGTCCGCGCAGAGCGTTCACAACCTCCTGGGTGACGCCGGTCTCAAGCCGCAACGTGCCGCGCCCCTGCATCGCCTCACCGGTGGGCGACGTGCTGCCGTAGTGGCGGTAGCGGGCCGCATCGCCGGCTGCCTGCACGTTCATGCCGAAGTCCACCATGTTGCAGAGAACCTGCACGTGGCCCTGCGGCTGCATCGCCCCGCCCATCACGCCGAAACTCAACCAGGGCTGTCCGTCCTTCTTCGCAAACGCGGGAATGATCGTGTGGAAGGGGCGTTTGCCCGGCTCGTAGACGTTGGGATGGTCTTTCTCCATCGTAAAGAGCGCGCCGCGATCCTGCAGCATAAAGCCGAGTCCGTCGGGGACGAGGCCGCTGCCCATGCCGGCGTAGTTGCTCTGGATGAGCGAGACCATCATGCCGGTCGAGTCGGCCACCGTCAGGTAAATCGTATCGCCCTCCTCCAGCTTCTCGGTGGCGGAGGTGATCGTGCGTGGGTCGCCGTGCGACGGTTCGGAGAGCACCTCGTCCATCTCGATCATCGCGCGTCGCTCGGCGGCGTACGCGTCGGAGGCGAGCTCCTCGACCGGTACGTCGGCAAAGGCAAGATCCGCGTAGAAGCGGGCGCGGTCCTCGAAGACGAGCTTCTTCGCTTCGGTCTGGACGTGCAGGTAGTCCGTCGAGTTGTGTCCCATGCTCTCCAGGTCGAAGCCCTCCAGGATCTGCAGCATCTGCAGCGCGGCGATGCCCTGCCCGTTCGGGGGCAGCTCGAAGACCTCGACGCCGCGGTAGTCGACGCTCACCGGGTCGACCCAGTTGGCCTCGTGATCCTGCAGGTCCTCCAGCCGCAGGTGTCCGCCGATGCGCTCCATGTAGGCGTCGATCGTCTGCGCGATCTCGCCCTCATAGAAGGCGTCGCGCCCGCCCTCGGCGATCGTTTCGAGCGTGTTGGCCAGGTCCGGATTCCGAAACATCTCCCCGTGTCGCGGGGCGCGCATCTCGCCGTCCTCGCCCTCCACGAGGTACGTCTCCTTCCAGTTGTCGTCGGGCAGCCGGTCGCTGTTCGCCCGGAAGGCATCCACATTGCCCTGCCAGTAGTACGCAATCACCTGCGAGAGGGGGAACCCGGTGCGGGCATAGCGGATGGCCGGCGCGAGGTTCTGCGCCATCGACCGGGAGCCGAAGCGCTCGTGCAGCTTGTACCAGCCGCTCACCGTCCCCGGAACGCTCACCGGCAAGGTGCCGAGCAGCGGAATTTCGTCGCGGTCGCCCAGTTCCTGTTGCATCTCCTCGTAGGAGAGCCCCTGCGGAGAGCGCCCGCTGGCGTTCAGGCCGTAGACGGAGTCGGTTTCCGGGTCGTAGACGATCGCGTAGAGATCGCCGCCGATGCCGTTGCCGGTCGGTTCCATGAGTCCGAGGGCGGCATTCGCCGCGATGGCGGCGTCGACGGCGCTTCCGCCCTGCTGCAGGACGTTGACCGCCACCTGCGAGGCGAGCGGCTGGCTGGTGGCGGCCATGCCGTGCTCGGCCATCACCGGACTCCGGGCAAACTCGGGACCCACGATGCGATCGCCGCCGCCGTCGCCGTTTTGGGCAACCGCGGCCGGGGCGAGAAGGAGAAGAGCGACAAGCGTAGAGAGAAGATGTCGGATCATCGGAGGGAGAAGTCGGGAGCAGGGGGAGAACGGGAGGGACCGCGGTCGGCCGGCCGCATAGGACAACGGGCAGGACAACGGGACGCTGCCATCGGCACCCCGACACAAACCGCCGAGGAAGACCGGGCGACCCGTTGCCGAGCTCTTCAACCGATGCCAACATGCAAAACGAGCCGAGGAACTTCATGCATGGGCCCGGTCCGTGTCAGAAACGGGACGTGGCTGTAACAAGCGGTCTGTTCGATTGCAGAGCACGCACGGTGCGTGCGGGATGGGCGCGAGCCATCGAGAGACCCGCCGGCCGGAGATTCAAGAGGGGACCGCAAATCACGTATGCCGAGTTGCGTTGCAGGGCCGAGACGCGACGACTCGAAGGAGGGAGACGGAGTGAGGTCCTGGGGAGAACCCGCAACCATCCGGTCTGTACCTACTCGCTACCCGTTTCTGTCTTTTCAAACTCGGGAAAACTCCCGTCCGGCGTCATGCAACCGATTGACGATATTCAAATCCTCGACGACGACCTGAAGCGTGAGCGCGCGCAGGAGGAGGGCGTCGACGATGAAGACCTCGACGAGGCGAAGCTCGCCTACGAGGAAGTGCGCGGCAACCAGGAGGTCTACATCGAGACCTACGGCTGCCAGATGAACGTGAACGACTCGGAGATCGTCGCCTCCGTCCTCAAGAACAGCGGCTACGGGCTGACGCGCGACGAAGACGAGGCGGATGTCGTTCTCATCAACACGTGCGCGATTCGCGAGAACGCCGAACAGAAGGTGCGCACGCGTCTCGGCATGCTGCGGGCGGACAAGCGCGAGCGGGGACGCGACCTGACGCTGGGCGTTCTCGGCTGCATGGCCGAGCGCCTGCGGGAGAAGCTGCTGGAGCAAGAGCAGCTCGTGGACCTCGTCGTGGGGCCGGACGCCTACCGCGACCTGCCGCGCCTGCTCAACGAGGCCAGCGAGAGCGGACAACCCGCCGTCAACGTCCAGCTCTCCAAAGAAGAAACCTATGCCGACGTTGCACCCGTCCGCTACGACTCGAACGAATTGAGCGCCTACGTCTCCATCATGCGCGGGTGCGACAACATGTGCTCGTTCTGCGTCGTGCCGTTTACCCGCGGCCGGGAGCGGAGCCGTCCGGTGTCCACCATCCTCGACGAGGTGCAGCAGCTTGTCGACGAGGGCTACAAAGAAGTGACCGTCCTCGGCCAGAACGTCAACTCCTACCACTACGACGAGGACGGCAAGGACGTACGCTTCGCCGAGCTCCTCGACCGCGTGAGCCGGATCTCGCCGGAGCTGCGCGTGCGCTACTCGACCAGCCATCCGAAAGACTGCTCCGACGACCTTCTGCGCGTGCATCGCGACCGGCACAACGTGTGCAACTACATCCACCTGCCGGTGCAGCACGGCAACACGGAGGTGCTCGACCGCATGCGCCGCACGTACACCCGCGAGGAGTACCTGTCGCTCATCGAACGGGCGCGCGATCTCTGCCCGGGCGTTTCGTTCTCGACCGACATCATTGCCGGGTTTTGCGGGGAAACCGAGGCGCAGCACGAGGACACCCTCTCGCTGATGCGCGCGGTGCGCTACGACCATGCCTACATGTTCAAGTACAGCGAGCGGCCGCAGACGTACGCGGAGCGGAAGTACGAGGACGACGTCCCCGAGGAGGTGAAGCAGCGGCGCCTCGAAGAGATCATCGAGTTGCAAAACGAACACTCCCTCGAAAGCAACCAGAAGGAAATCGGGCGCGTGCACACCGTGCTCGTCGAGGGGACCAGCAAGAAGAGCAACGAGCAGTTCTTCGGCCGAACGGACACGAACAAGGGGGTCGTCTTCGACCGCGAGGACTACGAGAA
>CAKZLV010000284.1 GCA_937127285.1 uncultured Bacteroidota bacterium
AGTCGAGCAGCACCCACTGCAGGGCGTCGGTGCCTTCTTCCTTCCACGGGCGTTCTTCACACTCCTCTTCGATGCGTTCGCGAACGCCGTTGGCAATGGCGCGAATTTGCAGGTCGGAGTCGCCGGTTGCAATCACGAAGAAGTCGGCCATGCCGCTGACGCCCCGCAGATCGAGGATCGTGATGTCGCTGGCCTTCTTTTCGGCCATGGCATCGACGGCGTGCGCTGCCAGCAGGTAGCCCGGATTGCGCGGCGGCTTCCGGGTGGGAGACGAAGAGGACGAGGTCGAGGGCATCTGGTTGGGGGAAGCCATACGGTTAGGACATCGGTTCGGTGTGGTGGATGAGGAGTGAACGTCAGGAGGTGCGAACACGCACCGCGAACGCAGGCCCGCTTTTCGCGGACAGGTCTTGCAGAGGATAGCGAGAAGGCCCAGAAACGTTTCCGGGACAGCCCGAGAATCTGACGGCGAACGATAGGGGCGATGGGCCGGGCTACGGCGGGGAGGGCTAGTTGGAGGCCGGCGGCTTGCGAGAGGGAGGAGAGCCGGAGGCGAAGGGCGGCAGCTGCCGGTAATCCTCGCCGAGAATCACCGAGGCATCCAGGTAGTAGTCCGTCTGGATGTTTTGGCGGACGCGATCGGTCGGGAGGTCGAGGGCGCGAGCAACGCGGCGTGCCGACTCCATGTCGCCGATGCGGTCGATGACGACGGACTCTTCGACGTTGAACGACTTCGCATTACCGGTGTGAACGACGTCGAAACCGCGGTCGCGCAGGAACTGGGTTGTTTCCCAGGCGAGATGGTCGACCCCGGCCCCGTTGAGCACCTCCACCTGAATGATGTCTCCGACGAGCCGGGCCGACGGCTGGGCGCGCGACGGGTCGGGGCGGGGCTGCGTGGTTCGGGTTACGAGGGCGTAGACGAGGACGAGCACGCCGAGGCCCAGCGACAGCAGGAGTGCATTCAGCAGGCCGTTTCGGAGCCGGTTGCGCCACGCGCTCATGACCCTTCAGATCCGTTCGATACAAAAAGCGCGACACGCCGGGAGGCATGCCGCGCTCACGATTCCACCCGGTCGTTGGACGCGGCCCTCAGTTGCGCCAGAACAGCTGGCGCGTGGGCGTTTGCGTGGACATCCGACCGAAGCGGCTGTAGGGCCGGTAGGCACCGTAGGGGCTCATGTAGCGGCCGTAGGGGCTTTGCTGCACCTGAAACCGAAACTCCATGTTCTCGGACGGGCGGTAGGCCACCTCGGCGTTGCGGAGGAAGACCCGGGGGCTCTGCTCCTGCCCGAACGCGGACGCTCCGGAAAACGGCTGGGCGAGGCTCACGTCCACGCGTGCGGCCCAGTCCGAGTTGAATTGCCACAGCATCGTGTTGGTGTACATGCCCATTGATGCCGTTTCGCCGCCGAATGACGACATCGACATCTGGTACGAATGCGACATCCGGAAATGCTCGTCGCTGAAGAGCTTGCTGACAACGTTCGACCCGGTGTCGTACAGCTGCGTGCGAACGGAGGACGTTGCCGGATCGTCGCGGAGCTGTGCCTGTGCGGGCGCCGTCAGCGAGAGAACCGTGACCAGACAGAGGAGAGAAATCGTGGTGCGCATAATCGGTGACCGCGTCGGGGACGAGGAAACGACGGACAGGGAAGATCGTGCTTTCCGAGGACAGTAGTCAATACCCCACGGCGCATCGGGCGTTCCACGATGGGGCGTGTGGGTGTGTGGGCGGGTGGGGGTGTGGGGGCTCGGGGCGCAGTTGCCGTCGACCAACGATGACCCATAAACCATGACCAACCAACGGCATTACCTGGAACTCAGCAATCCCCCATTCCCCCAATCATCCACTTCCCCAATCTCTTGATGCTTCTCGGAATTGAAAGCTCGTGCGACGACACGGCAGCGGCCGTTCTGGAGGGCGAGACGGTGCGGTCGAGCGTCGTTTCCTCCCAGGCGGACCTTCATGAAGCGTACGGGGGCGTCGTCCCGGAGCTGGCCTCCCGCAACCATCAGCGCCTCATCGTCCCGGTCGTTCAGAAGGCGCTGTCGGAGGCCGGGGCGGAGCCGGACGATCTCGATGCCGTGGCGGTGACGGTCGGGCCCGGGCTTCCCGGCTCGCTTCTCGTCGGCCTCAGCTTCGGAAAGGCCTTTGCGCGGAGCCTGGACGTGCCGCTCGTCGGCGTCAACCACCTGGAGGGACACCTCTACTCCGTCGATATCGAGGCGCCCCGGCCGCCGCGCCCCTATCTCTGCCTGATCGTCTCGGGCGGGCACACCGAGCTTGTGCTGGTGGAAGAGGACTTTCAGCACACGGTGCTCGGGCGAACGCGCGACGACGCCGCCGGCGAGGCCTTCGACAAGGTCGCCCAGCTGTTCGGACTCGGCTATCCCGGGGGGCCGGAGATCGACGAGCGCGCGCAGCGCGGCGATCCGTCATTCCACGACTTTCCGCGGTCGCGCCTGGACGGGTTCGACTTCTCGTTTAGCGGACTCAAGACGTCCGTTCTCTACCACCTGCGCGACTTCTCCGACGCGGAGCGGGAGCAGCTCTTTGCCGACCACCGCGACGACCTCTGCGCCTCGTTTCAGGCAGCGGTCGTGGATGTTCTGGTGGATGCCGTCCGCCGGGCGGCCGACGAAACCGGCGCCGCCCACGTGGCCGTCGTCGGCGGCGTGGCCGCCAACCGCGAGCTCCGCACCCGGGTCGAGACGGCCGGGTCCGAGGACGGGTTCGCCGTGCATGTACCGGACTTCCGCTACTGCATGGACAACGCCGCCATGATCGCTACCGCCGGCCGGCTGCGCCTCGACGCCGGGTTCACGGCCCCGCCGACGGTGGATATCGACTCCGGGTTGGGGCTTTCGGGGGAAGGGTGAAGGGGTGGAGGGGTGGATGTATGGAGGGGTGGATGGGGGGCACGACGACCCGCAACCCACAACCCGCAACCCACAACCCGGCGACCGCAGGGAGCGCATCCTCCCTCCAGCCTTTCAGCCCTGAATCCGGCGGGATTCAGACGAAGGCGCTTTGCCCGGTGATGGCGCGGCCGACGATGAGGGCGTTCATTTCGCGGGAACCCTCGTAGGCAAAGACGCCCTCGGCGTCGGCGAAGAGGCGGGCGACGTCGTGCTCCAAGAGGATCCCGTTGCCGCCCATGACGCCACGGGCGGTCTGCACCACGTCCCGCATCGCGTCGCAGGCCCAGACCTTCGCAAGGCTGGCCCGTTCGGCGGAGATAGACCCTTCGCGTTCCTCGAGGCGACCCAGCTGCATGACGAACGTCTGCAGGGCCGTGACCGTCCCGAGCATCGAGACGAGCTGGTCCTGCACCATCTGAAAGGAAGAGACCGGCTTGCCGAACTGGATGCGCTCGTTGCAGTATTCGAGGGCCTTCTCGTAGGCTCCGGTGGCGAGTCCGGCCGCCTCCCACGCCACGCCGGCGCGGCAGGGGGCAAGCTGGGTGCCGACGTCCTTAAAGGACTCGACCCCGGGCAGCCGGTTTTTCTCGGGAACGCGCACGTCGTCGAGGTCGATGAGCACGTTCTCGACGCCGCGCTTGGCGATCTTGCCGCCGAGCTGTTCGACCTCGTAGCCGTCCATGTCCATCTCGACGAGGAACCCCTTCACCTGTCCGTCGGACACGTCGCGGGCCCAGACGACGTTCACATCGGCGAACGTCGCGTTGCCGGCCCACTTCTTCGCGCCGTTTAGAATCCAGTCGTCGCCGTCGCGGCGGGCAGTCGTTTCCAGTCCGCGCGAGGCGTCGGAGCCGTGGTCCGGCTCGGTGAGCGCCCAGGACCCGACCATGTCGAACCGCTCGAGCGGGCGCAGAAAGCGCTCCTTCTGCTCCTCAGAGCCGTACATCGCGATCGATCCCATGCAGAGGCCCGTCTGCACCCCGTAAAACGTGCAGAACGACGGGTCGACGCGGGACATTTCAAAGCTGATAATCCCGCTCCGCACCGGGTCGTCGTAGGGAAACGTGAAGGTTCCCGCCCCGATCACGTCGTCGAAGAATGCCCCGGCTTTGGGGATGAGCTCTTTCGGGAACGTCCCGTTCTCCCACGCCTCGTTGGCGACCGGGTGCACGGTCTCCTCCATGAACGAGCGCGTCGCCTCGCGGGTGTGCTCCTGCTCCGGCGTCAGGTTCTCGAAGACGTCGTACACGTCGCCGTCGACGGGCGGGGGCTGCGGCGTGCGGCGCGGCTTGGCCGGACGCGCGCCGTCGGCGAGGCGCTCGAGGTCCGTCGGGTCGAGCTGGCTGAGCGCGCCCAGCAGCTCGTTGACGTCATCAGCGCGTTCGGCGAGGCGGGCAAGGACGTCGGCGTCGAGGTCCTGGCCGTTTTGCGTGAGTTGATCGAGGGCGGAAGTATCCACGGCACAAGCGGGGGATCGTTGAAAGAACACGACTTAACACCGTTAAGGTAGCGCTTCCAACAGAGAAGGGCAGCCTTTTTCCTTCCTTCAACTTCTACGTTTTCGATACGCTTGGGAGAAGGACTGGGGAGACGGGGAGGTGGAGAACCGGAACCGGGGAGACGGGGAACCGGGGAGACGGAGAATCAAGGAGTGTCTCCATGACCGGATCGGCTGTGTACCGGACGGTGTGTACCAGACGGTGCCACCCGGACGACCGGGTTCTACTCGTCTTCCTCCTCGTCCTCGATGTTGGCGGGGTCCTCGTAGGAGAAGGTTTCTCCGTTGGCCTCGATGCGGCCTTCCCGTTCGACGAGGTCGATGAACTGGTGGGTGGTGCGGCAGCCCGCGTCGCGCACCGTCTCCATGTTTTCGGCCAGTTCCTGAGGGCTGATGGGCTCTCCGTTCTTGAGCAGCTGTTTCATCGGTGGGATGTCGGTCTGTAGCAACGACGTCGATAGAAAACTCAGCGTGATAGGCACGAAGAGGCGACGGGTCCGTTCCATAAATCGACGATCCTGGGCCGAGTCCACAGACCGTCCGACGGGAGGGGCGTGCGACGTCCCGCCGTCTGCAGTGGACGTCCGTGACGAAGCTGTAAGAGATGACAGGGGGCGCCCCAATCGCGCGGAGCGGCGGGCCCTGATTCCATCTCGACTGGATCCGCAACCCGGTCCGGTCGTTGCTAAAATCAGACGCTGATGGATTATTTTGTCGGCGTCCGCTTCATCCACTGCCCGTTTCACGGAACCCCCGACTGCTCGTGAGCTGGACCCATCGCCTTGCCCGCCGCCCCGACGCCCGTCTTCTCGATCCGTCCGACTACCCGGTGCAGCCGGGGCCGGACAGTCCCCACGCCGTCGTGATCGGCGCGGGCTTCGGCGGTCTCGCGGCCGCCATTCGCCTCGGCGCCCGCGGCTACCGCGTCACCCTCGTCGAGCGCCTCGACCAGCCCGGCGGTCGCGCGCGCCTCTTCGAGCAAGACGGCTTCACGTTCGACGCCGGGCCCACGGTGGTGACGGCCCCGTTCCTGCTAAAGGAGCTCTGGAATCTCGCCGACCGGACGTTTGAGGACGACGTCGAGCTCGTCCCCGTCGACCCGTACTACCAGATCCGCTTCGACGACGGCGACATCTTCGACTACAATGGGGACAAGGAGGAGATGATCGAGCAGATCCGGGATCTCAACCCGACGGACGTTGAGGGCTACGAGCGGCTTCTCGATCGGGCGAAAGAGATCTTCGAGATCGGATTCGAGGAGCTGGGCCACGTCCCGTTCGGGAAGCTCTCCAACATGATGAAGCTGATCCCGGCGATGACGAAGCTGGAGAGCTACCGCTCGGTGTACGGCTTCGTGTCGAAGTTCGTCGAGAACGAGAAGCTGCGGCAGGTGCTGTCCTTTCACACGCTGCTCGTGGGCGGCAACCCGTTCGCAACCTCCGCGATCTACGCCATGATCTCGTACCTGGAGCGCCACTGGGGCGTCTGGTACGCGATGGGCGGCACGAACACGATCGTGCACGGCATGGCCGACCTGATCGACGACCTGGGGGGAACCCAGCGCTACGGCGCGGAGGTCGATG
>CAKZLV010000285.1 GCA_937127285.1 uncultured Bacteroidota bacterium
AGGGACGCCTCCATCCCTTCACCCATACATCCCTCCATCCTTTCATCCATCCCCCCTCCACCCCTCACACCCCTCCTTCCCCCTGTCCGTCCGAACGTTCCCAATCGCCGGGACGTAACACGAAGCCGACCCACCTGCCCCATCACCTGAGCCCCTGCTTTGCCGATGCGCAAGATTACCCTGTCCCGCGAAACGCCCGAGAACCCGTCCGTCGACCCGGACCCCGAGGCCGAGAAGCGCATCCTCGGCAACCTGAATGACGGGCAGCGGGAGGCCGTCGAAGCCACGCACGGCCCGGTGATGATCATCGCCGGACCCGGATCGGGCAAAACGCGCACCCTCACCCACCGCATCGCCTACCTGCTGGCCACCGGCGACGCCCGGCCCCACGAGGTGATCGCGCTCACCTTCACGAACAAGGCGGCGCGCGAGATGAAAGAGCGCGTGCAGCGCCTCGTGGGCGACCAGACGAAGGGGATGTGGGTCGGCACGTTCCACTCGTCGTTCGCGCGCCTGCTGCGGATGGAGGGAGACAAGATCGGCTACTCGAGCGACTTTTCGATCTACGACACCGACGATTCGAAGCGGATCGTCAAGCAGCAGATGAACCGGTTGAACGTCGACACCGACGAGGTGCGGCCGCGAACGGTCCAGCGGCTCATCTCGTCGGCGAAGAACCAGATGGTGATGCCGGAGGAATACCGCGACATGGCGCGGGGCCGGCAGCAGGAGGCCGCCGCGAAGGTCTATCCGGCCTATCAGAAAGAGCTGGAGCGGGCCAACGCGATGGACTTCGACGACCTGCTCGTGAAGCCGACGGAGCTCTTCGAAGAGCACCCGCAGGTTTTGGAGAAGTATCAGAACCGCTGGCGCTTCGTCCATATCGACGAGTACCAGGACACGAACCACGCGCAGTACGTTCTCTCCCGCATGCTGGCGAAGAAGCACAAGAACATCTGCGTGGTGGGCGACGACGCACAGAGCATCTATTCCTTTCGCGGGGCCGACATCGGCAACATCCTTTCTTTCGAGCGCGACTACCCGGACGCGACGGTCGTTCGCCTGGAGCGCAACTACCGGTCGACCAAAAACATCCTCCAGCTGGCCGATTCGATCATCGACCAGAACGAGGATCAGCTCGACAAGTCGCTGTGGACGGACAACGGCGAGGGGGAGTACATCGCGCTCCTGGAGGCGCTCAGCGAGAAGGACGAGGCGCAGAAGATCGAGCGCCGCATTCGCGACCTGCACGTGCGCGAGGGCATCAACTACGGCGACTTCGCCGTCCTGTACCGCACGAATGCCCAGAGCCGGGCGATTGAGGAGGCGCTCCGCAGAGAGAACATTCCCTATCAGGTCATCGGCGGGACCTCCTTCTATCAGCGGAAGGAGATCAAAGACGTTCTCGCCTACCTGCAGCTCGTCGTCAACCCGAACGACACGGCGAGCCTGCAGCGAATTATCAACTATCCGACGCGCGGGATCGGCTCGAAGACGCAGGAGCGCCTGGAGCGCTACGCCGCCGAGCAGGGCATCTCGATGTGGCAGGCGGTCGAGCAGGTCGAGAGCATCGACAGCCTCGGGACGCGGGCGGAGCGCTCCGTCGGAAGCTTCCGTGACCTCATCGCCAAGTACATGATGCGGGCCGACGACGAGGCGGCCGACGAACTCGCCCGCGACCTGATCGACGACGCCGGGCTCCTCAGCGAGCTCCGGAAGGAGCACACCCGCGAAAATCTGCAGCGCTGGGAGAACGTCCAGGAACTCATCAGCGGCATCGCCGAGTACGTCGCTTCCGCCGGCGACGACGAGGAGGCCACCCTGTCCACCTTCCTGCAGGAGGTGGCGCTGCTGACCGACCAGGACGAGGACGACGCCACCGACCGCGTCACCCTCATGACGCTGCACGCGTCGAAGGGACTCGAATTCCCGGTCGTGTTCGTGGCCGGCCTCGAAGAGGGCCTCTTCCCGCTGCAGCAGGCCACGCAGGAAAAGGCCGACCTTGAAGAAGAGCGCCGCCTCTTCTACGTCGGCGTCACCCGCGCCGAGGAGCGCCTCTACCTGAGCTGGGCGCGCTCGCGATACCGCTACGGAGAGCAGACGAACAATCCCCGCAGCCGTTTTCTCGACGAGATCGACTCCGACGTCGTGCGCACGGAGGCCGGCGGCGAGCTGGAACAGGACGGCAGCCGCTTCCAGTCTGGCGACGAGCCGACGGAGAACTACGACGAGATGGACCCGCACTACTACCGCCGCAATCTCCGCGATCAGAACGGTGGGAACGGGTCCCGGTCGAACAAGAAGAACCTGCGCCGGATCGAAAACACCTCCGGCGGCAGCGGGCGGCGCGTGGTGTACGACGAAGGACAGGGCGAGATCGTCCCCGGCGTCCGCGTCGAGCACTCGAAGTTCGGCCAGGGGAAGGTCCAGAGCGTCGAGGGCAAAGGCGACAAGGCAACTGCCGTCGTCTACTTCGGCTCCGGCGTCGGCAACAAGAAACTCAAGCTCAAATACGCCCGGTTGCGGGTGATCGGGTAATGGGAGGATTGGGGCATGGAGACGACCCGTGCGTTGGTGTGGAGACGTGCAGAGGATTGACGGGCGGTATCCCTGTCGACGACGGGGAGGCTGTCGTC
>CAKZLV010000286.1 GCA_937127285.1 uncultured Bacteroidota bacterium
TCCGCTTGGATCGCCCTTCCTTGAAGGTGAAGTCCGGCTCTTCATTCTCTCGGGCGGGGTGCACATTTCGCCCGGCCTCCCAGCCGTCCTGCACGATGACGAACACGTCGTCCTGCATCGTTTCGGCCCAGAATTCCATGAGCCGCTGATAGATGTCGTAGCGGTTGAGGAGCGGCACGTCCTCGAAGCGGTCCAGTAGATCCTCCGAAATCTCTTCGATGACGGCCGACGGCGTCGTGTCCCCGTCGATGTTGCGGAGCTGTTCTTCGTGCGCATTCCGCCACTGCTGCGTGACCTTCCGCACATCCTGGGCGAAAATCTGGAAATCCGGATGCTTCAGGATGGTCGACTTCACCTCGTCGGCCGGGACGCGCAGCTCGCTGTACCCCTCACGCACTGGCGCAAACAGGTCGTTGCGCAGCGACGGCAGTTCGTTCCAGTATCTCGCCAGGTCGTCGAGATCCGCGTTTGAAATTCCTCCCTGCAGGTGTCCCTCCAGGTCGTGGACGTCCTCCTCATCGACGGCGTCAATGTAGCGAGGGATGTTGAGGTTGTACTCGTGCGACTCAATCTCGTCCTCCGAAACAAACCGGGCGTACCCGTCCAGCTCCTGGCGGCTATTGAAGACGTCGACGATCTTGTGGATGTCGCGTTCGCGCAACCGGTTCTTGTTGCCGTCTTTCCGATAGCCACCGCTCGCATCAATCATAAACAACCCGTCGCGCTGGGTGGCGTACTCCTTGTCCAGCACCAC
The DNA here is from genome assembly GCA_937127285.1 of uncultured Bacteroidota bacterium. GTDB lineage: Bacteria > Bacteroidota > Rhodothermia > Rhodothermales > Salinibacteraceae > CAKZLV01. Next base: position 755 of record CAKZLV010000286.1, read on the forward strand.
GATGCAGGCGGGAATGCCGGTCCCGTAGAACAGGTTGTCCGGGAGGCCGATGACGCCACGGATGTATCCGCGCTGCACAAGGCTCCGCCGAATGTCCTTCTCCGCGTTGCCTCGAAACAGCACGCCGTGCGGCATCACCACCGCCGCCTTCCCGGTTGTCTTCAGCGAGGTGATGATGTGGAGGAGAAAGGCGTAGTCGCCGTTGCGGGCGGGCGGCGTGCCGAGCTCGAAGCGGTCGTATGGATCTTTTTTGCCCACCTTCACGCCGTTCGTCCACGACTTGTAGGAAAACGGCGGGTTGGCGACGGCGAAGTCGAACCGTTTGAGCCGACCCGGACCGTCTTTCCAGTGAGGCGATGCGAGGGTATTGCCCTGTCGGATTTCGGATGTCGGATTGTCGTGCAGAATCATGTTCATCTGCGCGAGGGCCTTCGTCGTGGCATCCATCTCCTGCCCATAGATGGACAGTCCGTTCGGTGCCTCCTCGTTCGCCTTCAGAAGAAGGGAGCCGGAGCCACAGGTCGGGTCGTACAGCGTATCCGTCTGGGCCGTATCTTCGGTGATGCCGACGACCTGGGCCATCACGCGCGAGACCTCCGCCGGGGTGTAAAACTGTCCTTTGCTCTTCCCCGACTCCGTCGCGAAGTGGCGCATCAGGTACTCGTAGGCATCTCCCAGCAGGTCGTCGCCCCCGACGCGGTTGGCCCCCAGATCCAGATCCTCAAAGATGCCCACCAGTTTCGTCAGCTTCTCCTGCTTTTCCTTTCCCTCCCCCAGCAGGTTCGAGTCGTTGAAGTCTGCCAGACCGATGACGTCCTTCAGCTTGTCATTGGCCTTCTCCAGCTCCCCGATTACCGTGTTGATCCGGTCGCCGATCTCCTTGTCTCCTTTCAGCGCGACGATGTCGTCGAACGATCCCTCCTCTGGGATCTCGATCGTCGCGTACGGCTGGTTCTTGTACTTGTCGGAGACGTATTTGACGAAGAGGAGCGTCAGAATGTAGTTCTTGTACTGCGAGGCGTCCATGCCGCCGCGCAGTTCGTCGCAGCTTTCCCAGAGGGACTGATACAGTTGGGACTTCTTGATGGCCATGCGGGACGGATCGTTCTTTTTGATCTGTGGAATGACATCCTGGGGTAGCGGGGACGGTACATGCCCCTGCCACCACCCGGGGTTCGAGGCGACAAGCTATAGCCAATACGGCAGCGTTCCCTTCTGGTTGGGCGGGCGAATTCCATCTTGAAGACGGCCCGCGACGTCGTCGGAGTAGTGTAGACTCACCGGAAGGCGTGGCGGCCGCACGGAGCCGTGGTGCATCAACGTAAAGGAGAGCACGGAGTGGATCGCGTCCTCGATCGTCAGGTCGTCACTCCGAACCCGAATGTGGAGCGGTCGGGCGGTCGATCCGGAGAACGGTGGCGGGCTGGACACCACGTAGGCGACGCGGTCATTGATGCGGAAGTAGCTCCCCTTCGGCGGCTGACTGATCCCATCGCCCGCGGCAGCGTACAGCCGCGGGGCTCCCTGCTTTCGCACCTCGACCAGATGAAACGTCGCGTCCATCTCCTGGCCCATCTCCCGGAGAGTCAGGATCTCGTCGCCGCGGAACGGTCCGTCGCGATGCACGATGACGCGTTTTCCGCCGTAGGCGTCTCGGGGAAACATTTTGCGGAGAACGTGGGCGGGGACCGTCTCGCCTTCCACGTTGGCATCCTCCAGGCGGTACCCAATCAGATGTCCGTCGGCCCCGTAGAGATGCGTGGATGCCGCTACGCTCATCGTGCCCCCGGCGCGCTCTTTTGAAACGCGGCCGATGTCAAGACCGACAACTCGGTCGGCATATGAGAGGGGCTCGGCGAGAACGTACGGCACGCCCCCCATCTTGGCAAACAGGCCCAGGGCTATGTTCTCGGTCGCGAACTGGTTGTCAAGGGTGTCGTGCAGGATCACCTGATTCGGAAGGCCCTGCCCTACCGTCTCTTGCTTCCAGGTTCGGTATACTTCATCGGCACCGTTGGGGATCAGGGCCAGGGCGGTATCGAAGTTGTCATCCACAATCGAAACGGCCTCCCCTCGAACGCTCTTTGCGCTGGACGCTGCATGGAAGACCTCGCCCTCGATCGAGTCAATGCCGAGGTCAGCAAGCTTCATCTGCACCTTCCGACCAAGCCCGCTTGACGTCGGGGGATCAGCAACTTTCAGAACGGCGAGACGCAATGGCGTGTCTTCAGCCTGGACCGGAGCAACCGCGCCGCGGTCCGCAATTTTGCCTACGCGGATGTGCTCGTCGTCAACTACGGTGCCGTCCTTGAAGCGGACAGAAGGCGTGTAGCCCACTGTCTCTGCCGTACCGAAGTGTGATGACGAGCCCTGGCTGTTGAACGCATTTCCGATCCACCCTCGCTCCTTCAGGGGTGCGATGGCCGTCTGAAGAAGTTTTGATCGGTCGTCAGGAGACAGCGTGAGCTTGTTCTGCACGCGTGGCGGGATTTGAAGTTGGTCGTAGTGCCGTGGTTGCACAATAACGTCGAGGGCGTCGATCACGTACTCGTAGGGCTTCGTTCCGCCAAACGGGACGACGCCGACTACGGGCGTTCCTTTGTCCGCGGACTGAAGCGCCTCTGTGATCGATTTCGATAGGTCAGGAAACCCCAGGAGCCGTTGCCGATGGTCCTCAATCGGCCCGATTACGGAGCGAATCGCTCCCTTGAGAGGATTTCGGTCCTTCGTATTATCCTTGACGGCAAGACCTTCCAATTCAAGATCCGCATGCTGATCGACGATGTCGGCCAGGCTATCCTGGTGCGTCATCTCGGAGCGAATCGATAGCTGCAGCGCCGGTATACCCTCGACCACACACGGCGTCCGGGTGCACGTTCGCCGGACGTGAACCGGCGAAATAGTGACCGAATCGGGCTTCAGTCGAGTAGCAACGTCATACTTACCCTGATGCCACAAGCCCCACGCGACGTAATCTGCGAGTGCACGGGCATCGATCTCCTGTTCGGGATCAGGGACGATGGAATCCAGGGCTCGGTACCGGTCCTTGCCCGTGCTCCAGCAGGCTTCCACAACGGTGTTTAGCACCTCCTCACCCATCGCACGATTGCTAAACAGACGCTGATGCGTGCGAGACCACACCCATGTCCCGCCATTGTCGGTCTGCTTCTTAATCTGCCACTGCAGTCCTCCTCCGAGCGTGTTCAGCTCAACTTCGCTGGAGGTTTCAATATGGTACGCGTGAAGGTCTGGAAGTGCGTCGGCTCGAATGGGAAAGACCTCAGTGAGAAGGGTCGACATCATACGGGACGTTTTGAGGAAAGGAGTGGACGGCCGTGAATCGACGTGGTGATTCGACCATTTACGGCGATCATCTAACGATCGTTGAGAGTGGTGTTGAATGCCTTCAGCGATAGATGCTCCAAGTCGGCCGGGCGAAGACTTTCAAGGTGAGCGAGACGGTTTCGCATGTCTTTGAGACGGCGGACCAAGCGTGTCAAGTCATCGGCTGCACCGTCCTCGGAAAGGATCTCCGCCACGTGACTGAGCTCGTAGTTCTCTCGCTTCACGATCTTCTCCCTCGTACCGTTGGTTGTCGTCCACGTTGGAGGGAGCGGGTCCAACCGGCTGATCAGCGTGCGCAGGCGAGCCTCCAAAAAGGGGAGCACGACGCCGGTCTGAGCGGCCCAGATTCGGCGTTCGACTACCTGTAGATTTCCCTGCAACACACAGAGAGCCGAGTGCGTCTGTGGTTCGCCAAACAACCTGCTGTGCGTTCCATCTTCCCATCGAGCCTCTTGGTCAACCGACCACTGCTGTGCATGAGCGTAGTCTTCCAGCAGGTCAAAAGGATCGGTGATCTCTGCGAGCGAACAGAAAGCCAGTTGTGCGGCGAGTTGAAGATCCCAGAGTGCCACCCGTGCGATGGTTTCCACCGCGAGCTGGTGCTGCGTTGGGTTGAAGCTCCGCTTCCGAAGCTCTCGTTCCACCACGTTCCGCACGTCGACCACCTGGATGACATTCCTCCACGCTCGCACGGAGAGGTGCGGCTTCCCATTCGGGGTAACGCTGGCATGGTCGCTCTGTAGTACGCCGATGAGAAGGAGTGGAGAATCCGGCTCAAGGCGTTTGATGGAGTCTGCGTAGGTCTTCATACACTTGACCCAGGTCTCAGGCGTCTCACTGACCCCGAGATCGATCCAGGCGATCGTACCCCGAACCCTATCGTGCTTAGCCAGATCAAAATGATCAACGTGCTGTTCTGTGGTCGATTCTCCGGTCAGTGTTTCGTAGAGCTGATCCAGGGGGTGATACTCCGGCTGAGGAGTAACGCGGCACCATCGCCAGCTACTTTTCTTCACGCGCTGCTGCGTGGCCTGGCGGATTCCATCGGGAATCAGGTTGGGGAGGCCAATCACCACATTCTTGGACTGACGAAGGTCTTTCACCACGCGATCCACAAACCGTGACGGCCCCGGCAATGTCCACCACTGATTGTGCATCCGCTTTATCAGTTCGAGTTAAAGATGCTGCGGCGATATCCGGAGTGTCAGGAATCTGCCGTCTGGAGAAGATTGCCGACGAGAGGATCGATCCGCCACCGATCGCTTCCTACCAGTTAGGCGCTGCCGGTCCGACGTGCCCACTCCAGCACTGCGTCCGTCTTCCCAGCAATCTCTGCTCCATTCATCACATTCACGTACTCCGAGATCTCGCCTGTGGAGCACCCTTCCGACGAGCGGTCTGCGTCTTCGACACCTGAGGAAAGCCGGTAGCCTTGTCCGGGAGGTGGGACAAAGCGGTCAAGACCGGCAAGGACCGAGAGGACACTGCGACGGATATCGTCCGCGAGTCCAAAGGCATCGAGATATGCGCCTACTTCACTGGGGTCGTTGATCGTACGGCGCACCGTGTCGAGAGCGGCTTCCCATCGGCTGGAGTCGCCGTCCATGGCCGCCTCCATCTCCTCGAGGAGCATCGGCCAGTTTCCAGTAACACGCCCAACATCGCGCATCTGACGAGCGGTCAGGCTCTGCTCGCGCTCAAGAAACCAGGTGTGAAGGGCGGCGTCGTGCCAAGGCTGTAGCTGAAGGGTCGTGATGGCCCGTTCCCCGTCCTGGTTCATTGGGAGAGTCGCGTCGCACATGGACCAGGTCCGGTGTGCATCTGCAAGAAAAACGACGCGGAAGTGCCGATGCTCTGACCGTAAACGGTTGACCTGATCAACGCTTCGATGAACCCACTCCTCTCCCCACGGCGTCGATCGATCAACGATTGCCAATGTTACTGCGTCCGACTCTCGGTTCTCTTTCTTCTCGCCGAGCGCCTCTTCAAACTCGTTTGCATCGCAGGCCGAGTCGATGAGACGGACTGTTCTTTTCGAACATACGTCTCGAAGAAACGGAACGATGTCTTCAATGCCAGACGCCCGAGTCCCCCAAATTACGTTCACTCCGTTGCGGGGCTGGGTTAGCAAGCCGTACTGGTGGCTCGTGAGCGGAGCGAGCTTTCGGGAGTGGTAGATCCGACGATGCGTCTTCGGATCGAATTCCGGTTTGGCAACTCGTTCCTTCGCGAGCGTTTGTTCCATCTCTTCGCGACTGCCAAGCAGGGGCAGCACATTCGGGCTTCGCAACGTGTAGCGGCTCGGGTTCTCACCCGGTTTTCGGAGGACACCCAATCCCACCATCTCGTCGAGAAGCGCCTCGATGTGCTCCCGTGAAGAGCTTCCGCGAAACCCCTCCGGCCACCAGTCTAACGCTTCTTGTCGAATCCACTCGATGGAGAATCCGTGCTCCAGATCGGACTGTTCCGGTAGACCGTTTGCGCCAGCGTCTTCGTCCTTCGGATGCGACACATCCTTGATGGCATATCCGATTGCGTAGGCCAGCACCTCATATCGACCATCAAGCTGGAGCGTCCACAGAAATCGTTCCTGGATTTGACGCATCAGGTCTGTCTGTCCGTAGGATTCCCGGATGTCGGTTTTCTCAATCAGATAGGGCGGCCCCTCGTGGCCGGTCCCCAGCCCGGAAGTGTCGAGCATCTCCTCCAGCAAGTACCGGCAGTAGAGCTGGATGAGGCTCGGATAATAGTTCGTGAGACTGAGAATGAACGTGATGAGGTCGTCGGACTCAAACTCGTAACCGAGTGCGGAGAGCGGCCGTTCGATGAGGTCACGGGCGGCCTGCCACTCTCCGTCGTCGAGCAAAGGGCCAACGCAGATTGGTTCGCTCAAGTGAGCGAGCGGTTGATTCGGAGAGTCGGTCACCCGAAGTACGTTGTGGAGTCCCGCAAATACGACTTTAAACCGGCCGTTGGTCGCCTCCATGAGGCCTTTGAGGGGCAGAGTTTCGTCAAAGTCTACCTCCTGCTCGTGCTCGAAAAACGAGTCGGCCTCGTCGAGAAGAAGAAGGATCCGACGGTGCGAATCCGCATCGAGCCACTCTTGGATCCGCTGGCCAATCTTCTGTGGGCTCGTATTCTTGTATACCGTTCCCTCCTCGAACACCCCCTGATTCAGTAAGTCCTCGACGAGAATCGGCCATATCTTGCCGGTCTCCTCAGGCACCACGCCTTGGGTACGAAGGTCGATCCAGGACGCAATTCGATGGGGCGGCTCATGAAACTCCCGCTTCGCCTGGCGGAGGAGTACGGTTTTGCCCAGCTGGCGACCGCCGTAGACCAGAGACGGACCATTCGGATCGAGAATCTTCTTGATCTCCTGTTCGCGCCCGAAAAACATCTCGGGCGGTACGCGGCTTCCGACCTCCGAGTACGGTTGGAGATGCGTAAATGGTAGGGTGCATTCAAAGAGAGCGG
>CAKZLV010000287.1 GCA_937127285.1 uncultured Bacteroidota bacterium
CGGCCCCAATCATGGGGACGCAACAGACTGTGGGGGAGTCAGGCAGCGCACGCCCCAAGAAGCAAACATTATACCGGTCTGGAAGATCGCGTCCCGGCCTGTATATCGAGCACGAAGCGGACGCGGGGACGAGGAGGAAGCCGGCTCCCGGTTACAAAACGCCCCATAGAATGGAAGAGACGAACCGCCGGCCTGCCGTGCGTCACGGTGCTCCGCCTGGCTGCGATGCCTGGCCGCAATACCTGGCCGCAATACCTGGCTGGGATGTCGTCCAGCTACGGTGCACCGCGCAGTTCGGGACTGACGTACGTCTCGCCGGAGAGGACCGCCCGGACGCCGCGCAGGATCTGTTCGGTGTCGCCTTTCAGCACGTACCCCGCCGCCCCTGCCGCGAGGGCGCGATCGCCCGACGGCTCCTCATTTCACCTGGAGACAACGAGAGCAAGAACGGACGGCGTTCCGTCTCGGCATGCTTTCACAACCTGAACGCCGTCGATGTCCGGCAGCGCAAGGTCGACCACAGCCAGATCGGGCGTGGCCGCGCTCAAGACGTCGAGGGCCTCTTGCCCGGTTCCCGCCATCCATCCGATCTCGATGCCCGACTCGAATCGAAAGACCCGCTCGTAGCTTTTGCGGACGAGTTCGTGGTCTTCGACGATGAGCAACCGGGCAGACGACGAGGGAGACGATGCGTCGGCAGGATCGGCCATCGATCGGGGCGGCAGGGAGAGGAAGTACAGGGAAAAGAAAGCGGGCATCCGGGAGGCGCGTTCGGACGCGGGGCAGCAGCCGGCCCATCCAGAGGCTTCGCTTCGAGGGATCAAGCGTCGAGGGATCGAGCCTCGACGGATCGGCTTGGATGGATCCGGCCTCGCAGGACAAATGCAGGCATCCACCGGACGTCGGGGCAGCCCGTTCCGGCCGTCGGCCGGGGAGGCCGCGTCACACGAGCGGCTCTGGAGCGATCGTCTCGATTTCGACCAGCTGGCTGTTGGAATCGAGCGGTGCGTGGAGGGTGACGCGGGTCCCTTCGCCGGGAGCAGACTGGATTTCGAGGTCGCCGCCGAGGGCGTCGAGCCGCTTCCGGACGCTTCCGAGCCCCATCCCCATGCCGCTCGTTTCCACATCCTGCGCCTCCGGGTCGAATCCTTTCCCTTCGTCCTCCACGGCCAGGGAGATGAAGCCAGCCGTCGTGGTGGCCTCGACGGTCGCCTCGCCGACGTCGGCATGCTTTACGACGTTGAAGAGAAGCTCGCGCACGAGGTTGAAGAGAAGAACGCGGATGTCGCGCTCCGGAACCGTGAGCAGGCCCGCCGTGCGCACCCGAACGCTCAGGTCGTAGTCCTTCTTCATCCGTTTCGCGAGCCAGTTTAGCGCCTGGTCAAGGCTTTCTTCCTTCCGGACGGGCGGACTCAGGTTGGCCGAGAGCGACCGCGTGGTCGCAATTGCCTGGTCGAGCATATCCTTCGCCTCCGTCGCGATGGTGTCGGCCTCCTCGTCGAGAGGGGCCCGCACGAACAGTTGCTGCAGGTTCATTTCGGTGGCGTAGAGGACCTGCTGCAGGTCGTCGTGCAGGACGCGCGCGACGCGGCAGCGCTCTTTTTCTTCGGCCATGGTGAGGGAGGACGACAGCGCCTGCACCTGTTCGGTGCGCTGGGCCAGCGACTGCCGCGCCTCCTCGGTGGCCTGCAGGGCCGATTGCAACTCGTAGCGCCGCCGCACGGCGCGGATGTTGGTGCGGCGGCGGACGACGTGCATCACCGTACCGAGCGCTGCGGCGGCAAAGACGCCGATGGCGGGAAGCACCACGGCACCGGGAGAGTGAGCGAGCAGCGAGACGGCCAGCCACGCCAGGATGGACGTGGACATGATTCCGAAGTACCATTTCGGAGAGAGAAAGACGAACCCACTGGCGACGAGGAGAAGAATCATCTGAATGACCTCCACCTCGTAGGTGAGCGTCTGCAGCCACAGCAGGTTGGCCAGAACCCCGCCTGCGGTCAGCCCGCCGAGGACGTAGACCGGCCCGCGGTAGGGGTCGACCTGCGGAAGGAACATCCGGAGCAGCAGCGCGCCGACCGACGAGCCGGCGGCCAGGAAAGAGATCCAGGCCGCATTCGGCATGCGCAGAAGCAGCACATGTGTGAACATGAAGGCCAGATATAGCAGGCTGAGCCCGGCCGTAATGGGCAAGAGGCTGTTGTGCGTGGCGGCCTTCAGAGTCGCCCGCACGATGTCCGGGTCGACCGACGAGGAGGCGTCTGCCGATGCCGCACGGGCCGACCGGGGGGAGGTCGGCGCTTCCCCCGAAGGCAGCGCGTCGTCGAGGACGGGGCCGTCGCCGGAGTGACGAGCGTCTCCATTCGGCGCCCCCCAGGGGTTGGACGCACCTTCGTCCGGATCTTCAGCAACCAGGGGCGTTTGTCGTCCTTGATCCATTCGCGAGAGGCCCGACGGAAACGTACCGTTTGCGTTTGGTATACCTGGCTCAATTTCCATGCTACGTTTTCCCCCTCGGTCAAGAGTACGAGTTGCCCAGGCACAAGTCTAGAGGAGGAGTCCGTATGCGTCTCCGGCGTGTTTTTTCTACTCCATTGTCCTCTGCTTCCCAGGATCCATCTCCACCCCCTTCGCCGTTCTTCTTCAGCACGGTCTCGGTCGTTGGCGGGGACGGGACAGACGGCGACGAAGGGGATTTTTCGGAAAACGGCTTCTTCTTCCGTGCCTGCCTCTTCTTCTGTGCCCGCCTCTTCTTCCGGATCCGGGTGGCCGTAGGCATCCGAGGGGGCGATGTGCATTTGCTCGACGGGCGGCTGGCCGGCGTGCACGGCACGAACCCTGGTCGAATTTCCCGGGTGAAGAACGGGAGGGTCGAACGAACCGGCGGATCCCCGCGTCCACATAAACCACTGAACTGTTCTTCTCTTCGATTCGCTTTCTCGAACAGCAGGTCGGCATGACGGCGGTGCGCTCCTACACGGATATCGATTCCCTCACGGACCGGCTGGACGCGCGGCCATACGGGTCCATCCTTCGCACCATCGGGCGCGTGGCCGAGCGCGAGGAGATTGAAGCCTATGCCGTGGGCGGGCTCGTGCGCGACGTGCTGCTGGGCCGGGACACGACGGACCTCGATTTCGTTACCGTCGGCCCGGGGACGGGGATCGACCTGGCGGAAGCCGTGGCCGACGCCCTCGGGGGGCACACCGCCCACGTCTACCCCAAGTTTGGAACCGCGGCCATCCGCCTCCCGCCGGACGAGTGGCGGGAGAACCCGGAGGACGAAGAGGATCTCGTCTTGGAGTTCGTCGCCGCCCGGAAGGAGAGCTACCGCTCCCACTCCCGCAAACCGATCGTCGAAGACGGTACGCTGGAAGACGACCAATACCGCCGGGACTTTACGATCAACGCGATGGCCGTTCACCTCGTCCCGGATCGGTTCGGCGCGTTGATGGATCCCTTCGACGGGCGGCGCGACCTGGAGCGGCAGACGATCGACACGCCGCTCGACCCGGTCGACACGTTCGATGACGACCCCCTGCGCATGATTCGGGCGGCGCGGTTTGCGGCGCAGCTCGAGTTTCGGGTGTCCGACCGCGTCTTCGACGGCATGGGCGAGAAGGCCGACCGGGTCGACATCCTCAGTCAGGAGCGCATCACGGAGGAGCTGCAGAAGATAATCGTGACCGACACCCCGTCGGTCGGGCTCAAAATTCTGGAGGCCACCGGCGTCCTCGCGCACATCCTCCCGGAGCTTCAAACCCTGAAGGGCGTCGACGAGGTCGACGGCCGGCGGCACAAAGACAACTTTTACCACACCCTCGAGGTGCTCGACAACGTCGCCGAGCGCACCGCCGAGCGCGACCCGGACGACACCCGCTGGCTTCGCTGGGCGGCGCTCTTCCACGACATCGCCAAGCCGCAGTGCAAGCGGTTCGACCCGCAGGACGGCTGGACCTTTCACGGGCACGAAGACAAAGGGGCCCGCAGGATCCCGGAGCTCTTCCGGAAACTGCGCCTGCCCACCGACGAGCGCATGCGCACCGTGCGCAAACTCGTCCGCCTGCACCACCGCCCGATCGCGCTCGTGGACGAAGACGTGACCGACTCGGCCGTGCGGCGCCTCCTCTACGAAGCCGGCGACGACATCGACGACCTGATGACGCTCGTCCGCTCGGACGTGACCAGCAGCAACCCGTACCGGCGCAAGCGCTACCTGAAGGCCTTCGACCGCGTGGAGGAGAAAATGCGGCGCGTCGAAGAGAAGGACCGCCTCCGCAACTTCGAGCCGCCGGTGGACGGCTACGAGATCATGCAGACGCTCGGCATCGACGAAGGGCCGGCCGTCGGCGTGGCGAAAGGATGGATCCGGGAGGCGATTCTGGACGGCGACATTCCCAACGAACACGACGCCGCCTACAACTACCTGCTCGAAATCAAAGACGAGGCCCTGCGGCGCGGCGCGCTTTTCGAAACGATGCTCGACCGCCTGAAGGGGCCGGAGCGCCGGGCAACCGGAGCCGTGAAGGAGGTGGTTTTCAACGACCCGGACCTGCCCGCCGACCGGGAGGCCGCCCTTGCCTACCTCGACCGCGTGAAGGACGACGTCCTCGGCACGAGCGACGACGAAGACACAGAACGCTCCGACGACGCCGACGCCCCCAATCCGTCCAGCCAGTCCGATGAGGAGGCGGGCTCCGGAGGCGAAAGCGGGTGAACGGCTCGGCAAACCGAACGCGCGTCCGTTGACACCCCCCGCCGCTACTCGGAGCGGTCTTTGCGCTGTTCGGAGTGTCCCTTCTCTTCAGCCCCTTCTCTTCAAGGGGGGTCCTGGTGGGGATGAACCGCCTTCCCTACTCCACTCCGGTTTCTGTTCCATCCGGTCTCCGCTCCAAGATGCAACATACCCAATCCCTCACTGGCAGCGAACTCCTGGATGCCGTCGTCGACGGCGACCGTCCCGTTGTGGTTCTCTTCTGGACCTCGGGACAGCAGAACGACCGGCGGACGCTGCAGTCGATCGATGCCCTGGCCGGGCGGCTTCAGCAGCATGCGATCGTCGGCAGGCTTGATGTGAGCGAACACGAGAGCCTGGCCGCGCGCATCGGGATTCGCGATCTGCCGGCGCTGGTCGTCTTTCGAGAGGAAGAGCCCGTGCACGCGCTCGCCGGGGCCGGCAAGATCCAGGCGTTCGTCGACCGGATCCAACGCGAGGTCTTCGGGCAATCCGCCGCCGCAACCGAGCCCACCGCCGAGGGTCGAAGAGGACAGAAGCGAACCGCGTAACAGACGGAGACGGTGTCGTGTGGACACCCGTCCGCTCCTGAGCCTATGCTCCGCTCAGGCGGCGCCCTCCGGCCCGCCGAACATGACAGACATGCAAATTCCCCGGCCGCCCTCTCGGGGATCCAGCCGTTTGTCACGGCTCTCACAAACAACGCGGCCGCCCCTCGGTCTTCATTGACCTATCCGTGGCTCGGTTTCGTGGAGACCGGGCTTCGAGACATGCCGTCGGCCTTCACGCGAATCCGGTTCAACCTATTTCTTTTTCCAACCTCAACGTCGTTCGAACCCTCCTGGACGCGGTCGGGCGCCTCCTCTCGCGGCTCGGCTGGATTCAGGCCCCGCGGGCCCAGGAGATCTCCGACCTGGCCTGGCCGCGGATCGTGACCGGTCTGGCGCGGATGTCGAAAGCCACCGCCGACGTTGCGATGGTGGGAATCGCCCTCGGCGCCCCGGCGATTGCCGGGGTGGGCTACGGCGTTCCGTTCTGGACGATGGCGTTCATGCTGGGCGGCGGCATTGCCGGCGGCACGATCAGCCTCGTCTCCCGCCACTACGGCGCCGATGAACTCGGGGCGATCGGGACGGACGTGAAGGTGAGCTCCGTGTTTGCCGTCGCGGCCACCCTCCCGCTCGTGGTCGTGTTCTGGACCGCCGCCGAGCCGCTCATCGGCCTTCTCGGAAGCGACCCCGAGGCCATCCGTTACGGCGCGCGCTACCTGCAGGTGGCGAGCCTCGCGATGCCCTTCGCCGCGCTCAACCTCATTGCCAGCCGCGCGCTGATCGGAGCGGGAGACGCCTGGACGCCGATGGTGGTGCGTGCCGGCGGCGCGGTCGCCAACGTCGGCCTCAACGCCGTCCTGATCTTCGTCTTCGACCTGGGCGTGGTGGGCGCCGCGATCGGCACGGTGATCGGCAACATCGTCGGACTCGCCGCCTTCGTTGCCGCCCTCACGACCGGCCGCTTCCCGGGCATCGGCACCCTCCCGATCCGCGTCCCCGTCGCCGGCCCGTCTTGGGATGCCGACACCGCCCGCGAGCTGGCCGAGATCTCCATCCCCCTCGCCCTCCGCAAGGTGGCGCAGAACGGTGGACAGTTTCCCCTTCTCGCCATCGTCGGGATGCTCGGGCCGAACGTCGTTGCCGCCTTCGTCATCGCGCTCCGCGTTCGGGCCCTCATGAACACACCCGGATGGGGCTTCGGCCTCGCCTCCAGCAGCCTCGTCGGGCAGTCCCTCGGCGCGGGCGACGAGCCGCAGGCCTCCGGCTTTGCCCAGGACACCCTGCGCTTCACTGTGTCGGTCTACGCAATCGTCGGCGTCGCCGTGTTCGGATTCGCGCCCTGGATCGCGGCCCTCTTCACCGGCGAGGCGGCGGTGGCAGAGCAGGCCACCCTTCTCATCCGTGCCGCCTGCGGAAGCGTCGTCCTGTGGGGCGTCTTGAACGGCTCGATGGGCCCGCTCCGCGCCGGCGGCGATACCCGCTGGCCCTTCTACGGGCAACTGATCGGACTCTTCGGATTTGCCCTCCCGGTCGCCTACGCCGGCGCCGCCACGTCCCTCGGACTCTGGGGACTCGGCGCGGCGCTCATCGTCGAGACGGGCGTCCCCGCCGCCGTCATCTACGCCCGCTACCGCACCGGCACCTGGATGCAGCGCTCCCGCGCCCGGGCCGCTGCGTAGGCAACTTGATCTCCGAGAATTGTTGCTTCCGTGAGGAGAATGTCTTGTCCCGGCCGGGCGACCACGGACGGGACTACGGTGCGAAGGTACTCGTTTGAACAAGACGCTTCTCGGACCTTGTAGCCCAACTCGTTCATCGCCGAGACCGGCCTTCTGAAAAGGACCGCCCGGACACTCAGTCGTGCGCAACGGCCGAAATTGATCATGTCTGAGTGCGACCCCGTCGCACGAGTTGGATCAATTTCAGTGGAGCGCGAGCGAGGGTCAGGTCCTTTTCAGACAGCCAAGCCCTTTTTGTCCATTTTGGGGCCATCAAAATGGACATCGGGTTTGGTATCGATCTCAATGAATGGAGAGAGCAGATCTACCGAATGAACGAAGTGGGGACAGACATTCCGTTCGGGGGATAGCGAGAAGCTTCTCCGAGAACAACTTGACACCGTTGGGACCAGCCAAAAAGGGGACGGACAAAGCCGCCGCACCGCGACAGGCCCGGTGACGAGAGGTGCCGGAGAATCCAGGTAGGACGGATTCGGAGGGAACGCGTCGCACCGTTGGATCCAAAATTTGCGCCCGAACCTCTCTTCGCGCAACAAAAAAACGCCCCGACCGCCAGAACGACAGCCGGGGCGCAGGGGTGCGTCGCTTCAACCGAAACCACGTACGTCAGCGCGACGACGAACGCGCGTCCGCCGTCTTCATCGACGTCAGCGAGTACGTGAACGTCTGGCTGCCGCGCGGGCCGGAGCGCGTCATTTCGGCCTTCACGACGTGGTGCGGCGACGCCGTGCGCAGGTGCATCGTGCCCTCCGTATTGCCGTCGGAGGAGCTCATCTCGACGACGTACGTGTCGAACGTGCCGGATCCGGTGTCCACCGTCTCCGTGCCCGTCACGTCAAAGGAGAGCGTCTGCACCTTCTGCTGCTGCTCGCTGAAGGCGCGGAGCGTCGTCGAAAAGCCGGGCTCCAGCGGCATGGCGGCGAGAGCCAGTTGCACGTTCGTGCCGCCCGCCAGCGTCGGCTGCGGGAAGCGCTTGTCGATCTTCATCGACTGGCCGCGCACCGTCATCTCGCCGGTCGCCGCCGTGTCGGAGTAGCTCACCGTCAGCGTCATCGGCCCGGAGAGGTGGCGTTCCATCGGGCGCAGCGTCGTCCCGTGCATCAGCACGGAGTCGACGACGGTCGCCTGCGGCGTCTGCGTCCGGTCGATAAACGCCCAGGCGGTCTCGCCGGCCGCGTCCACCTTCTGCAGCGTGCGCGTTGACGACAGGTCGAAGGAGCGGCCGCGCACCTTCATGGTGACGTCGTAGTTCATCGTAGCGGGCTTCACGACGGAGCCGTCAATCATCGCGAGGGCGCTCTCCGCCGCCGCGGCCTGCTCGGCGGCCATCTCCTCGGAGTCCTCCGGGAGTTCCACGGACGCCGGGTCGACGTTCAGCGCCTCCAGACGCGCCAGCACGGGGTCGGATACGCTCGTCTGATGGCGCCCGCCGAGATGGTCGCTGAAGAACGTCTCCATCTTCGCGGCCACGGCGAGGCGGTTGTTCTCCTTCGCAAAGCCGTGTCCTTCCTCCGGCGCGACGAGGTACTGCACGGGCACGTCGTTCTCCCGCGCGGCGACGACGATCTGGTCGGACTCCTGCTTCTTCACCCGCGGGTCGTTCGCGCCCTGGATGACGAGCAGCGGATCGTCGATGTTCTCCGCGTGGAAGAAGGGCGACTGCGCCTTCATCCGCTCCTTGTCTTCCGGATCGTCGGGATCGCCGACGCGCTTGGTGAACATCTTCTTGATCGGCGCCCAGTAGGGCGGGATCGAGTTCAGGAGTGTGATCAGGTTCGAGGGTCCGACGTAGGAGGCGCCGGCGGTGTAGACCTCGGGCGTGAACGTGAGGCCAGCAAGCGTCGCGTAGCCGCCGTAGGACCCGCCGAAGATGCCGACGCGGGAGGAGTCGGCAATGCCCCGGTCAATCAGATACCGCACGCCGTCGGTCAGGTCGTGCTGCATCGCGCCGGTGCCCCACTCCTTGTTGCCGGCGTTCAGGAACTCCTGTCCGTAGCCGGTCGAGCCCCGAAAGTTCGGCTGCAGCACCGCGTAGCCGCGGTTGGCGAAGAACTGCGCGTAAGAGTCGTAGCCCCACGTGTCGCGCGACCACGGCCCGCCGTGCGGCATCACGATCACCGGCAGGTTCTCGGCCTCGACGCCTTTCGGAAGCGTAAGGTACGCCGGAATCGTGAGCCCGTCGCGTGCCTCGTATTCGATCGCCTGCATATCGGCGAGGTGCTCGCTCGGGAGTTCGGGCCGGGAGCGGTAGAGGCGCGTCAGCTCTTCGCTCTCCCGGTCGAACAGGTAGACGGAGCCGGGATCGACGTCGCTGGAGGCGGAGACGATCATGCGCGACATATCCTCCGTCGTCGCCCCGATCGAAATCTCCCCGTCCAGGTTGCCCTTCAGGAACTCGTACGTCGCGGCAAACTGCTCGTCTTTCGGATAGACGCGCTTGCGATCGCCGACGTAGTAGGTGGCGAGAAGCTCGTCGGTGGCGTCGGAGAACTCCGCGCCGCCGAAGTCGACCTCGCCTTCCGGATCCTGCTCGACGACCTCGGTCTCCTGCGTCTGCGGGTTGAAGAGAACGAGGCGCTGCAGGTCGACGTCCTCCCCCTTGTTCGTGCTCATGTACACCCGCTCGTTGTCCTTGTGGAAGCGGATCGGGGAGCAGGACTCCTCGAACGTGCAGGTGTAGACGGTTCGGAGCGTGTCTTCCTCGACGCGGAGGATTTCGGTTCCACCGTCGTCGGTCTGCCGGGTGGCGAGGCGGAGGGTCCCCTGCAGGTCGGTGACCCAGCCGGCGACGCCGCTCTCGTTCTTGTAGACGAGCTCGCGGTCGCCCGTCTCCAGGTCGACGCGGTAGACGTCGTGATACTGCGGGTCGCGGTCGTTGAGGCCGACGACGATCTCGCCGGGCGTCTCTTCCGGGACGGCGTAGATCTGGGCCCGGACGTTCTCGTAGGGCGTCAGGTCTTGGGCCGGCGGCACGCCGAGATCCGTCTCCTCCGCCGCGTCGATGTCGACGGCGTAGACGTGATAGTTCTCGTTGCCGCCCTTGTCCTGCACGTAGAGGATGCGCTCGCTGTCCTGCGACCAGAAGTAGCCGCGAACCGGCCGGGTCGTGTCGGCCGTAACGGGCTCGGCCGCGTCGAAGGGCTCGTCCACGCCCTTCACCCAGATGTTCATGCGGCCCTGGTACTCCTTCCGGAAGGAGACGTACTCTCCATTCGGGGAGATCTGCGCGCCGCTGTACGTCGGATCCCCGAAGAAGGTTTGGCGGTCGATGAGGGGCGGGAGGTCGCCTTCGTAGGAGGCGCTCGCGTCCGCCACGTCGCCCGCCGCCACGACCGGGTCGTCGGCCGACTGTGCGGGTGCGCTCTGCACGAGCGTCCCGGCCCAGAAGGTCGCCAGGATGAGAAGAGAACATGCGCGAAGGTATCGGTGCATGGGTTTGGTCAGGCTCGTTGTTGAAGGGAGATGAGGAATGCACGTCGGGCCGGCTCATTACCGGCGTCTCCGGAGGCATGCCCGAAGGCCTGCACAGTGTCGAACGTCGACGGATGGACGCCTCCGGGGGGGTAGGGACTGGTCTCCAGCGTCCGTCCATCGCTTGTACCGAACGTACCGCCGGAATTGTTACGTCGCATGGGCGCCTCCCCCCGCGATCGGGAGATGCAGAGGGAACCTTCGGACGGCCGTTCGGATCCGGTGGGGACGCTGCTGCCCCCGTCGCATGTGCCGGTGCGACGACGGTGACGACGGAACGAAGGGGGCAGACGGTAAGAACGTAGAAA
>CAKZLV010000288.1 GCA_937127285.1 uncultured Bacteroidota bacterium
GAGTAGCTGCCCTGCGAGGGATGCATGAACCCGCCCATGTCGGCACGCAGGTCCGTTTCGATCTTGTTGGTGGTTCCGTCGCCGTTCGACACGTAGGTGTCGCCGCGGTCGTCATCTTCCAGGTTCAGGCGTTCGATCGCGCTAAAGAGCGCATGGCGCTGCATCTGACCGGAGATGTAAACGCGGCCGTCCGGCCGGCGCTTGATCGACGAGGCGTTGCCGAGCAGCTTCTCCCCGCCGTTCGCGGTGTGATTGGCCATCGGCGAGAGAAGCGTGACAGAAATGCTCTTTACGTCTTTCATGGGAGAAGTTGTTGGATCTGGTTCGAGAGTTGAAGGTCGAAATCGTATTGGGCGATCGGATCTCGTGGTCGTCGGAGCGCTATCCTTCTACGTATCCGGTTTCGTCGACAGGCATCGCGCCGCCGTCACCCGCTTCTGCGTCGCTTGATGACGGATCACCGCCGGGAGACGCATCGCCCGCCGATGACTCCTCATCACCGGCTGCGGCGCCCTTCCCTGGCGCCCCGTCAGACACCGTAGAGTCTGAGCCCGAGGTCGAGCTCGCGTTGGAGCGGAGGCGCATGTACGCAAGAACGAGGTCTTTGGCGACGTCAAAATCGATCTCGCCGGTGTTCGTCGCTTCGAGAAAGCGCTCCGCCTCCGCGGGAACGTCCCGGTTCGCCTGCCGACCGGCGTCGACGTTCAACTGCGCAAAAAGCGCCGATGGACGGCGAGCGCTGAGGGCGGTGCTTTCCAGTTGCGCGAGGGCCCGGGTTTTGGCCTCATAAAGGGTTCGGCCGGTTCCGCCCCCCTCCTTCTGCTCGTTCTCCTCGATTTCGTTGCGGGCGATGTGATAGGCGACGCTGTTCAAGTAGGCGCCATACGCGCGGGCGGAGCGCACGATATCGGAGTCGATGGCTTCTGTGCTCATAAAGTAGTCGGTTAGAATGGATGAGAAGACGGGTTCGTACTGGACGCGGTAGGCCAGAAAGTCCTTGAAGGCCGGCCGGGTGTAGAGCTGCAGAAAGCGACTCGCCATTAGAAGGAAGCCTTTTCGGTTCGTGCTGTCCGGCCGGTTGTCGCTGTCGTTGTGAAAGCGGCTTCGAAAGAGGCTATCGATCACGGCCGGCAGATCCTGCTCCTCGGCCAGCCGGGCGACGTGATGCCCGATATATTCTTGCCGCATCAGATCCGGTACATAGCTGACGAGGTAGATGGGACTTCCGGCCATTTTTTTCAGAACGGGCAGCGCGTCATCGAGTCGCCCCGCACGCTCGGCCCACTGGCCGATCGCTCCCATCAATCCGACGGGGCCGAAGGCACTGCTTCGGGGGGCATCCGGGTAGTTGCCGTCGAAGAGGGGCGGGCGCTTGCGGTTGCTGTTCTCCGTCCGTTTCAGGGTGAGGCCGCCTCCGTGCTCAGACTTCTGCATCATCTGAAAGAGCCGGACGAACTGGACCATTCCGTCCAGGTCCAGATCGGGGATCATCACCTGGTTGGTAAAGTCGACCTGGCCGGCCGGCTTCACCGGCGTTAGCGCCGCAACCAGGGAAAACACGGCTTCGAGGCGCGTCGATTTCGGCTCGGAGAG
>CAKZLV010000289.1 GCA_937127285.1 uncultured Bacteroidota bacterium
ATCGTGCCGCCCCATGGCATCGTGCCGCCCCATGGCATCGTGCCGCCCCATGGCATCGTGCCGCCCCATGGCACCGTTCCGCCCTCATTACGACGCCCGAATACGTCGCCATGTCCAAGCACGCGCCCGTGCCCATTCGTCAAGCCGATTCCGCGATTCGGGCAGCGGTAGCGCGCGTCAAAACGTGATCCAGGACGTGAGTTCGACGCCAAGCTGGGCGTTGGATTCGTCGAACCCGGGTGTGTCGGCGTACTCGCTGTCCATGTGATGGAGGTAGAGGACCGGGCCGATCGCGATCATCGTCCCGCCGAAGTCCACGCGCGGCTTGGCACTGAGGCGACCGGTCACAGAGAAATTGCGGTTGCCGGCATCTTGCACGTACCCCCAGGACTGGTCCATGCGCACGCCTGCGCTGAGCAGTGCCGGGAGGCGGAGAAACTCCACATTTCGGTGGTAGACGCCGTCGAGGCTGTAGCCCAGCTGGCGGGCGTCCTCGCGCGTCTCCCAGATGTTGCTCCGGTCCACGAAGTACGTCGGGCCGAGGCTCAGCCGCCAGTGCGTGGGCCCGGTGCGGACCGATCCGCGATCCAGGCCGAACAAGACCCGGATGCGCTGATCGCCGGTCGACAGCGTGTTGCGCTGGAAGGGGTCGTCCTCGTAGCTGCCCTCCAACCGGAGTTCCAACCCGGTGCGCCCAGGTTCACCGAAGCGAGCGGCCAGACGCAGGCCGTAGGGAACGTCGTGGTGGTTGCCAACCGGATTGTCGGAGAGAGAGGCCTGTGTGCTGCCGAACAGCGTCACTTCGTAGCGCTGCTGGGGACTGACGCTCCAGCGCAGCGTCGTCATCGCGTCTCCCTTGACCCGGTCGGCCTCGTAGCGCGGGTCGTTCGGGCGACCGGGGAGGCCGCTGCGGTTCGGCCCGCGCAGGGCGCCGAGGGTCGTGATCCATTCGAATCCGGAGGTCGGCACGGTTTCGATCCGAAACGTCCCCTCGACCTGCGCCACGGGGGCGACGAGAACGGTATCCAGGATGGGAGCCACCCGCGGCGCGGCGACGGCCTTGGCCGGCGGCGTCGCCACGAGCACGAAGCGGACCTGCTCGCCGCCCGGCGCCAGGCTTCGCAGCCACCCGCGAAGCTCGCGGGCGTTGTGGAAGCCGTTGGAGCGAGCGCGCACGCCGGTCTGCGGGTGCGTCATCGATGCCTCGTACCAAGCCGCCACGTCCACGACCGTCTCGATGCCGCGCACCTGTTTGCACGGCACGTCGCCGTAAAGCCGTCCCCGCGTCGCCCGGTCTTCCCGCGAACCCGGCTCGAGGCGCTTGCAGGTCAGCCCGTCCGGAATCGCAACGTCGAACGCGTCGCTCTCGGGCGGACGGAGGACGATCAACTCGTCCCGAACCTCCGCGGCGAGGCTCGACGATTGTCGTCCGGTTGCGGCCGGGCTCACCTGTACGTCCACGACCTGTCCGTCCTCGACGACCATCGCGTGCTGGAGGTTGACCGCGACGCCGAGGCCACGGTCTACGTACGGGATGGCGTCGAGGGCCTCCGGCCGAGGTACCTGGAGAAGGCCCAGCGAGTCGCCCCGGACGAGGGCGGGGTCCTGTCCGTCGAGGACCCGCTTGTAGAACACCGCCGGGGGCTGAACAATGTCGTCGCCGCGCTCGATCTGGATGTCGACGCGATCGACGGCGGGAGCGACGGGGGTCTGTGCATCGGAGGGCACCGCCCCCAGCAGCGCAGCACCCGCAAACAGACCCGCAAACCGACAGATCCAGAAAAAACGATAGAGGAGGGACGTGGTTGACATGGGGAGCGAGCGGTTGACGAAGAGGGCAGGGTGAACGGCAGTCTACCGTACAGGCGCACCGCCGCCGTTCCCCTTCGACGCATCCCGCGCTTCACTTTGAGGACACATCCACTCCACTTTCGCCTGACCTCTTCTGTCTCCCGAAGTGGACCGGACACCGGAGGAAGGGCGCACCTCCCGCGCAAACACGCCGCATCGCCGTTTTCTCGTTCCGATTTTCTGACTGCACGCTGGCAGCCTGAGTTAAAACTGCCCCCGACCGCTCGTCGCGGCAGGAACGACAACCCGGTCGAAAAACCGCATGAGCCGCCCGCTGTGGTCCTGCAGGCCGTCGGGTCGGTTCGACAGCGAGGAGGTCATAACCACGACCAGATCGAGGGACGGAACGACGAAGAGAAACTGCCCGCCGTAGCCCCAGGCAAAGTGGGTTCGGAGTCCGCCGAATTCCTCGATCCACCAGAGGTAGCCGTAGTTGAATCCCCGGTAGCTGCGGGTGACGCGGACGGTCCAGGCGTCGTCGATCCAGCCCTCCGGCAGCACGCGGGTGCCGTCGCGCGTCGTCCCTCCGCGCAGGACCATCTGCCCGATGCGAAGCAGGGCCTCCGGGGTCGTCGACAGGTTGTTGCCGCCGAAGTAGATCCCGTCCGGGTCCTGCTGCCAGGCGCGGATGTCGAGACCCAGCGGGTCGAACAGCTTCTCCTGGGCGTACGAGCGGAGGGGGCGTCCGGTCGCCTGCGTAAGAATCGCGGAGAGGAGGTGGGTGGTGCCCGTGCTGTAGATCATCGGGCCGGTGCCGGGTTCCTGCACGAGGGGACGCCGGAGGGCGTCCCGCACCCAGGAGTCGCTGCTTACCCACGCGCCGTAGTTGCCGAAGCTCGTCGATTCGAGGCCGGCGCGCATCGTGAGGAGGTCCTGAATCGTAATCGCCCGCTTGCGCGAAGTGTCGGGGAGCATCTGCGGGAAGAACGGGCCGATCGGCTGGTCGACTCCCTGCAGGTGACCCTCCTCGATGGCGATCCCGACGAGGAGCGAGAGGAGGCTCTTGCTGGCCGACTTCAGGTTGACCGCCTCGCCGGGCTGGAGCCCGCGGTAGGTTCGGCTGGCGACGAGTACGTCGCCCCGGGCGATCAGCAGGCTGTTGAGCGGATCCAGCGCCTCGGCGCGGGCAAAGATGGAGTCGAGTCCTGCCTCCGAAAACCCGAACGCCTCCACCGGGGGCGGCCACGACGGGCCGGCGTTCCCGGGAATCCCCTCGCTGCCGGTCTGGGCAAAGGCGGACGGCCCGGGCAGGAGGCACACCGCGCTGATCAGGAGGGCGAGGCGGAAGCAGGAACGGCGAGGCGGAGAAAAGAGACCCATTCGCTGCAGGGTTCGTCTGCGGTGACTGCGAGGATTCAGCCGTCTGCGACCGGTCGTGAAACCGCTGAATCCGCCGGGCCGCTCGTCTCGAATGGCCGGGCCTGCCGCGTAGCCTACCTGCTCCCCGAACTGCCGGCGTCCTTGGCCTCCATCGTCCAGCCGTGATACAATCCGACGGCGACGATGCCGCCGAACAGCGCCATGAGGACATCGGTCAGGCCGACGGCCACCGGCGTGCCCTGCGTCGTGTCGTAGACGACACTGGCTCCGAGAAGCAGGAGCGCGACGCCGATGACCAGAAGGCCGAGCCGGGTCTGCGTCGAGAGGGACATCGGTCGAGGATTCCAGCGATCAAAAAAGCAGAGCACGTCCATGGGAAGGTCCGAACACGGGATTGCGGAAACGGATCCTTCCGCCGGTTCTTCCGGATCGGTCCTGCGGTTGCCTTTGCTCGGTCGCGGAGATACGTTGAAGGAGCGACGAATCGACTGCTCCCCACCGTGCCGGACTTTCATGCTGCGAACGAGCCCCGCGGCGCTTCTCAGCGCCTGTCTCCTCGCGCTTCTCACGCTCACGCCCGGGGTGGCCCCGGACGATCCTCCGGTTGAGGCGCCGGCCACGGCCGCTACAGAGCCGATTCCCGAGTACGCGGAGAACGGGATGGTCGTCTCGGCACGAGAGACGGCCTCGCGCGCCGGGGTGGCGATGCTGCGCAAGGGCGGCAACGCCGTCGATGCCGCGGTGGCGACGGGCTTCGCCCTGGCGGTCGTGCACCCGTACGCCGGCAATCTGGGCGGCGGCGGATTCATGGTCATCCGGAAGCCGGA
>CAKZLV010000290.1 GCA_937127285.1 uncultured Bacteroidota bacterium
CGCAGGATGGGCAGGGCGGATCGGCGAGGGTCATTGAGCATTGATCAATGATCATTGTCCATTGCCCCTTCCCCGCCTCCAAAGCGTCCCCCGCCTCCAAAGCCCCCACGCCCCACTCAATTCTCCGAGATGTTGACGCGGATGTTGAAGCCGCCGTTGACGTTGGTGAAGGACGGCTGCCGGGTGTCCTGGCCGTCGAACTTCTCGTATTCGATCAGGAAGTCGGCCGAGACGCGGTTGCTGAAGCGATAGCTGAGTTCCGGGGTGAGCGTCAGGCGCCGGGTGCGGGAAAAGGTGCCTTCCTCGAGGGCCTGCCCGGGGTCGTAGTCGGCGAGCGAGGCGCCGGCGTCCTGCAGGGCGGCGCGGATGCGGTACTCCCGCTCGTAATTGATGGCCCGCGAGACGCTGAGCGAGAAGCTGATCTCGTTGTTGATGCGTCCGATGGGCAGGAGAGGGATGTCGAGGCCGCGCTTGCGGTAGGTGATGCGGGCGCTGATTTCGCTCGTCTCCGTCTGGCGGACGGACAGGTTGGACGTGCGCAGAGCCGTCGTGGTCGACCGGTTCCAGTCCAGGCTGGTTTCCACGTCGCCCCGCCAGGTGATGTCGAGCCCCAGGAACGGCTGGTAGCGCTTGGTGATCTGCGGCTGATCGACCGTGAAGGCGGGTCGTTCGTAGGCAAAGGCAAGCCCCTCCGGGCCGCCGACGCTGACGTCGTCGGTGCCGGTGGCGGTCACCGAGGTAAAGCGCGAGCGGTACTCGCCGCTGTAGGCGTGCTCCAGCGATACGCTCTGCGTGATGCTGCGCACGAGGGGCCAGTCCGACAGGCCCGAGTACCGCACCGACCAGTTTGGCATCGGAAACGGCAGGAAGCCCCGGCCGCCGACCGTCCCCAGCCCGGTGAGGAAGCCGCTTCGGAAGGCATCGGTGAGAGACGCGTTGGTGAGAGGCGTCTCCGTTGCGGCGAACGCCGAGTCGGCCGGCCGGTCGAGGGCGGTGCGGAGGGCATCGAGCTGGCGGGAGAACATCGTTTCGTAGGAGCCGAAGGCCCACACCGACACCCGGTTCGATCCGCCCTCCGTCCGCGACCGCCGGTAGAACAGCCGGTCGCCGGCTTCGGTGTCGAAGTCGGTCGGGCGGGCATCGTCCGGCGGGTTGACGCCCTCGGGAACTGCGACGGAGCGGTAGGTGATGCTTTCGTCGCGGCTCCACTCCACGTTCCAGTCCAGGTTGATGGACAGGGCGCGGCTGGGCGTGAGGGCCGTCTGCCCCTGCAGGCGGTTCGAGTTGCGCAGGTTGTCGGCAATTTGCAGGCCCTCCCCCAGCACGCGCTGGCTGGAGGGATCGATCGTGCGGTCGAGCCCGAGCCGGTAGCCGATCGAGGGGCCGTCTCCGCGCAGCGCATCGAGCGTGCTGTAGTCGACGCTTACGTTGTCGATGCGCAGCGAGTCGCGCGCGATCTGCGGCACGCCGACGTTCGACGCGTTGGCCGATCGGTCGCCTGTGAAGGTGATGGAGATGTCGCGGATGTCGAGAAAGGTCAGGGCGAAGCGACGCAGGACGCCGGTCGGGCTCGGAAGGAGCTCCTTCAAAAAGTCGCCCACGACGTCCCGGTCGTCCTCCGCGTCGGCCTCGCCGTCCTGGGCGCGGCCGTCCGCTTCCGGCGCGTCCTCGTCGGCGTCCTCGTCCGGGTCCTCGCTTCGGTCCTCGCTTCGGTCCTCGCCGTCCCGGGCGTCGCGCCCGGGTTCCCGGTCCCGCTCCGGCGCCCGCCCGCCCCGTCGGTCGCGGCGTCCGGATCCTCGGGAGCGCCCGTCGGCATCGGCTTCGCGCTGCGCCTCCTTCCAGCGCTCGAAGAACCCGAACCGCTCCCACACCCGGTTCGGATGCAGGTTGATGCCGGTCCGCACGTTGACCGAGTTGCTGGCGGAGGCGCCGGTGAGGCTGCCTTCCGGCCCGTTGCGCCAGTTGAACGTGGCGCGGTACACGACGTCCTGCAGGTCGATCCAGTTCAGCGCCTCCCCGTCGGCAAATCCCGGACGCAGCGTGCTCGTAAACCGCTGCTGAAAGCTGTTCGTGCGCGGGCTTTCCGACCCGAAGAAGAGGTCCTGGAAGACGCTGCGTTCCGTCTTGATGTCCAGGCGGTCGTTGGCAAAGATCCGCCCGGCATCGATGTCGTTGGCGGTGGGGTCGAGGAGGTCGTTGTCCGGGTTGGCGTCTTCGTTTTCCGGGATGGTGATGTCGCCGGCATCGATCAGGTCGTTGATGCGACGCTCCAGGTCGGTGCGCGGCCCGCCGGGGCTGATCTGATTCGTGCCGCCGAGCCCCTGGATCTCCGCCTCGATCAAGATGCGCTTCGGGTCCAGAATGAAGACGGTGGTTTCGGGGGTTGCCCCGGTGCCGCTCAGGTTTTGCTGCGTGTTCGAGTCGTAGCTCAGGTTCAGAAACTCGAACGGGTTGTACTGCAGGCTGAAGGAGCGGCGGTGGGTAAAGTCCTGCTGCTCGCGCAGCGGGTTGGCCACGCGGTCGGGCAGGGCCTGCTGCCCGAGGCGAAAGCTCGTCGACCGGCTCTGGCGGCGCTGCACGGTGCGAGACGCGTCGCCGGTAAAGGTGAGCGACTGCGGAACGTAGTTGAACTGGAGGTCGCTGAGGGCGCCGACGACCGGAACCGGGCCCAGGAACCAGAGCGGCTGCACCGTGCGCGGGCGGCCGAAGTTGAGGCGGTATTGAAACGACCCCGACCAGTTCCACTGGTCGTCGAGACGCTGGTCCGGCGAGCGCGCCGTCCGGTCGAAGTAGTTGAAGCTGAGCGAGGTGGCGTCGACCGTGTTGCGCAGCCACCACGACTCGGAGTCGGACTTCGACACGTTGGCGGTCAGCGTTCGGCGCAGGCTTTGCGACTGGGCGGCGGTGCGAACGCTGTCGACGAGGCGGCGCCGAATCTCCTCGGTGGACTGGCCCGCAAATCGCTGGTTGGCGCTGTACTGCGAGCGGAGAGAGTCGGCCGGCGTGTCCTGGATTTGCTGGACGACCTCCGAGATCCGAACGTCGCCGCGGTTCGGGTCGAAGCGGGGCGAGGTGGAGCTGGACTGCACCTGCATCGTCACCGGAATGGACCAGCCCTGACGCTCGGGCAGGAGCTTATTGAGGTTGATTTCGCCGTTGACGGCCCAGGAGGTCTGGTCGGCCTGCTGGCGCTCCGACAGGGTGCTCTGCAGGCCGCCGAAGCCGTCGGTGCGGCGCTCGAAGCTGGCCTGGATCTCCCCGAAGTCCGCCATCCGGATGTTGGCGTTTGTGAGGGCGGCCCAGCCGGTGCGTTCGTCATAGCCGGTCACGCGGAGCTCGTTGACCCACGCCTCGACGTTGCGCAGCGCGCGGTCGTCCGCCCCCTCGTGCCGCAGCCCGATGACGATCGTGTTGATGTTGCGCAGCGACGGCGTGCCCTTCATGCGCAGGGTGGTACCCTCGGGGCCGAAGTCGATCTCGACCGGATTTGCGTCGCCGGGGGCGGGAAAGAGGGAGTCGGGCGCCGTCGGGCTCTGGTCGCGGGCCACCTTCAGCTGGTTGAGCGCGCTGAGGCGCAGGTTCATTTCGTTGTCTTCCAGCCAGGGCGACTCCGTGTCGGTCGGCTGCGGCGGGTCCTGCGGCTGCACGGGCTGCTCGTACTCGTAGTAGTCGTCCGACGCGTTGGCGCCGAGGCGAACGAACAGGCGCAGGTTGTCGGCGATGGCGTCGAGGTCGGCCGGCGGCCCGTTGGCATGGACGTACATGCGCAGGTTCGAGTACTTCAGCAGGTCGAGGCCCTGGTTGAAGGACTTGAAGACGGCGCGTTGCTGGTTCTTCTGCAGCGCGTCGACGCTGAGCAGCAGCGACTGCTCGCGGCTGCGGGCGGTTTGGCCCCGGGCGGTGCGGCTGCGGCTAACGATGGCGCCGGCGGGCTGCTTGTAGTCGGCATCTTCTTCGTTGTTGATGCTGGCCACGCGCAGCTCTCCGTCGCCGACGGCCGGCACGGTGCCGTCGTCCACCGGCTCGCGCGCCACCTCCGACGAGGTGCGCCACTGGCTGCCGACGAGCTCCAGCGACGCCATCCGCATCGTCACGGGGGCATCGTGGCCCTGCGTCCACAGCCGGATGGCGCGGATCCGCGTGAAGTCGTCGATGTTGCCGACCGTTCGCGTGGGCGAGCGCACCGGGATGCGCACCTTGTACCAGCGGGCCGACGACGCGTCTTCGAGTTCGCTCACCACGTAGTCCTCGCTGGGCGGCCCCTCCACCTCGGCCAGGCGGTCGAGGTCGTCCAGCGGCAGGGCGTACTGGTAGTAGTCGTTGAGCCGGTCGACGCTGCCGCCGGTGCGGTCGAGGTCTTCGGTGTCGGGCGTGCGGGCCAGGCCCCGAGACGTGGAGGTGTTTGTGGCCAGCTCGTTCTGCGACTGGAAGCCGTTCAGTTCCTGCCCGGGGTAGTAGCGCAGGAACCGCTGCTGCAGCGTCGCCCCCTCCGGAAAGAAGTCGGTGGAGCCGCCGTCGCCGTAGTAGCGGTTGTTCTCGAAGTAGTGATAGTCGTCGCCGGAGGGGTCGGCCTGCGCCCGGGCCCGGATGGCGCGCAGGTGTTCGATCTCCTCGGCGCTGAGGCCGAGGGCCTGCCGGTTCGTCCACACGCTGTCGATCGCCGGCAGGAAGCCGACCTCGTTGCGGTAGAAGTTCTGCTCCCGCACCTCGGGGGCGTACGGCTCGTCCGTGTACGAGGCCAGACCGTCCAGGCCGAGGTCCTCGGTGCGGTTGTTGCGAATGTTAATGGTATTGTCCTGCGACCCGCCGCTGGCCAGACGGCTCAGGTTGCTCGCCCGCAAATCCCCCGGCACGAACTCGTCGTTCAGGCCGTCTTCGGTGTTCAACACCCCGTTCGGGATGATGTCTTCGGAGATGGAGCCGAGGTCGACGTAGAGCTTCGCGTCGTCGCTGATCGTGCCGTCCTGCGGGTACACCTTGATGATGAACTCGACGAACTCGACGTTCTGCAGCGTAAAGTCGGTGTAGCCCTGCGGGAGGCGCTGCGTCATGCCGCCCCACACGGTGCGCGACTCCTTCAGAAATTGATCGATTTGCTGGGTGTAGTTGTAGGGCCCCCGCATCTGCGGGTCGAAGTACAGATCGAGCGTGCGCAGCGTCTGGTCGGCCTCGTTGGCGACGTCGCGCTCCGGGAACAGGTCGTTGACGCGAAGCACCTCCGTGGCTTCCTCCGGCCCCCGCTGGGCGGTGACGCCGTCGAGCGATTCCTTCAGGTTGTCGTTGAGCTGATACCAGGTAAACCCACCGCGCCAGTAGCTGCGCTGAAGGTCGTCCTCGGAGCGGCTGGGGTCGTCGCCGCCGAGCGGCGAGCGGGGGGCGATGGAGTCGGGCGGCGCGCTGATCTGCCAGGTGTCGAGCTGCTGCCGGAGGGAAAACGTGTTCTCAAAGCCCTCGAAGTCGTCGATGTACGAGATGCCGTTGAGCTCGTCCTGGGCGTAGGCGTCCGACGGGCTGTCCTGCACCCGGTTGCGCGCGTCCTCGAAGGCCTGCGTCTCGGTGTGGCCGGGGCGCAGCTGGGCGAACTCGCCGCTCAGAGAGATGGCGCTCTCCTCCTTCGTCTGCACGAGCGGCAGCGCGTCTACGGCCCGCGTGAGCCAGCGCGGCTCCAGGTTCATCGAGCCGTCCACCCCCCAGATCGTGTTTTTGATCGGCTCCTCGCCGATCCGGTACTTGTCGACCGGCGACTTCTGGCTGAGGCGCAGGACCGTGGCGCCCAAACTGTAGCGGTCGCGCCGCGACCAGTCGGCCCGCGCGCCGAGCAGGGTCTTTTGCTGCAGGTTGGCGAAGGAGTTCTGCTCGTACTCGATGTTGATCTGCCGGCCCTGCGTCAGGTACGACTGGTTCGTGATGGTCACCGTGCCGCCCTGGTAGTCGACCACGTAGTCGGTGCCCTCCTGCAGCGTCTGCCCACCGGCAGTCACCTCCACGGACCCTTCGACGAGGCCGGCGAAGGCCTTCAGGTCGTAAAAGTCCTTCGTCGACCCTTTGTACTCGCCGCGGATGCGGTAGACGTTCTTGCCGGTGTTCTCGTCCTCGACGTTGGTCTTCTTCCGGGTGTAGAGCTGGGGAAAGGCCAGCTCCTGCGCGGCGGCGGAGCGGTTGCCGACCGCCAGGATCCGCTCTCCGAACGGCTCGAGGTAGGGAAAAATGATCAGGCCCTCCTCCCGGTCGATCGTGAGCGGGGTGAAGTCGAACTGCTGGTCCGGCTGCGGGGCACCGTTCTGGTTGACGCGGTCGAGCCCGAGAAGCTGCAGCAGCGGCGCGCTTCCGCCGATGTCCGGAAACGTGGTTCGCTCCTGCTGGCCCGACGGCGCGTAGACGAGGTCGAGCGTGAAGTTCTCGGGAGAGAAGCCGCGCCCGCCGATGCGGTAGATGTTGCGCATCTCCAGAAACCAGGCCGCCGGCACCGAGGCGTTCGTGCCCGGGGCGACGGGGTCGGTGGGGCGGATGAGCTTCAGGACGAGGCGGTCGCCCTGCGACCCGCCGTCGGAGCCGGACACCTCCTCGGCCGCGAAGTCGCCCACCTGCCGCACCTCCCCGGACGGCAGCCGGTAGCGAAAGGCCACCGCGAGCGCTTCGTTCGACTGCAGACGCTGCTTCAGCGACACGTAGCCGAGCTGCCGGTCGAGCACGTAGTCGCGCCCGCGCTGCAGCTTCGTGAAGTTGCCGTCGACGAAGTCCTGCGCCGCCAGGGGCTGGTCGACCTGGCTGGTGAGAAAAGCGGTGAGGTCGGTCGTTCCGTCGCGCAGGCTCTGCAGTTCCGCGTCGTCGTACTGGTCGCGGTCGGGGTCGGGAAGGACGGCGTCTTCGAAGCTGCCCCCCTCCGTCACCACTGGAGGCACCTCGCCGAGGTCCACCACGCCGATCGCCCGGCGCTCGTTGTTGTCGTCGCTGACGGTCCCGCCGCGCTGCTTCCAGATCTCGATTTCGGTGATCTCGCCGAACCCGGGCGTGCGAAGCGTCGTCGGGTCCTGGTGCGCGCGGTTCCAGCTGTTGCGGAAGTAGTAGCCGAGAAAGAAGTGGGTGTCGGCGTCGTACTCGGTCGGCTTCAGGTCGAACTCGGTCGTCTCCGACCCGCCCTCGATGGTGAGGCTGTTCGACTGCCCCTCCTGCTGGCTGGCGATGGTCGTGAGGCTGAGATTGCCGAGCTGAAACCGGCTCTTGATCCCGAAGAGGCTCTGCCCGCCGCTGACCAGCTGAGAGGGCGTCTCCAGAAAGACGTTGCCCGCCTCGACGCTCTGGATGATCTCATCCTCGTAGCCGGTGTACTTCAGCTTCACCTGGTTCTGGTAGTCGAACTGGTTCTGCGTGTCCCAGTCGACGTCGATCTGAAGCTTGTCGCCCACGGTGCCGGTGATGCCGAGGCGCAGGTCCTGCTTGAAGTCGGGGTCGACCTGGCCGGCATCCCCGCCGGTAAGGGCCGCCTGCCGGTCGCTCCTGCGGTAGTTGAAGCCGGCGTTGATGTCGGCCTGTCCGTTGACGCGCAGGTCGACCTGCGGCTTACCGAAGATGGTGGAGAAGGTGCTTTCGCGCCCCCCGGGAACGACGATGTTGACGCCGAGCCCCCCGCGTTCCCGGCGCTGCTGTCGCCGCTGCTCGGCCAGCGTGCGCCAGTTGGCGTCTCGGTTGGACCGGTACCGGTGCTGCCGATAGGTGGCGGAGTCGAGCGCCATGGGGCCGGCGAAGGCCGGCCCGGTGTCGGCCCGGTAGCGACGCTTCGTGGAGTCGAGCGAAACCGACGGGCTGCTCCTGCGCTGAGGGGAAAGAAATGGAGGCGACCGCTCGAACAACCCGCCCCCCGGCCGCCGCCGGTCCGGTACGTAGTCCGCCGCCCGTCCCGCCGCCACCGAATCGGCCGCCACCGAATCGGCCGCGATCGAGTCGGCTGCACCTGCATCGGCCATCACCGAGTCGGCCGTCACCGAGTCGGCGGCGACCGGGGCGGCCGTGAGCGAGTCGGCGTCGAGCGGCGAGGAGGGGCGCGCCTCGGGCTCCGGACGGGCGGGCGTCCGCGGCGCCGGCTCTTCGTTGGTCGCGGCCGGGGGGACGGCGACGCTGTCGGTGTCCGGCCGCACCGGCGAGACGCGGCGGAGGCGATCTTGCAGGGGCGAACCGAGGTCGAGTGGTGCCGGCGTCGCGGACAGGGCCGCCGGCGGAGAGGGGGGGTCCGGACGGCCCCCGGAGGATGCTCCTCCCAGCAGGACGACCAGGCTCAGCCCCCAGAGCCCGCAGAGCAGGGGGGACACTGCACGCCGCCACGCGCCCGGCGAGCGGGCATCGAGCGCAGCAGAAAGGGAGAGGCAAACAAACGGCACGTGTTCAGCGCAGCCTCGTGGTTGCTCCAACGTACGACGGGCTCCGGCCGGTGAGGTCGCGAAGCCACTCAGGGAGTAACGGTTGCGCCGATACGCGGTCGGGATTGGGGCGAGAGCGTGCGAAAGCGAGAAGGGATGGGTCGGTCGGGCCGGAGGCCGGGCGCACGGGAAGCGGGCCGGGAACGCAGATGCCGGTGCTCGCCGGGGGCCTCGGTCGCCGGCTGTTGGCCGGCGCACCCCGCGTCAGCCGGTCTGCATCGGCCGGGGACGCGTCGAGGAGGCGCCGGGGTCGCAACCGGCGGGGGCCGTCGGACCGAGAGACGGGACGGGGCCTCTTTCCCTGTAGGAACGCTTCTGTAGGAACGCTTCTGGATGAAGTCGTATCCCGTCTCTTGCCCGCTGCCGAATCCTCTTGCGTCGAAGCGTACCTGTGTCGAAGCGTACCTG
>CAKZLV010000291.1 GCA_937127285.1 uncultured Bacteroidota bacterium
GCCCCCACACTCCCAAGCCCCCACGCTCCCGAGCTCCCACGCTCCCGAGCTCCCAAGCCCCCACGCCCCCATGCCCACCTTCACCGTCCGCTCTTCCATCGATCACTCGGCCGAGGCGGTGTTTGACTGGCATGCGCGGGAGGGGGCGTTTCAGCGGCTCGTGCCGCCCTGGGCCCCGGTGCAGCTGGAGTCGTTCGAAGGCATTGAGGACGGCGACCGGGCGGTGCTGCGCGTGGGGCCGGGCCCCCTCGCCCTAACGTGGGTGGCCGAGCACCACGACGGGATCCCGGGCCGTCAGTTCTGCGACCGGCAGGTGCAGGGTCCCTTCGCGCACTGGGACCACACCCACCGCTTCGAACCCGACGGCGACGCGCCGGGCGACCGCTCGACGCTCGTCGACCACATCGACTACGAGCTGCCCGGCGGACTCCTGGGCACGGCCGCCGAGCCGTTTCTGGAAGCGGAGCTGGAGCGGCAGTTCGGCTACCGGCACCGCGTCACCCATCGCGACCTGGCGCTGCACGAGCGCTACAATCCGGAGGGGCGCTCCCTCACCGTGGCCGTGAGCGGAAGCAGCGGACTCGTCGGCTCGGCCCTCTGCGCCTTTCTCTCGACCGGCGGGCACCACGTGAAGCGGATCGTGCGCTCGAATCCGTCGGGCGACGACGAGATTCTGTGGAACGCCCGCACGAACACGGTCGAAACCGAGAAGCTGGAGGGCGTCGACGCCGTCGTGCACCTGGCGGGCGAGAACGTCTTCGGGCTGTGGACGGACGCGAAGAAGCGCCGCATCCGGCGGAGCCGAACTGACGGCACCCGCCTCCTGGCCGAGGCCCTCGCCGCGCTCGACGACCCGCCGGAGGTCCTCGTCTCCGCCTCCGCCATCGGGTACTACGGCGACCACGGGGCCGACGAAATCACCGAGGACACCGAGCCCCGCAACGCCGGATTCCTCGGGTGGGTCTGCCGCGAATGGGAAGCGGCCGCGACGCCCGCCCGCGAGGCCGGCATCCGCGTCGTGCATCCCCGGATCGGGATCGTGCTCACCCCCGCCGGCGGCGCCCTGCAGCTCATGCTCCCGGCCTTCTGGCTCGGACTCGGCGGGCGCATCGGAAACGCCGACCAGTACTTCTCCTGGATCGCCCTGGACGACGTGCTGGGCGGACTCTACCACGCCCTCTGGACGGAGGAGGTCGAGGGACCGATGAATCTGACGGCTCCGGAGCCGGTCACGATGCAGACCTACGCGAAGACGCTCGCAGGGCGGCTCAACCGACCGGCGTTCTTCAACGTCCCGGCCGGCGTGGCGCGCACGCTCGGCGGCGAGATGGCCGAAGACATGCTCCTGCAAAGCGCCCGCGTCCGCCCCACGAAGCTCACCGGCACCGGCTACACGCACGGCACCCCCGCCCTCGACGACGCCCTGCACCACCTGCTCGGACGGTGAGGTGGGGCGTTGGGTACTGGGTACTGGGTATTGGGTACTGGGGGTACAACCGGGTGGCTGCCAGTGAGCAATTTCCAGTTAGCAATCTTCAATTTGCAATTTCCAATTCTCACCCTCCCGTGCCGCGCACCTTGCGGATGAGGGAGAAGGCCATTTCGAGGGCCTGTTCGTAGTTGAGGCGGGGGTCGACGTAGGACTTGTAGGCGCGCTCCAGGTCGGCCTCCTTCAGGCCGCGGGCGCCGCCGACGCACTCGGTCACGTCCTCGCCGGTCAGTTCGAAGTGCACGCCGCCCAGGTGAGAGCCTTCCGCGGCGTGGATGTCGACGGTTTGCTCCAGCTCGCTGAGGATCGTCGAGAACCGGCGCGTCTTGATGCCGGAGTCCGTCTTCTCCGTGTTGCCGTGCATCGGATCACAGATCCAGAGCACGCTCTGTCCGGTCGACTGCACCGCCTCGATCAGGCCCGGAAGGCGGTCGCCCACGTCGTCGGCGCCGAAGCGGGTGATGAGCGTGAGGCGGCCGGGCTCGTCCTCCGGGTCCAGGAGGCGGACGAGGTCCGTCAGTTCCGAGGCCGTCATCGCCGGCCCCACCTTTAGGCCGATGGGGTTGCGGATGCCGCGGGCGTACTCGACGTGCGCGTTCTCCGGTTGGTTCGTGCGCTTCCCCACCCAGGGCATGTGGGTGCTGAGGTTGTAGTGTCCCGGTTTGTGGGGAACCGTGCGCGTGACGGCCTCCTCGTAGGGAAGCAGCAGCGCCTCGTGGCTCGTGTAGAAATTGACGCGCTCGAGGGCGTCCAGCGACGTGGCGGCAACCGTCTCCAGAAAGTCGATCGAGTCTTCGATGGCGGTGACGATGGAGTGGTACTCCTCGGCCAGGGGCGAGTGCTCCATGAAGTCGAGGTCCCAGTACTCGGGGTGCCGCAGATCGGCGAAGCCGCCGTCGGTGAGGCCGCGGACGAGGTTGAGCGTGAGGCTGGACGTCGTGTACGCCTGCACCATGCGCTGCGGGTCGGGCTCGCGGGCTTCGGGCGTGAAGGCGCGGCCGTTGATGCTGTCGCCCCGGTAGCTCGGCAGGGTTTGCCCGTTGCGCGACTGCGTCGGGGAGGAGCGGGGCTTCGCGTACTGCCCGGCGAAGCGGCCGACGCGGGTGACCGGCGTGTTGAGGCCGTACGTCAGCACCAGGCTCATCTGAAGCATAATCTTGAGCCGGCTCGTGATGACGTCGGCGCGGCAGTCGGCAAACGTCTCCGCGCACTCGCCGCCCTGCAGCAGGAAGCGCTCTCCACGAGCGGCCCAGGCCAGTTCCGTCTTCAGGGTTTCCACCTCCCAGGAAGTGACGAGCGGCGGCAACGCGGCGACGCGGTCCAGGGCGTCCTGCAGCGCATCGGGATCGGGATAGGTGGGCTGCTGGAGGGCCTTCTTCTCGCGCCACGAGGTCGGGCTCCAGTTCTCAACGGCCGTCGGTTCCATACGGGCGGGTTGGGGGTTGGGGAGTACAGCGCGGACGCATCAACGGGCAGGGCGCAGCCGCGTTTCGGGAACAATTGAAAGTTCGCGCGAGCGACTGCGCGGGCGGCCCCGATGCGACCCCGGCCTGGACCCGGTCGGGCCCGAGTCGGGCCCAAGTCGGGCTCAGCTCAGGCGCCAGAGGCCGGGCGCTGCATGCGGAAGAGAATCTCGTCGGCGGCGTAGAAAAGAAGGCCGCCGCTGGCGAGCAGGAGGAGCGACGCCGCGGGCTGCCAGATCACGAGTCCGCCCACCACGCCCAGCACGGCTCCGAGGTACTTGATGTAGGTGAGCTGCTCGTTGGTGGTTCGCTTCAGGAGGGTTTCGAGCTGCTGCTCGTCGTAGGCGCGCACGTTTTCGAGGACGATCCGCTCGATGTCGATCGTCCCGACGAACCGCACCACGAGCTGCGTGATGAGGTCTTCGATGTCGTCGGCGCGCTCGCGCAGGCGTTCGGGAAGGGCGTCGAGGAGCGGGTCGATCTCGTCGACGAGAGGACCGACCGCGTCCGGCAGGCGCTCTACGGCCGCGCGCACCTGCTCCTGAAACGCGTCTTCGCTGAAGGTGCGGTAGGTAGAGAGCGCGAGTCCGGGCAGGCCGCGCGCGTTGACTTCCAGTTGCTCGGTCGTGAACGCGACGATGCGCTCCTGCACGTCGTCGTCCGACAGCGCGTCGCGAAGGGCGTCTCGGAGGCGCCGTTTCAGGGCGCGGCGGAAGCCGTCGTCGTCGGTTACGTCGTCGGCGATCGAGAGGGTGAGGTCGCGATAGCGGGCAGCCAGGCCGCTTTCACGGATCTTCTCGACGATAATGGCTTCGTTGATGAGCTCGTCCGAGACCGCCTGGGCCAGGCGCCACGCCACCCGCTCGCGCTGCTCGGGGACGAGCCCCTGCCCCACGAGCGGCCTGGGCTCGCGGGGGCGAAAGAGCATCGTAATCGCGAGCCAGTTCGTTCCGAACCCGATCAGTCCGCTGACGGTCACAATGCGCAAAAGCCCCTCTACCTGCATTGTGTGGCCGGCGAGGGAGATCTGCATGCCGGGAAAGTCCCACGCAAAGCTGAGCGCAAAGAGGCCGACGAGCGCTCCGGGAAGCGCGCGCAGCACCGGCAGCCAGCGGGCGTAGCTTCCCACGCGCTGCGGCGGCTCCTCGATCTCTGCGTCGGGGGCCGGCTCCGATCGCAGGTTGCGCACCACCGCCCGCAGAACCGAACGGCGCAGCCGGCCGTCGGAGGAGGGCGTCGGGCGCGACCCGGTTCGCTCTGCCGGCGGAGGCGACTCACCGTTTTCGGACGACGCAGAGGTCATGGGGCATTCGGGGTTCGGTATTGGGTGCTCGGTATTGGGTATTCGGTATTGGGTACTCGGTATTGGGTATTCGGTCTCGGGTACTCGGTATTGGGTGCTCGGGACGGGGGCTCGTGGGACCGGGGACGGAACACAGGGCAGCGGTCACTGGACACCGGTCACTGGACACGGGGCAGCGGTCACTGGACACCGGTCACTGGACACGGGGCAGCGGTCACTGGACAC
>CAKZLV010000292.1 GCA_937127285.1 uncultured Bacteroidota bacterium
CATCGAGGCCTTCGAGAAGGCCGACGAGGTGCTCTACAACGCCACCCGCGGGATCAGCGACCTGATCACCGTCCACGGCCTGATCAACCTGGACTTCGCCGACGTGCAGACGACGATGAAGAACGGCGGCACCGCACTGATGGGATCGGCGACGGCAACCGGCGAGAACCGCGCCGAGAAGGCCGCCATCCAGGCCATCAGCAGCCCGCTGCTCGACGGGCTGTCGATTGCCGGTGCCCGCAACGTGCTCGTCAACATCACCAGCGGGCCGTCGCTCGGCATCCGCGAGGCCACCACGGCCACGAGCGTCATCCAGAAAGAAGCAGGCGACGACGTGGAGGTCATCTTCGGTACGGTCATTGATGAGGACCTGAACGACGGCCTGCGCGTGACCGTCATCGCGACCGGCTTCGACCGCGACCGCGAGGAGGACGAGACGGCCCAAGACGCCTCCGAGCCGTCGAACAGCGGCGACGAGACGGCCGACAGCACGGACGGGGGCATGCGCCGCACCGTGCCGCTCGACGACAGTGAAGGCAGTTCGGTGTACAAGTACAAGGGCGAAGACAACCTGCGCCATCTCGACACCCCCGCGTACGAGCGCCGGACGAGCCCGCTTCGCTCCCGGCGCAAGCGGGAAGAGGAGAACCGCGACGGGGCGTCCTCGAACGGCCCACAGGACGACAAGACGTCGGGCTCCGGGCAGCAGGCGTCGGCCCAGGACGGCGCGCGCCAGGACGGAACGCGCCAAGATGGAACGCGCCAGAATGCATCGGGCGGCGACAACGCGGATCAGGGCTCCGACGACGAGCCGGTCATCCGTCGCCTGCGCGCCGACGACGTCGATCGCCAGAAGCCCGGTCGGGGCGACCGCTCCACGTCCTCGGGCAACGACGCGTCCGACGACAACGACACCGACGACGACACTCCCGCCTTCCTGCGCAAGATGATGGACTAGCGACCGTTTCGAAGTACGAGTGGCGAATTGCGGGTGCTTGGTGTGCCAGCGACCTCGATGGCACGAGTCATTCGAACCTCGACATTCGCAACTCGCCACCGACCCACAAGCGGGCCCTCCAGCCCCACCACGGACGGTCTTCGCGCCAATCGGGCGTGAGCCGACCGTCGCGCAGCGTCTGAGCAGCGCCGCGCTCTGTGGTTCTTCGGTGGAGGAGTTCGGTGCCGCGTGCACCGGGCGTCCCTCCACCGCCAACTGGCGCCACGCTTTCCCGGCCCCGCCGCGGAGAGCGTGGCGTTTTGTGTTGGACCCACCCGTCAGCACCCGCGCTGCAGCCCACGGTCATTGGTCACTGGGTACTGGGTATTGGGTACTGGGTACTGGGTATTGGTTATTGGGTACTGGTGACCCGCAATTGGCAATTGAAAATTTACAATTGACAATCCCCAAGCCCCCACGCTCCCAAGCCCCCACGCCTCCACAGCGTCCCACGCCTCCAAAGCCCCCAAGCCCCCAAGCCCTTACAACACCATCTCCACCACGTCCTGGAGCTTCTTCGCGCCGGTGACGGCGATGTCGGCGTCGAGGGAGCTGCGGTCGTCAATGCGGTCGAGGTTGTTCTGGGGAATGACCGCCCGCTCGAAGCCCAGCTTCCCGATTTCCTTCAGGCGCGGCTCCACCTGGCTGACGGTGCGGATCTCGCCGGCCAGCCCCACCTCCCCAATGAGAACGGAGCGCGTGTCCGTCGGCACGTCCCGAAACGACGACGCGGCCGCGATGGCGACGCCGAGGTCGACGGCTGGCTCGTCGAGCTTCACCCCGCCGGCGACGTTGATGAACACGTCGTAGTCGCTGAACGTGAGCCCGGCCCGCTTTTCCAGCACGGCCAGGATCATCTGCAGGCGCTGCGAACCGAATCCGGTGGTTGTCCGCTGCGGCGTGCCATAGCTGCTCGGCGTCACGAGCGCCTGAATCTCGACGAGGACCGGGCGCGTGCCCTCCATTGAGCACACCACCGCCGACCCGCTCACGCCGTAGCTGCGCTCCGACAGAAACAGCTCGCTCGGGTTCGGGACTTCCTCCAGGCCGGACTCCCGCATTTCGAACACGCCGATCTCGTTGGCGGCGCCGAAGCGGTTCTTGACGCTCCGGAGAATCCGGTACGCATGGTGCTGATCGCCCTCGAAGTACAGCACCGTGTCGACCATGTGCTCGAGAACGCGCGGCCCGGCGATCGTCCCCTTCTTCGTGACGTGGCCCACCAGAAACGTCGAAAACTCCTGCTCCTTCGTCATCTTCAAGAGCGAGGCCGTACTCTCGCGCACCTGCGAGACGCTCCCCGGTGCGCTCGACAGGTCGGGCCGGTAGATCGTCTGAATCGAGTCGACCACGAGCAAATCCGGCTCCACCTTCGCCACGACGTTGCCGATCTCCTCAACGTTCGTCTCGGCCAGCAGGTACATGTTCTCGGTGTCCACGCCGAGGCGGTTGGCGCGGAGCTTGACCTGGCGCTTCGACTCCTCGCCGGTCACGTACAGGATCGTCTTCTGGGGAAGGTAGCGGCCCAGCTCCGTCATGAGCGTCGACTTCCCGATCCCCGGATCGCCGGCAATCAGGCTGAAGGAGCCCTGCATGATGCCCCCGCCCATGACGCGGTCGAACTCGGCGACCTCGGTGCGCAGGCGCGCCTCTTCGCCCAGCTCCACGTCCGTGAGCCGCTCGGGGGCGGCCGCGGCCGACGACTTGCCGGAGCTGGATCCGTTCGAGGACGTTTTCG
Source organism: uncultured Bacteroidota bacterium (assembly GCA_937127285.1). GTDB lineage: Bacteria > Bacteroidota > Rhodothermia > Rhodothermales > Salinibacteraceae > CAKZLV01. Next base: position 2,736 of record CAKZLV010000292.1, read on the forward strand.
GCACGCGGGCCTTCACCTCCTCGGCCGGGCGTTCCTCCACGAGGGTATTCCACGCCCCGCACCCCTGGCACTTGCCCATCCATTTGTGCGACTCGTACCCGCACTCCTGACACACGAATTTCGGTTTCGACTTGGCCATTGATTGCGTTGGAACGTTAGAAAGTTGCGCGTTGGAGAGCTACCTGCCGGGGCTGGGGATTGTTAATTGCCAATGGTCAATTACCAATTGTTGAGGGATCCCAGTTCCGTATCGACCCCGAGTCGCCGCCCCATGACCAGTGACCAATGACCAATGACCAGTGACCAGTACCCAATACCGAGTACCCAATACCGAGTACCCAATACCGAGTACCCAATACCGAGTACCCAATCCCCAATACCGAATACCCAATCCCCGAACCCCCGGCCGACCTGTGGATTAAACGCACGGGATCGAACGACGTTGTGTCCGTGCCGGTCCCCATCCGACCCGTTCCGCCCGCTTTGCGCTCACATCCCGTTCATCGCGTTGCTTGATCGCCTTCTCTCTCCGGTTCAGACCCTCGGCAAGTTCGCCCTTCTGCTGGCGCGTGCCTTCTCGTCGATCGATGAGATCGGCACCTACTGGAAGAACTTCATCGATCAGATGGTGCGCATCGGGATCGACTCGATCCCGATCGTGGCCCTCTCGTCCGCGTTCTCCGGCGCGGTGCTGACGGTGCAGACGGCCTACCAGCTCGAAACGTCGTTCATCCCGAACTCGATCATCGGTTCGATTGTCGTTCCGTCGATGATGCTGGAGTTGGCGGCGGTGATTACCGGCTTCATTCTGGCCGGCCGCGTCGGCGCCCGCATCGCCGCCGAGCTCGGCACGATGCGCGTTTCCGAGCAGATCGACGCCCTGGAGGCGATGGGTCTCAACTCGATCAGCTACCTCATCCTGCCGCGCGTCCTGGCAGGCGTCATCATGTTTCCCGTGCTGTACGTGGCGGCCTGCCTGATCGGCATCAGCGGCGGCGTGGCGATCGGCCACTTCGGCGGGTTTTTGAGCGCGCAGGAGTTTCTGGACGGCGCCCGCCAGTTCTTCAAGCCGTTCGATCCCTTCTTCGGACTGATCAAGTCGGTCACGTTCGGGTTCATCATCACGGCCGTGGCCTGCTACAAAGGGTACTTCACGACGGGCGGCGCCGAGGGCGTCGGCGACGCCACCACGGAAGCGGCCGTGCAGAGCTGTGTGTTCATCCTGATCGCCGATCTCATCCTCGCGATGCTCCTTCTGTGAATGCCCCTCCCGTACATCCCCTTCCGGGAAGCCGACGCCCCGGCGAAGGCCCGCCCCTTCTGTCTTTTTGGGGATTTCACCGGAAACGAAACGCTGGCGTCGTCTTTGATGGTGCTCGACCGTAGACGCTACGCACCGGCTCCGCTGCCTGTCGCCCCGCGGAGGGAGCCCCGACGGTTGTGTTCGCTGCTTCTCTGCATCGATTTCTTGCCACGATGATTCAGGTCGACGGACTGTACAAGAGTTTTGGAGACCTGGACGTTCTTCGGGACGTAAGCTTCGAGATCCGAGACGGCGAAACGCTTGCGATCATCGGCCGCTCCGGGTCGGGGAAGAGCGTGCTGATGAAGCACCTCATCGGCCTCCTGCAGCCCGACCGCGGCCGCGTGTCGGTCGACGGCGTGGACCTCGGGACGGTCTCCTACGAGGAGCTCCGCCAGATCCGCACGCGCTTCGGCGTGCTGTTTCAGGGCGGCGCCCTGTTCGACTCGATGACGTCGGCCGAAAACGTGGCGTTCCCGCTCACATACTTCGCCGACATGACCGGCGAGGAGGTTCAAAACCGGGTCGACGAGTGTCTGCACCTGGTGAACCTCGCCGACGTGGGGCCGAAGAAGCCGTCGGAGCTTTCGGGCGGGATGCGCAAGCGCGTCGCCCTGGCGCGAGCCATCGCCCTGGAGCCGCGCTACATCCTGTACGACGAGCCGACGAGCGGCCTCGACCCGGAGACGTCCAACACGATCGACGAGCTGATCCGCACGCTGGCCCAGGAGATGAACGTCACGAGCGTGGTGGTCACTCACGACATGCACTCGGTTCTCACCATCGCCGACCGCGCCGCGTTTCTGCACGACAGCCGGTTGCACTGGATGGGGACGGTGGAGGAAATCCACCAGAGCCCCGACCCCGTCCTGGATGCCTTCGTGAAAGCGAACGAGTACCACGTCGGCAATCCGTCCGCCATCCCGTCGGCCCGATCGACCCCCGAATAGGCCCGAATAGAACGGATGCCGGGGTGCTCGACCCGGCGGACGCGGTCGGTGCGTTGCCCGGCAAGAACCGTGATCGCTCTCATCCCTCTGCCTCCCTGCCCGCCTACCCCCCCCGCACTTCCCCGCACGCCCTTTCGCTCATGAAATACAGCAGTGAGATCAAGGTCGGAGTTGCCATCCTCGTGGCGGTCGGCGTCTTCTTTGCCGGACTCCGGTTCTTCCAGGATCTTCCGATCTTCCAGGACAGCTACACGATGAGCGCCCAGTTCGACGACGCGGGCGGGATCGTGTCGGGCAACCCGGTTCGCATGAAGGGGGTGAGCATCGGGACGGTGCAGAGCGTCGTCCTCGATCAGGAAACGCAGCTTGTCACCGTCCGCTTCCGCGTCAACGAGGGCGTGGACATCCCGGAAGGCTCCTATGCGGAAGTAACCGGATTCAGCGCGCTCAGCGGCGTCCGGCTGTCCATCGTCCCGGGCCCGTCCTCGAACCCGGCGCTCCCGGCCAACGCCACGCTTTCCGGCCCGCCGAAGGGCGACGTGCTGGAGCGCCTCTCCGACCAGGCGCCCGTGTTGGCGACGAAGGCGGACAGCGTGCTCACGAACACGAACACGGCCGTGCAGGCGCTCGGGCAGCAGCTCGACGATCCGGGAAGCGACCTCCGGCGGCTTCTGTCGTCCCTCCGGAAGACGGCGCGAAACCTCCAGACGATGACGGACGGTAACGACGCAGCCCTGCGCGCCACCATCCGCAACCTCGAGGCCATCAGCGCCGACCTGGAGCGCTTCACCGGGTCGGACGCCGACACCCTGGAGGCGAACAACATGGGGAAAACCATGGCGCGCCTGAACCGGTCGCTCACGCGCCTCGACACGACGCTGGCCCGCCTCGAAACCACCAGCGCGCACCTCAGCGACGTCTCCCGCAAAATGAACGAGGGGAACGGCACGATCGGCCGCCTTGTGAACGACGACGGCCTGTACGTGAAGCTCGACTCGGCCGCCACCGAGGCGAACGGCCTCCTGCGCGACCTGCGCGACAACCCGAGCCGCTACCTCAAGGACATGACCCTCGTGAAGGTGTTTTGATTCTGGAGGATGGAGGATGGGGGATGGAGGATGGAGGATGGAGGATGGTTCGCTTCCTTCGGTCGCTTGGTTGTGAGTCGTGAGTTGTGAGTCGTGAGTTGTGAGTCGTGAATGGTGAGTCGTGAATGGTGAGTCGTGAATCGTGGGTCGTGAATCGTGGGTCGTGAATCGTGGGTCGTGAATCGTGGGTCGTGAGGGGGCGACTCCAGGTGACCAGTGTCCAGTGACCAGTGACCGGTGTCCAGTGACCGCTGCCCCGTGTCCAGT
>CAKZLV010000293.1 GCA_937127285.1 uncultured Bacteroidota bacterium
GCACCCTCACCCCTCCCTTCACACCCCATAACCCTCAACCCAAACCCCTCAAACCCTCAACCCACAACCCTCAACCCAAACCCGCCCCGCAATTTCTTCTTTTCTAACAAAGCCTCTCCCCGAAATCGGCTAGATTGTGACACTCTTGTTGGAGACCCTTACCCGCTCTTCCTGACACCTTCCTCTTTCCCATGAGCACGACGACCGACGCCTACGACCGACTCACCCCTCCCGCCGACGGCGACACCATCCAGAAATCGGAGGGCACCCTGCACGTGCCCAGCCGGCCCGTCATTCCCTTCATCGAGGGCGACGGCATCGGCGTCGACATCTGGCCGGCAGCCAAGCGCGTCTTCGACGCCGCCGTGGACAAAGCGTACGACGGCAACCGGGACATCGTCTGGTTCGAAGTGTACGCCGGCGAGAAGTCGCAGCAGGAGTACGGGGAGTGGCTGCCGGAGGACACGCTCACGGCCATTCGCGAGTACCTCGTGGCGATCAAGGGCCCGCTTACAACCCCCGTGGGCGGCGGCATTCGATCTCTCAACGTGGCCCTTCGCCAGCAGCTCGACCTCTTTGCCTGCGTCCGGCCGGTCCGCTACTTCGAGGGCGTCCCCTCGCAGGTCACCGAGCCGGAGAAGGTCGACATGACGATCTTCCGGGAGAACTCCGAAGACATCTACGCCGGCATCGAATACCGCGCCGATAGCGATGCCGCCCACCGCTTAATCGAGTTTCTGCAGGAGGAGCTGGGGGCGACCACGATCCGGTTTCCGGACACGAGCGGCGTCGGCATCAAACCCATCAGCGAGGAAGGAACGAAGCGGCTCGTCCGCTCGGCCATCGACTATGCCATCGAGCGCGGCGACGACAGCGTCACGCTCGTCCACAAGGGCAACATCATGAAGTTTACCGAGGGGGCCTTCCGCGACTGGGGCTACGAAGTTGCCCGCGAAGAGTACGGCTCGGAAGACCTGAACGGCGGCCCCTGGCAGGTCATCACGCTCGATGACGGGCGCGAGATCATCGTCAAGGACGTGATTGCCGACGCCTTCCTGCAGCAAATCATCCTGCGGCCGGAAGAATACGACATCATCGCCACGATGAACCTGAACGGCGACTACATCTCGGACGCGCTCGCGGCGCAGGTGGGCGGCATCGGCATCGCCCCCGGTGCCAACATCAACTACAACACTGGCCAGTCGATCTTCGAGGCCACCCACGGCACCGCGCCGAAGTACGCCGGCCAGGACAAGGTCAACCCGAGTTCGCTCATCCTCTCCGGCGAGATGATGTTCCGCTACATGGGCTGGAACGAAGCCGCCGACCTCATCATCGAGGCGCTGGAAACGACGATCTCCCAGAAGCGCGTCACGTACGACTTCGAGCGCAACATGGACGGCGCCGAGCTTCTCGCCTGCAGCGAGTTCGCCGAAGCCATCGTCGAGAACATGTAGGCTGGCAGAAGCTCGCTTCGCTCACGTGTGGGCGTTTGGACGTGTGGGCGTAGCAACTTCAATTTGGAAAGCGGTGCCATCCCGGGAGGGGTGGCGCCGTTTTTTCTTGGGGTTCCCTCAATGTCCCGAACACCGACCGCCCCCCACCGGTCTCATTGTTTTGCCAGAGCTTTCCACTCTACGGATAAAGGGCTCGGCTTCTTTGTCCGCCTGACGCCTTCCGTCCATCCCTCCACACATCCACACGCCCACACATTTTCCCCATGCGCCGTACCACCCTCATCGACGAAAACGGACACCTCGTGACGATCAAGGCGCCGACCGATATGCCGGAGGGCGACCGCCTCGAGTCGAACCACCACGACTTTCTGGTCGACCACTGGATGGACGTTGCCGCCGCGTCGTTTTACGGCTTCAAGCGCTACGGCATTGGAGCCGTGGTGGTCGCGGAAGGAGACCCGGCCGACGCCCCCATCGACCATCCGTTCGGTTCGCGCACGCTGCTCTACAGCCGGGACCAGGGCGCCTGGTTGCAAGAACGCACGGCGGACGGCCTGCCGGAAGACTGGTTGGACGAGCGCATGCAGACCTACGACCCGAACGCCGAGGCGGTCGTGATCATGCACGACGGCGACGGCTCCGTTCGCGTCTACGCTGTGGAGGGCGACCCGAAGCCCGAAACGTGCTTCGAGCTCGTCCGCGGCCGCAACAACTGAGGCGTTCCGCCGGTCCGGCCCGCGGGGAGCTGCATCCGCATCCCTTCTCATCACGAGCCGAAGGACCCCCGCGACTCCCGGCTCCGTGATTTTCAGATCCGGATGGAGCGTGTGTGTCTGCAGACCGTACCGACGGCGCACGCGTCTTCCCGACGCCGTCGGTGGCACTTCTTGGAGTCCGGGGGGACAATCTCCGGTCTCGCCCCTACTCCCCCGACTGCCGGGAGCGATCCATCCTCCATCCTCCATCCTCAATGGTCCATCCTCAATCCTCCATCACCCATCCCCCATCCCCCTACTGCCGCTGCTTGTACACCCAGGCGGCCACCATCCCGAAGAGCATGTAGTTCACGATGATCGCGAGGCCGCTCCCGATCGTCGGACCCGGCGCCGTGAAGGCAAAGAGGACCACGTTCGCCGTGTAGAGGACGCCGCCGTAGGCCAGTCCGAAGACGGTGGCGACGTACGTCTTCCACCGGCGAACCAGGACCGCCAGCACGAAAGTGGTAGAGAGCGCCAAGCCGAAGTGCACCGTCAGGGTGCCGGCGAGGCCCGCGCTCGTCGCCTGACCCGCAGGAACGTCCAGCAGGCTCTTGATCGTCGCCCGCGCCGGGCCAACGGGCGTCGCGGCCCCGAACTGGCTGGCCACAACCTCCAGGAGGAGAAAGACGACGCCTGCGGCCAGGCCGGCCTCGACCATTGCCCGCATTCCGAACGGGATTCCGTCTGCGGGCGTACCGGTGTCCGCGGCAGACGCAGACGGGCTGGCCCCCGCAATGGGTAGATCGGTCGAGTTTCCGGCGTCGGCAGAAGAGGCCATCGGTTCGATACGCATGGTGGGAGAGCGAGCGCTCCGAAGCCCGCACGATCCAGGGAGAGAGCGCGCCCAGGTATTCGGAGGTAGCGCTCTTCTAAATCGAACCTTCATCCGGTGTGGTTCTCTCCCGGCGTAACGATCCGGTTCTGGCTACCGGGCCCGGCGTCATCGGCCCGGCGTCATCGGCCCGGCGTCATCGGCCCGGCGTCATCGGCCTGCGGCTGAGGTTTGCGTCCCGGCAGGATACCGCTCCCGCAGGTTCGCCGTCCCCACAGGCGCGGGCGATCAGCCCGACGGGGTCGGGAGGCCGGCCTCGGCAACATCCACCTTCTTCGCGGCACCGTCGCCGGTCGCGCCGTCTCCCCCCGGAAGGGTTGCCGGCTGGGTCTTGCGCTCGGCGGCCGTCTGGTCCGGCAGGCTGGCCGTCGGAATCTGAATGTCGGGCGCGTCCTTCTTGAAGTTGAGAAGCGTCTCCAGGACGTCGTCCTTCGTGTCCTGCTGCATGAGTTGATGGCGCAGCTTCGACGCATTCCGAAAGCCCTTGAAGTAGCCGCTGTAGTTCTTGCGCATCTCCAGGACGCCGGTCCGCTCGCCCAGCCACTCGCACTTCATCGACAGGTGCTCGGCGACG
>CAKZLV010000294.1 GCA_937127285.1 uncultured Bacteroidota bacterium
GACGGCATCCGGCATCGCGAGTTCGTCCGGCGGGGCGTCGGGCAGGTCTTCGACGAGGCGAACGGCGTCGTAGCCGAGGTAGCCGACCGCACCGCCGCGCAGGCGGGGCAGGTCGGGGAGGTCGGCCTCTTCGTAGCGGCCGAGGTAGGCGTCGAGGACCTCGAAGATCGTACCGTCGGGGGCGGCGCCGTTCTCGGCTGCGGGTCCGTCGCCGGAGGTGGGGGGCGGGGCATCGGGCGTGCGGCGGTTCTCGACGGTGACGTCGGCGCCGTGGTTCGTGGCGCGAACGATCCGGTAGGGGTTTCGGCCGAGGAAGGAGTACCGAGCCAGCTTTTCCCCGCCCTCGACGCTCTCCAGCAGAAAGCTGTAGTCGCTTTCCTGCTGCAGGGACAAAAAGGCCGACACCGGGGTGAGAAGATCGGCGCTGCGGCGGGCGGATACCGGAACCACGACCCGGTCTTTGCCGCGGTCGCGCGCCTCGGCAACGGCAGATGTAAAGTCGTCGAAGGTCATCGGCAGACGTGCACAGTCAGGGGAGCGGCAGATCGAGGGCCGGGCGGGTTCGGACAAACAAAAAACCCGCCGCTTCGAGGAAGCAACGGGTCAAAGAGCACCGGCCGGATGTCGTCCGTACTACGATCGCGCACAGGCATTCCGGCGGTCTTCGACCCGGTGTCCGGGCCACCACCAAAACCGCCATGTGCGTAGAGTCGATCGGTTCATGACACAAATAGGCTACGAGACGGAAGAATGGTGATCAACCCCCGATTGTGAAAGAGCGGGGAAGGCGGCAGGGTGCGGGTGCCGCGCCCGGACGATCTCCGACGGAAAGCCGCACTGGCGGACGCGGACGCGGGAGACTGCCCGCAGGCCTTCGGCCGTGAGGCGGGGGAGCAACCGGACGGGGCGAGCCCGGCCCAGCAGCGGCGGTGCGGCGCGAGCCAGGGCGGCCCAGGCCGCCCCGCCGGGCGTGGACGGCCGGGCCATAGAAACGACCGCCAGCCGTCCGCCCGGTCGCAGAACGCGCGCCGCCTCCCGAATCGCCCGCTGCCGTCTCGACGCCTCCATCGTGTCCAGCACGTAGCTGCTAAAGACGGCGTCGATGCTACCCGTGGCGAAGGGAAGGTGCGCCGCGTCGGCGATGCGGAGGTCGACCGAGGAAAGGCGGCGGCGACGGATGCGGGTTCGGGCGCGACGGAGCATCGCCGGCGTAGCATCGACGCCGAGCGTTCGCCCGGACGGGTTGGCCCCTGCCAGGCGGGGAAGGGCCAGCCCGGTGCCGGTTCCTACGTCCACGACCGTCTCTCCGTCGCGCACCTCCAAGAGCGCTACCCCCATCCGCCGGGCGCGGCGAGAAATCAGCGGCACGAGACGGTCGTAGATCGGGGCGAGCAGGGCAAACAGGGAGCGTGCCGACGGTTCACCGGCTCCCCGGGCGACGGGGACGGTATCATCGGAGTCGACCATATCATCGGAGTCGACCATCGGAATCGACCATCGGAATCGATCGCAAGGACAGCCGGGGCGGGTCGTCGGGGCGCGATGGCAGGGCGCCGTGTTGGAGCGCCGTGTCGGAGCGCCGTGTTGGAGCGCGGGAGCAGCGACCCGCCGAAGCGACGGGGGCGGGGAGGTGGGTGTCACGGAGAGCCGGACCCGTTCCCGAACACGCCGTCCGGCAGGGGGGTGTTGACCGATACCTGCTGCACCTGCACCACGATCGGCTCCCCGCTCATCATCTTCTGCATCTGCTCCATCTGATCGCCCATCATTCGCTCCATCATCTGGCGCTGCTCCTCGTCCATCTGCTTCATTTGCTCCTGCATCTCCTTGATCTGCTGCTTCTGCTGCTCGGAGAGCGTTTCGTTCACGTTGGACTGAATCTCGATCGTCCAGGGAAGGGTCAGATCCTCCACGGTCTTGTAGTTTTTCATCGTGACCGTCACTTGCTGCGGTGCCGCCTGGCCGGTCTGCGGCTGCATTTCGAACTGCATGCGGCGCGGGGTGTACGTCTCCGCGTCGATGAAATATCGGATCTGCGTGGCGTTCCCCTGCAGCGACGCATCCAGCTTCGACGGGTCGTCCACCTGCAGAACGTGGCACCGGCGTCCGTCCACATCCGCCATCCCGGTGTGGCGGGCGTGCTCCTCCAGTCCGTACAGCTGTCCGTACGGCGACTGCGTGGCCGATCCCATGCCGCTTACAGCCTGGCTCTGTCCCTTCACCTGCGTGGTGCTCTCGAAGTTGGGCGGACTCGACCCGTCGATCTTGCGGTGGTACGACGTGTACAGGTCCGTTTCCACCATGTAGGTGTCCACCTGTTCAAACTGGTCAAGATACCGGGTTTTCATCTCCGCGATTACCGATGCGGCCGTCTGGCCCCGGGCCGAGGAGGGGGAGAGGGCGCCGAGGACGAGAAGCCCGAGGCCGGCGACCGAGAACAGGATAGCGCGTACGGGGGAGGAGACCGTCATGGCCGAAAGAGGAAAAGTCCGAAGAAAAGCGAACAGGGGCGAGCGTGTAGGTCGAGTGTACACGGTAGGAGAACAGAACGCAATGTGAACGCATCGGTGGGGACATCCGTTCGGATTGCCTCCATCTCGTCGATGTGAACGCATCGGTGGGGACATCCGTTCGGATTGCCTCCATCTCGTCGATTGATCTTGTGTAACTGATCCTCTCCCCCGCCCGCCCGAATCCCCTGCCCGCCCGAATCATGACCGCCACTCCCCGCGACCGAACCGACGTCGATGCCGAAGCCGAAATGCAGCGGCTGCTTCAGTCCGGGGGCGCGCCGCCCGAACGCGAAGATCCGTTTCGCGTCGGGGAGCGCCGTCTGGCGCCGGAGCGCATCGTGGACCTGCTCCGGCCGTTTATGACCGAGCGCCGGCTGGAGCGGATCCGGTCGGTCGTCGCGGAGCGGACGCGGACGGTCGTCCCGGTGGTGGAAGGCCTCGTGAACACCGGCAACGTGAGTGCCGTGATGCGCAGCGCCGAAGCACTCGGCTACCAGGACCTGCACGTGGTTCGTGGCGACAACGAGCGCTACAAGCACTCGAAGCGGACGACGCAGGGCGCCCAGCACTGGCTCGACGTCTGGCGCTGGCAGGAAGCCGACCGCTGCGTGACGCACTTCCACGAGCGCGGCTACCGCGTGGTGGCGATGCACCTGGACGCGGACGCCCGCCCGATCGACCGGCTGGACTTCACCCGGCCGACGGCCCTCGTGTTCGGGAACGAGGCGGAGGGGGTGTCGGCCGCGATGCGGTCGGCCGTCGACCAAACCGTGATGATTCCCATCACGGGCTTCACGGAGAGCTTCAACGTCAGCGTGGCCGCCGCCCTGGGGCTGTACCACGCCCGCCAAGATCGCCTGCGGCGCCAGGGTGCCCACGCCGACCTCTCCCCCGACGCGCAGCACCGCCTGATCGCCCGGTTCTGCCTGCGAAGCGTCTCCCATGCCAAAAAGATTCTCGCCCGCAAGCTGGCCGAAACCGACGCCTGACCCCTCCCGATGCCTCCCGCTCCGCGCGCTTCACGGGAACTGCGGGGAGAGCCGGGATCGGCTGGTCGGAAAATCAATAGAACGCCGTAGCGATATACAGGTGCTCCGTTATCGCCTGTCGGTTGCCGCCTGTCGGTTGCCGATTGCGGATCGCCGTCTGCCGGTCCTCGGGTTCCGGCGGCTTGCCCTTGCACCCGGGCCCTGCCGGTCCGCTCGTTCTGCCCGTTCTGCTTCCGCCCCGACCCCCGCCTCCCATGACCCGTCCCCTGCCGCCCGTCCGGTCGTTCCTCCGGCACGCCGCCCTCGTCCTCGCCACCGCCGCCGCCCTCGCGGCCCTCACCGGCCCGGTGCCGGCGGCGGCACAGGTCGACTCGACGCGCGTCGTCGTCCGCGCCGTCGCTCACGACGCCAAACTCGTCCAGAGCCCGGTCGGCGGAGCGCAGATCCGGATCGCCGATGCGGAGACGGGGGAGGTCCTCGCCGAGGGCATCCAGCGCGGCGATTCCGGCAGCACCGAGGCGATCATGCGCCAACCGCACGAGCGCCACGCCTCCATCTACGACACGGAGGGGGCCGCTCACTTCGATACGACGCTTGCCCTCGAGCGGCCCCGACGGGTTACCGTCACCGCCCGCGGGCCGCTGGACTACCCCGACGCCATGCAGTCGGCGTCGATCACTACGACCCTCCTTCCGGGGCATCACGTCGAGGGCGACGGCCTCGTCCTTTCTCTCCACGGCTTTATCGTCGAGCCCCTCACGGACCCGTCGGCCCTCACCCCGGGGCGCACCGTCGACGTTCGCAGCCGCGTCCGGATGATGTGCGGGTGCCCGACCGAGCCCGGCGGGCTGTGGGACAGCAACCGCTTCACCATCCGCGCACAGGCGCTGGGCCCGGACGGGGACGTGCTGGCCTCGGCCCCTCTGTCCTTTGCCGGAACCACAAGCGAGTACAGCGGCTCTCTCTCCCTGCCGGACGCGGCGAACCGCGTCCGCATCACGGCGGTCGACGACACCGGTACGAATGCCGGCCAGGCAGTGGTGGAAACGACTGCCCCCTAACCCCGAGGCGCACGCGGGTTCTGCCCTCCCCGAGGGCCGTCCCGCGAGGCACCACGTTCCTCTGATTGTCTGATCTCATCTGTTCCGACCAATGGCGAAGGGAGCCGACTTCTGGAATGAACGCTACGCAAACGAGGCGTACGCCTACGGCGAGGGGCCGAACGCGTTCGTCGAGGCAGCGGCCGACGCCTGGATCGACGCGTCGTCTGCGGTGCTCGACCTGGGGGCGGGCGAAGGGCGCAACGCCGTCTTCCTGGCCGAACGCGGCCACGCGGTGACGGCAGCGGATTACGCGTCCGCCGGACTGCGCAAGGCGGAGCGCCTGGCGGACGCCGCCGGCGTGGACGTGGAGCCGCTTCACGTCGACGTTCGATCCTGGGAACCGGACCGAACCTGGGATGCGGTCGTGACGACGTTCTTGCACCTTGCCCCCTCCGAGCAGCCGCGCCTCTACCGCCTGCTGCCGCGCCTCGTCCGCCCCGGCGGACGCGTCCTGGCCGAGTGGTTCCGGCCGGAACAGCGGACGCAGGGGCTCGAAAGCGGCGGGCCGCCGGACGTTGACATGATGGTTGCGGCCGACGACCTGCGCCGGCACTTTCCTGCAGCCGGGATTCGATCGCTGCATACCGCCCACCCCCACCTCGCCGAAGGCCCGCACCACCAGGGCCCGGCGGCCACCGTCCGCCTCGTCTGGGAACGACCGCCCGAGAACGGACCGGCGCACGCCCGCTGATGGTGCCTGCCGCAGGCCCGGACGGAACCTCCCGCCGCGCAGCCTCCTGCCGCGCAGCCTCCCGCCGCGCAGCCTCCCGCCGCGCATCCTTGTGCCCGTGCAGGTCGTGCCCGTGCAGCGCTTCTACCGCAGCGCGTCGAAGCGGACGTCGAGGCGGATCGTCTCCGACGGGTTCGGCGCACCCCGTTCGCCGCGCTCGCACCCGAGCGCCGGGTCCGGGCGATACACGTTCACACGCTCCAGCACGCCGCGCACCCGTCCCCGCACCCGGTTGCCGTCTCGCGCGGCCGACACCGTTCCCTGCGTCCAGGCGTAGGGAACCGAGCACGGCCCCTCCGGAAAGTACCGGACCCGCGCGTCGCTCTCTTCGTTCACCCCGGTCTCTTCGGCGAAGGCGTCGCCGGGCCGCAGGTCGGCATGTACGCGCAGATCGAGGCGAGGCCCGCGACCGACGGCGGGCCCGGCCGCCTCCCCCGGAGACGTTCCCCGGGGCGCCCTCGAAGACCGAGACTCGCTGCGGGCCGGTCCCTCGGCCGACGACGTTCTCTCCGCCGGGGCGTCCGGATTGGCAGAAGACGGATTGGCAGAAGACGAGCGGGGCGAAGACGGAGGCGACGCGGCCGAGGGGCGGGTGGAGAGAGAATCGACCGCCGGGCTCGTCGGCGGCGGGAGCGGGGGGCGGAAGCGGGCATCCGCAGCGAGCGCCACGGCCGTGTGCGGGAGCCGCCACGTACCCCGGGCGGCCGAATCGGGCCCGGCGGTCACCGAGACGCCCGGCCCGCGCGCCGGCTCCCGGCGAACGGCAAACGACGCGTCGCCGGCCAGCGAGCGAACCTCTCCGGCCCGCGCCACGACGGCTTCGAACCGGCCGGCGAGCGGTTCGTCCGGCGTCAGCTGGTGGCCGGGGGCGGCGCCGGCGCGCAGGAGCACCGCCACGATCAGCGCGATTGCGAAGAACGGTCCCGTCGACTTGATGATGGAGAACGAAGGCTGCACGGGCAGGGGAGAGGGTGAGGGAAAGGGGGAACGGGCCGCCCGGGAGGGCCGCTGGTTCGCCGAACGGTCGTGCGGCCACGCCGATCCGCCCATCCGGATCCGGCCCTCCCGGCGGATCTTTGGAGGGCAGCCGGCGGCGGAGGCAGCGCCTGGGTGAAAGAGCGGCAAAACGCGGTCCGACCTCCCGGTTCTGACCGGGACGCCGGGGTCGCAGGGGAACAATCGTTGCAAAGTTGTGATTCTCTGCCATGTCTTCGTGATGTCTTCTCAAGGGTCGGGCGGTCGGTCCCTCCGGCCCATTGCTCCGTACCCGCTCGACTCACTCTCTCGGTCATTCCGGCCCGTGTCTATGCGTCACCTGCGGTCTACGTGGTGGAAGCGAGGCGTGGTGGGGATTCTCTTCCTCAGCCTCCTGCCCCTGCTGGCAGCACGCCCCGGCGGGACCGGAGCGGAGGCGGCGTCGACCCACCGTGCCTGGTTGCAGGCGCAGATGGTGGCGTCGCCCACGGCTGACGTAGAGGCCGCGATCGACGCGGCCCTGGAGGCGGCGACGAACGAAGCCGCCCCCACGCGGCGTGCCTTCACCGCCGCCTTTGCCGAGGCGTACGTCCAGCACGACGCCTCCGTGCCGCTGGCGACGCTCTTCGCCGCGCCCGACGTCGACCGCGAGAGGCTCTACGACATCCTCTCCCGCCGCTCGACCGAGCTGTCGCGGACGGCCGTTCTTCCGCGGCACGCAATCGGCGCCGCACCGGGAGGCCTTCTGGTTTCCCGCACGGCCGGAATTGCACCGCCGTCTCTTCCTCTTCCGCCGCCCGCGCGGCTCGTGGCGGTGCAGACGCTCGACGCCGTTGAGCGAGCGGTACCGTGTCTAATCCGCATCCTGTCGTCTGCCCGCCCGATGGCACCGTAGGTCGTCGGGGCACGGAGGAGCCGGGCATCCGCTGCGGGCCTCGCCGCGGGGCGTCGGTCGATGCGCCGATGGTGCTGAGCGAGACCAAGCGCTCGCGCCGTACCGGGCTTCGTACCCGGCGTCGACGCCAGCCCTGCGCACCGGTCGTCTGGGGGCGCACCCTCGTTCCCGGTCGGCCCGTCCGGCCCATGCGTCGGCGCTCTCCGCGCCCCCGTTCACCGGCACCCGGCCGTCGGACCGATCCGCGTCCGGGCCGGGCGAGAGCCGCCCCACCTGTGCGAAGCGTGTGCGCCGCACGTTCGCGACGATGAGTTCGCGGCGACGGTGCACGGTTGATGGTGCGCGGCTCGTCGCGCCCGCCGCGTTCCGCGGCCTCCTTCCTGTGCCGGATCCGCCCCGTTCCGCGTCTTCCGGACGCGCCCCCGAGATTTCCACTGATTGGACACCGTATCCATGCAAGGCAACGGATTTAAGATTGGACTGACCATTTTCTTCGTCGGAATCTGCGGGTACTACCTGTTTCCGACCTTCCAGTACGGCTGGGTGTCGTACCAGATGAACCAGATGCAGCCCGAAGAGCGGCAGGAGTACCAGGAAACGAACTACGACCGGATCCAGGGTCTGAAGGAGAACGCCCTGAAGCTGGGTCTCGACCTGCAGGGCGGCATGCACGTCACGCTGCAGGTACAGATCGGAACGCTGCTCGACCAGCTGGCCACGAACAAGGACCAGACGTTCCGCGAGGTCCTTCAGGCCGCTCGCTCGCGGGCGCAAGAGAACGATGAATCGGTCGTCGCCGCCTTCGTCGACGAATTCAACCAGCGCGACCCCGACGCCCGCCTCTCGCGCTACTTCCGGAGCGACGAGGCCAACATCACCCGGCGGTCCTCCAACGACGAGGTCGTCGAGTACCTGAACCAGCAGGCCGACGAGGCCGTGGGCCGCGCGATGGACATCGTGCGCAACCGCGTCGACCGCTACGGCGTCTCCGAGCCGTCGATTCAGCGAAAGGGCGATCGGCGGGTTGCCGTCGAGCTTCCCGGCATCGACGACCCGGCCCGGATGCGGTCGCTGCTGGAGAGCGCCTCGCAGCTGACCTTCCACCTGATGGCCGACCCGCAGCAGCTCTCCGCCTCGATGCAGCGGATCATCGAGTACTACGAGCCGGATACCACCGCCACCGACACCGCCGGCACGCCGCTGGCTGATGCGTCGATGCAGGCGGACGGCGACGCGGCGCCCGGCCAGGAGCCGTCGCCGGGATCCGCGCAGGGCGACGAGCAGAGCGGGACGGCGCTGACGCCCGGCCCCGACGCGGGCCCCGACACGAGCGACGACGGAACGGCCCTGACCGGTCCGTCCGAGAGCAACGACGGGCCGCAGAATCCGCTCCTGGCGGCGATGCAGCCGATGCCGTTCCAGCAGCAGCCGATTGCCGGTCGGGTGCTGGCCCGCGACACCGCCACGGTGAACGACCTGCTGCGCCGCCCGGAGGTGCGAGACATGCTCCCGTCCGGCGTGCGCCTTCTCTGGGACGCCAACCCCCGGCAGACGGCCCAGGGGGGAGAGGAGGTCTACAACCTCCTGGCGGTGAAGGAAGAGATCGAACTCAGTGGAGAGACGATCACCGAAGCCAGCGTTACGTTCGACCAGACCACCAACGAGCCGAAGGTGTCGATGACGATGAACTCCGAGGGCGCCCGCACCTGGTCGCGCCTCACCGGAGCGAACGTCGGCAAGCAGGTCGCCATCGTGCTGGACGGCGTCGTCTACTCCTACCCGAACATCGAGGAGCGCATCCCGAGCGGCCGCACGCAGATCTCCGGCCTGGAGTCCCGCCAGGAGGCCGAAGACATCGTCACGATTCTGCGCTCCGGGTCGCTCCCCGCCCCGGTCGACATTGTGGAAGAACGCACCGTGGGGCCCAGCCTGGGCGAAGAGTCGATCCGTGCCGGGTTCATCTCGGTGACGACCGGCCTCTTGCTCGTGGCGCTCTTCATGATCATGTACTACCGGACGGCGGGCGTCATCGCCAACATCGCCCTGCTGCTCAACGTGATCTTGATCCTCGGCATCCTGGCCGGCTTCCGCGCCACGCTGACGCTGCCGGGCATCGCCGGGATCGTGCTCACGATCGGTATGGCCGTGGACGCCAACGTGCTCATCTACGACCGCATCCGGGAGGAGGGAACGACTGGAAAGACGATGCGAGCCGCCATCTCGGCCGGGTACGAGAAGGCCCTTAGCGCCATCCTCGACGCCAACATCACGACGTTCTTCGTCGGCGTGATCCTGTATTCCTTCGGCGTCGGCCCCATTCAGGGCTTCGCCGTCACGCTGATGGCCGGCATCCTGTCCTCGCTCTTCACCGCGATCATCGTCACCCGCATCGTGACGGACTACCTCGTCGAAGAGCGCCAGATGACCGTTTCCTACGGATAGGTGGGAAGGGGAGGAAGGAGGGATGGATGCCCACGGGGATCGCCCCCTCCATCCCTGCATCCTTCCATCCCTCCATCCCTCCACCCCTCCACCCGTACCGACCCCCGCGGCCTCGCCGTCTCCGATTTAGACCCCAGACCTTATTCCCATGCGCATCTTTGAAAACCCCAGCTTTTCCTTCATCCCGAACCGCCGCGTCGGGTATATCATCTCCGGCATCCTGCTGCTAGCCAGCATCGTCTCCTTCTCGACGAAGGGACTGGAGCAGGGGATCGACTTCCAGGGCGGGATGGAGTTCGTCCTGGGCAACACGGAGGGCCTCAGCACCGTGGCCGTCCGCAACGCCCTCGAAGGCCCGCTCGGCTCGCAGCCGGAGGTTAAGACGTTCGGAGAAACCGGGCTGCTGGTTCGCACCTCCGTTCAGGGAGAAATCACGGAGGTCGAGTCGCGCATCCTGTCGACCATCCGCAGCAATTTCGAAGGCGCCGACCCGAGGCTGGAGAAGACGGACGTGGTCGGCCCCCGGTTCGCCGAAGATCTCAAGCGCGGCGCCATCTACGCCGTCTTCGGCGCGCTGGGCGTCATCTTCCTCTACATCCTCGTCCGGTTCGAGTGGCGATACAGTATGGGGGCCGTCGCGGCGCTGGTGCACGACGTCACCATCACCCTCGGCCTCTTCTCCATCCTGTCGGGCATCGTGCCGTTCTCGCTGCAGATCGATCAGAGCATCATCGCCGCCTTCCTCACCATCGTCGGGTACTCGTTGAACGACACGGTGGTCGTGTTCGACCGGGTGCGCGAGTACAAGAATCTGTTCAAGACCGAGAGCTTCCCGACGGTCGTGAACCGGTCGATCAACGGAACGCTCAGTCGCACGGTGGTCACCTCCACGACCACGTTGATCGTAACGATGATCCTGTTTATTTTCGGCGGAGAAGTCCTACGCGGGTTCTCGTTTGCGCTCACCTTCGGCGTGGTCATCGGAACGTATTCCTCGGTCTTCGTCGCCTCGCCCGTTCTCGTCGAACTGGAGAAGCGCGCCGAGAAGGCCACGGCTTAGCGGCCGCTCGCCCGACACCGGCCCCGTCGCGCCTCATGACGTACACGATCGACGTGCAGGAAGGGGCCCCTGTCCTGCATCTCCACGGGGTCATCGACGCCGGACCCGCCATGCGGCAGCTGGCCGAAGACCTGCAGTCGCACGTAGCCGCGGGCCACACCCGGTGGGTCTTCGACTGCCACCGGGTCACACAGCTGACGGCCGTCGGGCTCGGCCATCTTGCCGGCCTGGTGGCCGTGGCTCGCAACCGCGGCGGCGAGGCCGTCCTCGCTCGTCCCCCCGACTTTGTTCACTCGCTTCTGATGATCACCGGCTTCCACGGCGCCGTGCTTGCATACGATTCCGTTGAAGATGCCGTCGCGGCGCTTCCCGGGGAAACACTCGGGGACGGGTCGTAGTGCCCGCATCGTTGCCGGGACGAGGTGCGGCCATCATCGAAGGCAGCCGGCGCGCAAGGGCAGCCGACGCGTAGAGCCGTGCATGAGGCCGGCGGCGCGCACGGCGGGAGACGGGCAGGCGATGGGCGGTGCGTCCGCTCCCCTCCGCAGACCCTTCTGCAGCCGGCGCGGCCTTGATCAGCACCTCCGGCCGCCTCAGGGTTTTCGCCGACTCAGGGTTTTCGCCGCCTCGGGCTTCTCGCCGCGCCGACGGCCCCGCCGTGCTGCTGCCCCCCGAGGCCCGGTCCTGCGACCCGGCCCGGACACGCGGCTCCCCGGCCCGTTCTCCGGCACGACCCCGTCACCATCGTTTTGGCACCCTTCCTCTCGGCCCCATCCTGCCGCCGGTCACAACCCGGCACGGGCCGATCCGACCTCTGGAATTAACCCTCACGTTTATGCCCATATCGATCGTCATCGGAAGTCAGTGGGGCGACGAAGGAAAAGGAAAAGTCGTCGACCTGCTGAGCCAGGAACAGTTTGACATCGTCGCCCGGTATCAAGGCGGCGCCAACGCAGGGCACACCATCGTCTGGGAAAACGACGACGGCACCGAGGATGAGTTCGTCCTCCACCTCGTCCCGAGCGGAATCTTTCACGAAGGCGTGACGTGCGTCATCGGAAACGGGGTCGTGCTCGACCCGAAGGCCGTTCTGGACGAGATCGAGAAGATCCAGCAGCTCGGTTTCGACGTGGAAGATCGACTCAAGATCTCCCACAACGCCCACCTCATCATGCCCTACCACAAGGCGATCGAAGAGGCGCGGGAGAAGGAGCGAGCCTCCAACACAGACGACGACGAGATCGGGACGACCGGTCGCGGCATCGGCCCTGCCTACACCGACAAGTTTGCGCGGACCGGCATTCGCGTCGTGGACCTGCTGGACCGCGACGTTCTGCGCCGCAAGCTCACCCGGGCGATCGAAGCCAAAAACCAGGTTCTCAAAAACGTCTACGGGGCGGAAGGGCTCGACGTCGACCGCATCATCGATGAGTACGTGCAGTTCGATCAGCAGATCGACCCGTACGTCACCGACACCTCCGAGTACCTGAACAACGCCCTCGACGACGGGCGCCGGATCCTGGCCGAAGGCGCGCAGGGGTCGCTGCTCGACGTCGACTTCGGGTCGTACCCGTACGTTACCTCCAGCCATCCCACGGCCGGCGGATGCTGCACGGGGCTCGGCGTCCCGCCGACCGCCGTCAACCGCGTCATCGGCATCGCCAAGGCCTACTGCACGCGCGTCGGCAACGGGCCCTTTCCCACCGAGCTTCACAACGAAGCCGGCGAGCAGCTGCGCAAGGTCGGTGCCGAGTTCGGCGCCACGACCGGGCGCCCGCGCCGCTGCGGCTGGCTGGACCTGGTCGCGCTGCGCTACACGTGCATGGTGAACGGGTTCAACGAGCTGACGGTCACCAAGCTGGACGTGCTGTCCGGCTTCGACGAGCTGAAGGTGTGCGTGGCCTACCGGTACGACGGCAAGGAGGCCCAGCGCTTTCCGAGCGAGGCCCAGACGCTGGAGCGCGTCGAGCCGGTGTACGAGACGCTGCCGGGATGGGACGAAGACATCACCGACGTGCGTCACTTCGCCGATCTGCCCGTGGAGGCGCAGGACTACCTCGCCTTCATCGCCGAGGAGCTCGGCGTCGAGATCAGTATGATCTCGAACGGCCCGCGCCGCACGCAAATCATTACCGACATGGACCGCACACCCGCGTAGCTTCCGCGTCGAGAACCGGGCTTCGAGGTCGAAGGGCACCGGTGCCGGTCAATCAACGGGCGAGCCCAGCAGCCCCGTGCGTGCGCCGTTTCAACCGGTCCGCACGAACGCTTCATCCACTGGCCGTCGTCGGACGGTGACGGCTGCCGTCGGTTCCCCCCTTCGAACCTCGACACTCGAACCTCGGCACTCGAACCTCGACATTGTCATGCGTGCGTATCGCTGGTCGGTACGGTTGAAGCTGGGCCTTATCGTGTTTGCAGGAGCGATTGCTCTGGCATCGCTCTGGTACACGCAGCGCCTGGTCGATCGGCTGCGCGATCGGGAACAGGCGGTCATTCAGCTCTGGGCCGACGCGCAGGCGCAGGTGGCCGAAGCCCAACAGCGCTCGATCAATCCCTACCAGGACGAGCTGCGCCGCCTGGATGCGTTCCTCCGAGACGTTCGCACCTTCGGCGGTCCGGGACCCGTGCCGCCCGAAGAGGTCGCCGCCTACCAGCGCGCGGTCGACTGGGCGCAGTCCATGCCGCCGACGGGAGAGCTCAACTTCATCCTCAACGAGATCCTGGAGCCGGATCCGTTTTCGATTCCGGCCGTCATTACCGACTCCCTCCGCGGCGACCCGCTCTTTTGGCGGAACGTCAACGTGCCGGACACCCTGGCGGCGCTTTCCCGGCAAGACTCCCTCGCCGCGGTCGAGCGCCTCCGGTCGCTGCGCCGGGAGATGGACGCTTCGTACGAGCCGATCCCCATCCGGATCGACGTCGGCGGTGCCTCCGGGCCGGTCGGCCCGGCCGCGGCGAACGGGTCGACGCAGCAACTCACCCAGTTCGTGCACTACGACGAGTCGCAACTCGTCAAGGAGCTCCGCATCTTTCCCTGGATCCAACTCCTCTTCGTCGGCCTCTTCATCGGCGTCGGCTACGTCGGCTTCTCGTACGTGCGCCGCAGCGAACAGTCCAACCTGTGGGTGGGGATGGCCCGCGAGGCCGCCCACCAGCTCGGAACGCCCATTTCCAGCCTGATGGGCTGGGTGGAGGTGCTGCGCATGCCGGACCTATCGGACGATCAGCGCGCGGAGGCGGTGGAAGAGATCGAGAACGACATTGAGCGGCTGCAGCGCGTGGCCAACCGCTTCTCCGACATCGGCTCGATGCCGAAGCTGAAGCCGCAACCTCTCGCTCCGATCATCGAGCAGACGGCCGCCTACATCCGGCGGCGGATTCCGCAGCGTCGGGAGCAGATTCGCCTCGCGGTCGACGTCCCGGACGACCTGTCGGCCCCGGTGAACGAGGAGCTGTTTGCCTGGGTCATCGAGAACCTGCTGAAAAACGCTCTCGACGCGATCGACGACGAAGGCCGGATATCGCTCACCGCCGGTGCGGATGCAGGCGGCGTCTGGCTGTCGGTCGAGGACACGGGCGCCGGGATCGAGCGCAGCCAGTGGAAGAACGTGTTTCGCCCGGGCTACAGCACGAAAAAGCGGGGGTGGGGCCTGGGTCTGAGCCTGGCCCGCCGCGTCATCGAAGACTACCACGGCGGCTCGCTGCGCCTCGAGGACTCGACCGTCGGGGAGGGCACCACCTTCCGCATCGAACTGCCCCGCCAGGAATAACGCCCTTCGCCGTCCGCTGTAGCGTCCACGGCTCGACCGGTCGCCGCTCGACGACAGGGGGGTATCGACGAGAGCGCGAGACGGGCCGGGTGAGCTCCGCCTCCCGGAGCCGGTTGCTTCCGGAGCCGGTTGCTGCCGGGAGCGGTTGAGCTTCGTGGCAGCGGTCGATGACGGGTCGAATCCCCGACCGTCCGTACGGGGCGTGTCACGGCTCGACCCGTTCGATGAAGGCCTCGGTAGAGCCGTCCGGGGCGGCAAGGCCCAGAACGTCGTCGCGGGTGCGCCAGAGAACGACGGCCCCGGAAGCGGTGCGTCGCGAAATGGGCGTAGCCTCCGTTTCGAGGCGCCGGCGCGTGCCGGCGTCGAGCGAAACCCGGTCGTTGAGGGTGTCAAGGAGCGCATAGGAGAAGGCGAACAGGTACAGCCGGCGGTCGGAAGCTGCGTCGTCGTAAAGAATGACCGGAATCCGTGTCCGGCTCTGCGTCTGCACCTCGCCCACCGCGGCGACCCGGGCGTCGGCAATCCGGGGCAGAACGACGCGGCGTCCGTAGGTTTGAGCCAGATGGTCCGCCGCTCCGGCCGAGTCCGTCTCGGGAAGGACGGTTTCGACGTCGTCGAGGTGATCGGCAACGAAGGTGCTGAGCGGGCTCGGGGGCGAAGGGGACCCGCTGGGGGTTGACCACACCGCCGCCACGACGTAGCCGCCCAGCACGATGGCAACCAGCAGGCCGACGCCGACGAGTCCGGCGGTCAGGCCGAACGCCTCCTCCGACGGCTCCTCGGGCACCGCTCGCTCGGAGGGGCCTGCGGACGCGCCGGGGCCGGCCGTCGAGGCGTCGTCTCCCGATTCGGGGTCCGAAGCCCCGCCCGAGGAATCTCCGCCCGAAGAAGCCCCGGCCGGGGAGGTGAGCAGGGCAGACACCTGATCGTGGAGTTCGGGCGGGGCCGGCTGAAACCGCTGGCGCAGCACGTCTTGAAGGACCGATCGAAGGTCGTCTTCCGACAGGGCGACGTCGACGAGCATGCGCTCCGGACCCGTTAGGGCGTCGCGGAGGGCGGCCCGGAGGGCCGAGCGGGCCTCGTCGCGCTCGCGCCGGGCGTCCTCGTCGGAGAGGCCGAGGGCCGGGGCCAGTTCGGCGGGGGAGGCGTCGCTTAAGACGTCGAGGACCAGGAGGGCGCGTTCCTGCGCCGAGCACGCAGCAAACGCCACGGGCAGGGTTTGCTCGGCCGCGTGGCGGGCGGCTTCCCGCCCGAAGGCGTCTCCGGGGCCGCGGTCGGACGGGTGGTCGTCCCGGTCGCGCCGCGTCTCGAGCAGCAGGCCGACGAGCCAGCTCCGCAGCGCGTCCGGCCGCTCCGGCGGCGGCACGTCGCGGGCGCGCCGGTAGGTTGTACGAATCAGGTCGTCGGCTCCGGCCTCGCCGACGAGAACGCGCGCCAGAGGATACAGATCGTCGAGGAGAGAGAGCAGCGGCGAATCCGGGCCGGACGAGTCAGGCATAGAAAGGGAGGTTGGCAGGAAGAGCAGGCGCGGTTGTCGCGCGACGACGGGCGCCGGGGTCAGGCAGAGTCGAGAAACGCCGGAGAGTCCGGATGCTGGAAGACGAGCTTCACCGTATCCCCCTTGCGGATGTCCAGCAGTTCGGAAGCATCGCCGCCGTTGACCGAGATCTCAAGAAAGCCCGTGCTGCCGAACAGCATGACGGGTTCTCCCTCGGCCACCTCGCCGTAGGTGGCGTGCAGGTTGTTGAGGACGGAGCTGCCCGCGTAGGCCTTGAACGGAGGGACGTCGTCGATGGGCACGTCGACTTCCTGCCGCTGCGCGTTCGGCGACGGAGCGGGCACCGGGCGGTCGTCGACGGCGCGCGCCAGGGTTTCGCGCCGGATGTTGGTGATGCAGTTGCCGAATCGATCGACATGGACAACCCAGCCCTGAACCGTGTATTCGTCGGTCATGGGCAGCGCCCAGCGGAGGGGTTCGAGCGAGTCGATGGGCGTGCCGAGGTCGGTCAGAGAGGCGCCGCGGTCGAGGTGCGCAGCCGCCGGCGCAAAAATGTCGCGCCCGTGAAAGGTGGCGCTCGGCGCGTCGGTCCGCCACGCCGACGGGTTGTCGAGCTCCACGGCTCGCTCGGGCGTCTCCGTCCCGATCACCAGCGGAAAGACGCCGTTGTCGGGGCCGACGTACCAGTGGCCGTCGGACTTGACGGCGACGGCGCGGCGCTCGGTCCCCACGCCGGGGTCGACGACGACCAGGTGGACGGACCCCTCCGGCGTGTAGGGAACCGCCGTGTTGAGGACGAAGGCCGCCTCCATGACGTCCTGCGGGTCAATCTGGTGGGTGACATCCACGAGGCGGGCATCCGCATGAATGGAGAGCATCGTTCCCTTCATGGCGGCAACGTATCCGTCGCGGAGCCCGAAGTCGGTCGTAAGGGTGATCATGGAGCGAATTCCAGAAGAGAAAAACAGAGGGGCCGAGAGTCTGGGCCGGCCGGTCGCTCGGCTTGAGGGAGCGGAACCCGGGCCGATTCGATCGTGGGTCGGTTTCGAGTCGACCTCAATCCGCCGGTAATCTACAAAGGGCAGCGGTCGATTTACAGCAGCCGGGGACTCGGCGGCCCCGGTACCGAAGCGCATTCCCGATCCGCGGGCCGGTCGCTGAACCCGGACGCCCATCGCGTGTGCAACCACCCACGCGCACCCCCAACGCGCACCCCCAACGCGTACCCCCCAACGCGGAAACCGCGACGTGGAAACAATAGGGAGGGGCGCGAGAGTTTCCCTTGTGTCTCTGCAGGCAATCCCGCTGGAGCGCGACCGGGTGCGCACGACGCTCGGCGTCCTGCCTGGTTCGGTCTCCCGCCTGTTCGACGTCTTGCCTGTTCTTCCTGCCTTCGTCCGTCCAGATCGCCGCCGCCCATGTCGCAACCGCGCACGACCTCCTCAGCTTCTCCCGGTGCCGGGCAGCGCGCGGACGAGAGCGCCCGACGCAGAGAGGCGATCGACCGCTTCGTCGAATTTTGGGGCGAGATGGCCACGAACTGGGGGATCAACCGAACGATGGCGCAGATCCACGCCTATCTGTACTGCGTGGAGGAGCCGCTGGATACGGATCAGATCATGGAGCGCCTTCAGATCAGCCGCGGCAACGCCAACATGAATCTCCGGTCGCTCACCGAATGGAACCTCGTCCGGAAGACGCGGCGCCCGGATTCGCGCAAGGACTATTACGCTGCGGAGAAGGACGTCTGGCACATCACGGCGCAGATCATTCAAGAGCGCGAGCGGCGCGAAATTCGCCCGGTGCGTCAAGAGCTGGAGGCCTGTGCGAGCCTGCTTGGCGACGGCGGCGACGGTGAGGGCGCTGCGACGGACGCCGGCCGCCAGCTTCGCGCACGCATCCGCAACCTGATCGATTTGATCGAGGTGTTCGAGGGGTTCTCCGATGCCCTTCTGCCGCTGGTCGAAAAGCAGGAGGTGGCCACCATCAGGCGGCTGATGGCCGTCGCGCAGGCCCTTACCGCGCGCTCCTCGGCCGGCAACGCCCCGCCCGATGGCGGCGACCCGCCCGATGGCAACGCCCCGCCCGATGGCGGCGACCCGCCCGCCGGCCCGCCCCCGTGATGGCTGAGGGCCCGGCCGGCCGCGGCCGGCCCTCCGCACGAGCCTCCTGCATCCCCCTGTACGATCCCGACTCCCCGACGTCTGACGTTCCCGACTCTCATGTCTACCCGACAGACCATCGGCCGGAAAGGAGAAGATCTGGCCGCCCAGTTTCTCGAAGATCAGGGCTACCGCCTGCTGGACCGAAACTACCGGTTCCAGCGTGCCGAGATCGACCTGGTTGCGTTCGATCCCGACGACGACAACCAGGGTGGCGAGCTCGTCTTCGTGGAGGTGAAGACGCGATCCGGCCTGGGCTTCGGCGAACCCGAAGAGGCGATCTCGGAGGAGAAGAAAGAGGCCATCGCGACCGTGTCGCGGGCATGGCTGCACGAGCGCCGCATGGAGGGGGCGGCTGCGCGCTTCGACGTGGTGGGGGTCGTCCTCAACCAGGACGACCCGCCGTCGATCACGCACCATCGGAACGCGTTTTTCGGTTGATCTTCCCCGCATGAACGGTCGGGGATTCGACCCGTCATCGACCGGAACCGACGAGCTCGAACGCGTCGGGTGGACCCAGGTCTCCAGGTGCGCTCTTCTCGCCCCCACGACGAAACGGACCGGGGGCCCCACCCTACCCAACCACCCTACCGAACAGAGAGGCCTTCCCAACAGAGAGGGGGCCAACAGAGAGGAGGCGCCGGGTTCTCCCGACCGGTTCCGTCCACCTATTGTATCCATCATGGTGATTGCCCACCTATGGTGATTGCGGATTGCGGGGCGCACCCGGCCCGTCTCGCGCTCTACTCTCGCGCTCTACCCAGTGCTCGTAGAGCACCGGTGGACGGCGGCCCCTCGAACGGGCAATCCGGCGATGAGCGGTCCGGCGACGGGCTGGCGATCGGAGACTGTTCGAAGGGCGTTCATCGAAGGGCGTTTACTCCCAGGCAGTGGGCGGCCGGTCGTTCCGGGGACGGTAGCTGCGGGGCAGGAGGCCGCTGATGCGTTGTTCGTAGGCGAAGTAGCCGAAGACCGTTGCGCCGTAGGGCTCGACGATCTCTCCGTAGCGGTCGATGGTAATTGGCGGGTCGTTCAGTTCGATCCAGGACCGCTGCACCGCCCGGGTCCGCCGGTGCTGGCGCGACCAGCGCACGAACCCTCGCGTCTCCGCCTCGCGCCGGTACGTCACCTCCAGGCGGCCGCGAAACCGCATCACGTAGGTCGAGTCGGTGCGTCCCACGATCAGGTCGTCGCGAGAGACGGGAAAGCGATCTGCGCGTCTGATGTCCCGAAAGGCCCGCGCCCGAGGAAGCAGCTGCATCCGAAACCCCTCTGCCGTCACCCGGTCGTGCAGGAGCGCCCGCAGAAAGTGGCGGAGCGAACCGCGGTAGGCCTCGCGCCTCCGCGCCTGCCACCGGGCGGCCTCCGCCGAGTCGGCGGGAACCATCTCCTCAAAGTGCGGGTCGCCGTCCCACTTCACCACGGTCCCGCTCTGGTCGAACTCCTCCAGCGCGTAGTGGAGCCGGTACCCGAGCGCGTCGTTGCGCACGCGCAACGGGGCGGTTGCCTGCGCCTCCAGGCCCTTCCACCAGGACGAGTCGAACCGCAAGACCTTCGGGTTCAGGAGGGTGCAGCCCTCCGCCAGATCGGACGTCCCGATGAAGAGGCGCTTGAACGTGCGCAGGTCGTCGTACCAGTCCTCGTCACGCTCGCCCTCCACGACAACCTCCTCGCCCTGGATGACGGTGGGAGCGAGGGCGAACGACATCGACGCCGTCGTGTCCGGGCGCAGGAAGAGGTTGATGCGCTTCGGCTCGTATCCCAGCATCGAGACGACCAGCCGCTTCGAGCCCACGGGCACCCCGCGCAGCCGGAAGTGACCGGTGCTGTCGGTCGTCGTCCCGATCATGGACTCGGAGATGAACACGTGCGCACCCGGCAGCGAAGAGCCCGAGCGCATGTCTTCGACCCGCCCGGTGATGGTGGCCGTCGGCTGAGCGGCGGCGACGCTGCAGAGAGAGGCGGCAAGCAGGGAGGCGACGAGCAGGCCGGCCGTCAACAGGACGGCCGCAGCCGGAAGGGAGGCCGGGCGACCGAGCATATCGAAGCACCGAAGAGGAGAAAGAGCGGGGGTGTGCCGCCGTTGCCTCGACGGCTGCGGGGGGCAAAGGGCGGCAGGTGTTTATCTTCGTCGCCGGTAGAACGGCCGGTCTCGATCCGCTCCGTACGGCAAGGAGCCCCTTCACCGAATGGGCGCCACCGGATGGGCGACGAACGGGAACGGCACGCTCTCTGCTCCCGCTACCGGGAAGACGAATGAACACGAGGGAAACGCGAGGAAGAACAAGCAGGGTTCGTCCCTTCGCCTCGAACGGCTCGCCTCGAACGGCCGCGGCGTTCGACGAATCATTCGCCGGGTCTTGCAGGAACGGGCCGTCTTCCCTCTCATCCCGATCCCCCCTTTCCGGAGAGGGGGAAGCGGTCGGGAAAAGGCGCCTTACCGGTGGCGGGGGACTGGGTACGGCACCGTCCTACCAGAACGCACCGTGTGAACAGACCGTGTGAACAGAGTGTGCATTCGTAACATAACGCGAAGGCCGGCGGCTGTCAACGATCTGGGTTCCGCCGCCCCCCGGTGGGCGGAAGGCGGACCGCCTTGTCCGACCGCATCCCGTCCTCTGTGCGTCTTCTCGCGGCGGTCGGCGTTATCGCGGCCGGTACTCCTTGGGCAACTGGTCGCCCACGCGCTCGAAGGCGAAGTAGCCGGACACGGTCACGCCGTAGGGATCCACGATGTCGCCTTTGTAGTCGATCGTCGCCGGCCCCCGTTCCAGCCAGAACTGAGAGGTCTGGTATCGGGGGCCGCGCCGCTGAAAGCCGCGTCCGCCGGACATCTGCTCGCGCCACCGGGCGTAGGCCTCGCTCTGTTGCTCGCCGAGGTAGACCACCTCCACCACGCCGTTGAAGTCCAGAACGTGCTCGACCTGAACGTCGCCCGGCCCCATGATCTCGTCTACCGAGATCGGGTAGCGCTGCCCGCCCATCTGCATGGGCGACCCGACGGTCGGCATGCTGGACGCCGAGGGCGGCCCGGCGTTGGGGCGGAGGAAGAGTTTGAACCCCTGCGGTTCGACCTTGTCCGCGATCATGGCGAGCAGAAGGTGATGAAACGACCCCAGGAAGGCCTCGCGGCGTGCCGCCGCCCATCGGGCCTCCTGCTGCGGGGTCCCGTCCATCTCTTCAAAGAGCGGCTCGCCGTCGTACTGGGTACGGTTGGGAAGCAGGCGGAAGTCCTTCAGGTGGTACGTGATCCGATAGCCGAGGGCCTGGTTCTCGATGACGAGGGGCTCGGAGGCGAAGGCCTCCAGTTCGCCAATCCCGCCGTCGAACGACACCACCTCCGGATTCTGAATCTCCGTCTGCTCGGCGTTGGGCGTCTCTCCGATGAACGCATCCACGAACCGGTCGTAGCGCTCCTGCCACTTCTCATCGCGCTCGGCCTCGACGACGACCTCCTCGCCCTCAATCACGGTGGGCTGCAGTTAGAACTCGAACGTGTAGACGCGCGGCTCCCGCAGGTTGAGGTTGCGGGCCTCCGATTCGTAGCCGACGCTCGACACGTAGAGGCGGTGAGCGCCGAGGGGCACCTCCAGGCGAAAGCGCCCGTCCGGGCTCGTCGCGGTTCCGCGCATGCTGACGGCGATGAAGACGTTCACGCCCGGCAGCGGCTCGCCCGTTTCGGCGTCGACCACCGTCCCGGTGAGGACGGCGCGACCGTCGGGGGCCTGCGGCTGGGCGGCAGCCGGACGCGCGCAGACGGCCGCCACGGCGATAAGAACGACGGCAAGGCGAGCGATCGTCGAGGCGAAGGATCGGGACGACATGATATCAGCAGGGAAGGGGGAAGAAAACGGGCCGGGCGCGCAGAGGGGGCTCTCGGGAAAAGAAGGGCTGCGTCGGCCGGCCATTCTACACCCCGTTCGCTCCGGTTCAGTTCCGGAGGCCTCCTGCCGTGAACCGGGGAGGCGGTCTGCTGCGGAGATCCGCAACCGTTGAACGGGACGTCGTCGATCGGACTCCTTCTCCGCGTCTCTGCCTGCTACTCCGCGTGCTTGATCGCCTGGATGGTGTCGGGATCTTCGAGGCTGGAGGTGTCGCCGAGGTCGTCGCCCAGATAGGCGGCGCGGATGAGGCGACGCATGACCTTGGCGTTGCGGGTTTTGGGAAGGGCTTCGGCGAACAGGATCTCGCGCGGCTTCAGGGGTTTGCCCATCTCGCCGACGACGTCCTGCATCAGCTCCTGCCGCAGCGCGTCCGTCGAGGCGTAGCCGGGTTTGAGCACGGCGAAGACGACGACCTCCTGGCCCTTCACCTCGTGAGGCACCCCGACGGCAGCGCTCTCGGCCACGGCCTCGTGGGCGTTGAGGAGCGCCTCGATTTCGGCGGGGCCGAGGCGCTTGCCGGCAACGTTGATCGTGTCGTCGGAGCGGCCGAGGATGTACCAGAGGCCGTCGTCGTCGATGGCGGCGAAGTCCCCGTGCACCCAGGTGTCGTCGAAGCGGCGCCAGTAGGCGTCGAGGTAGCGCTCGTCGTCCTGCCAGAAGCCGCGCGTCATCCCGATCCAGGGCCGGGTGATCACCAGTTCGCCGACCTCGCCGCGCACCGGCTCGCCGTCTTCGTTGTAGACGTCGGCCGCCATGCCGGGCACGGTGCCGGAGAAGGCGGCAGGCTTGAGGGGTTCGAGGAAGTTTCCGCACAGGATGCCGCCGGAGACCTCGGTTCCGCCGGAGTAGTTCAGGATGGGCTTTTCGCCGTCGAGGACGGTTTCGAAGCACCAGCGCCAGGACTCGGGGTCCCAGGGGCTGCCCGTCGACCCGACGGCGCGGAGGCTGGAGAGGTTCGCCGCCTCGACCGGTTCGTCGCCTTCCGCCTTGAGGGCCCGGATGAGGGTGGGGGAGACGCCCAGGTGGGTGACCTCGTGGTCGTCGACGAGGCGCCAGAGGCGTCCGGCGTCCGGATGGTCGGGCGCGCCGTCGTAGAGGACCATCGTGGCGCCAATCGTGAGCGTCCCGAAGACGAGCCACGGGCCCATCATCCAACAGGCGAGATCGGAAGAGCGGTTCAGCA
>CAKZLV010000295.1 GCA_937127285.1 uncultured Bacteroidota bacterium
CCGCCCGACAGTTCGTTCGGCTTGTGGTCGATGCGGTCTCCCAGGCCCACCCGGCGAAGCGCCTCCGCCGCCCGCTCCTGGCGCTGCGACCGCGGCATACCGGCATAGATGAGCGGCAATTCTGCGTTGCGCAGGCAGTCGACGCGAGGCAGCAGGTTGAACGTCTGGAAGACGAATCCGATTTCCCGGTTGCGAATCTCGGCCAGGTCGTCGTCCGAAAGCTCGCTGACGTCGCGCTCGTTCAGGTGGTAGGTGCCGCTTGTGGGCGTGTCGAGGCAACCGATCATGTTCATGAAGGTCGACTTGCCGGACCCGCTGGGGCCCATGATGGCGATGTACTCGCCCCGTTCGATATCGAGCGAGACGCCGTCGAGCGCCCACACCTCCTCCGAGCCCATCTGGTATCGCTTCTTCAGGTTGCGCACCTCGATGAGGGCTCGGTTCGTCGTGCGTCCACTGCCGGTCCCATTGCCGGTTGATGCAGCATTCGTCGGTTCCATAAGACTGTCGGTTGCCGTGAGAAGAAGGGGGGACTACTCGGACGAGGCGATCTGCCCGCCCGAGGCCCCGTCGCCGTCGTCGACCTGAATCTTCGTGCCGGGTTCCAGTTCGCGGGAGACGGCGCTGTAGGGGCCGGTGATCACCCGCTCGCCCCCGCTCAGGCCCGACCGGATCTGGATGTGGGTGTCGTCGGAGATGCCGGTGGTGACCTCGACCATTCGGGCGGTATCGGCCTCCGCCACGAAGACCACCTTGCGCAGGTCCTCGTCCTCGGCCCGCGCAGCCTCCTTCGCGTCTCCGTCTCCAGCGCCCGTCGACCGCACCGCGTTGAAGTCACGCACCGTCACCGCCTGGATCGGCACCGCCACGGCGCGCTCGACGGTTTCCGTGTAGATGTCGACCGTGCCGCTCATTCCGGGGCGCAGGACGAGGCCCTGCTGCGGCTGCGCACCCGGCACCTCGGGGCGCTGCACCCCGCCAGATCCGGCGGAGGCGCCCCCCTGCTTCTGCGGTTCCAGGACGCGCACCTTGACCGGGAAGTTGGTGACCTGCTCCTGCGAGCCCTGGTTCTCGATCCGGGCGGAGTTGGCGATTTCGGTGACGACGCCGCGGAAGCGACGATCCGGATAGGCGTCGACCTCCACGGCGGCCGAGTCGCGCATGGCCACGTTCACGACGTCGTTCTCGTTGACGTCCACCTGAAGCTCCATCTGGTCCAGGCGGGCGACCTTCATCATCTCCGTTCCTGCCATCTGGTTCGTCCCGACGACGCGCTCACCCGCCTCGACGTTGAGTTTGCTCACGGTGCCGTCCATGGGCGCGTAGATGCTCGTCCGCGCCAGCCGCTCGCTGGCGTCTCGGAGGCCGGCCTGGGCACTCTCGACCTGATAGCGGGCCGACTCGAGCCGGGCGACGGCCTGCTGGTAGGTGGTTTGGGCCTGCTGGAATTCGCTCTGCGAGATCGCCTCCGACTCGTAGAGCTTCTTCTGCCGCTCGTACTCGATGCGCGCTTGCAGCGAATCGGCGCGGCGCTCGGCCAGGCTCGCCTTGGCTTGCGAGACCTGTGCGCGCGCCTGCTGCACCTGGGCCCGGTAGTTCTCCGGGTCCAGGCGGGCGAGGAGGTCGCCCTGGCGGACGGCGTCGCCTTCCTGCACGGGAAGCTCGATGATCTCGCCGGAGACGTCCGGGCTGATCGTCACCTCCACCTCGGGCTGGGCGCGCCCGAAAGCGGTCACCATCTGCGTGATGGTTCGGGTTTCGGCGGGGGTGGTCTCGACGGAGAGCCCGCTGGGCCCTCCGCCGATCCACCCCATGCCCCAGCCGAGGCCGCCGAGGACGACGAGAACGGCCAGGAGGCCGCCGGTGGCGTACAGAACGCGACGCGTGGTGCTGCTGGAAGAAGCCATGGTGGACGTGCGGGTTGCGGGAAAAGGACTGCTGCGGTGGCCGCTTGCGTCCCGGCGGCGACGGGCCGTGGGCGGGCGTGGGCGGGACGCCCGTCGCTGAGCGGCGACGTCAGCGGAGAAAACTACCGGAACAGCGTCTCCTGCGGATTGAGGACGCCGACGTAGTAGTCGATCAGTTTCTTCTGGAATACGAAGTTGTAGCGAGCGCGGATGCGCTGGCTGGCCGCTTCGACGAAGGTGCGGTTCGCATTTGTGAGTTCGACGATGGAGGCGGCGCCCAGGTTGTACCGCTCTTGGGCGGCCTCGCGCGCCTGCCGGGCGGCCCGCAACCGCTTCTGCGAAGCGTCGAGCTGCTGGGCGGCGTTGCGATAGTTGAGGTAGGCTTCCCGGACCTCCAGGGTGACCTGCAGCCGCTGGTCCTCCAGGTCGTACTGTGCGTTCTGGGCCTGCACCTGGGCCTGCTCCACCTGCTCGTTGCGCCGGAAGCCGTCGAAGAGCGAGTAGCTGAGCTGGATGGAGATGCTGCCGCCCCGCCGCTGGTCGAGCTTGTCCAGAAAGGTGAGCGGCTCGCGCTGAACGTCGACGACCCGCTCTTCCTGAATCGTCACGCCCTGCTCCGTCGGCACGTCGAACACCTGCGTCTCAGGAATGACCTGAAAGTCGCCGATGCGACTCGACCAGTCGGTGCCGTAGCCGACGCTCAGCGACAGGGTGGGGTAATACGACGACTTGGCTGCGCGCACCCCCGACTCGGCCGCTTCGCGCTGCGCCTCGGTGGCCCGCAGATCCAGGCGCCGGTCCAACGCCTGGCTCAGCAGCCGGTCCAGGTTGTAGTCTTCCACGCGCAGACTGTCATCCTCGAGCGAGGGAGCCTCGAACCGGTAGGGCTGCACCGGGTCCAGTTGCAAGACCTGAAGCAGGCGCGTCTCGGACAGCTCCACGTCCCGCTCTGCCGTCAGCACGGACGATTCCTGCTCGGCCACCGCGGCCTGCTGCTCGTACAGGGCCGACACGGGGCGCGAGCCGGCGTCGACAAATTCCCGGATCTGGGCCAGCTGCTGCTCGCGGGCGGCCAGCTCCTCGCGCTGCACCCGCAGAACCTCGCGGTTCTCGACGAGCTGCAGGTACCGGTTCATCACCTGAAAGACGACGTCCTGGCGGGTGCGACCCAGGCGGAGGTCCCGGGCCTTCCCCTGCGCCTGCGCCCGGTCGAGCGAGGCGAAGTTCTCGAATCCGTTGAACAGGGTCAGGTTGGCCGAGCCGTCGACCGTTAAAAAGTCGTTGCTGGCGTTGATGACCTCTCCCTCCTGCGGGCTAAAGCTCCGGCCGAACGTCCGCTGCCCGCCCGACGAGATGCTCGCGGTCGGAAAGAAGTCCATGCGTTCGGCGAGGATGCTCGCATCGGCACTGCGCACCTGGTTGGCCGCCCGCTTCAAATCGGTGTTCTGGTCGAGAGCGATGCGCAGGGCCTGCTGAAACCCGATCGTCATCGTGTCCTGCGCGGCGCGCCCCCCCGGCCGCGCCCCCGACTGCGCCTGCCGCGCCGCTTCCCGGGGCACGGTGGCCGGCGACGGGGCAGCGCGGACGCCCGTCTTCGTGTCGATGCCCCGATTGACCGTTTCGTCGACCGGCGGCAGAGGGGCTGCCGGCGACGACGAGCCGAGGGGAACCGACTGTCCAGCCGCATCCGGCGCCCGGGCCGCAACCAGACCGAGCACGCCCAGCAGCACGAGCGCCCCGAACGGCAGGCGCACGGCAAACGGCAGGCGCGCGGCGACAGACGGCCGATCGGTGCCCGGTGAAGCGAGGGAAGAACAGGGAGACATAGAGCAGATTGGGATGGTGGAAAGCAAGCGAATGGAAAGCAAGCGATCGGGGCATGGCGGGGGGAAGAGAGCCGCCGCCCGGGAGGACGAGCGGTGGCCTGCGTGCCAGTGGCATCACGCAACCGGCGCGGAAAGTGTTACGTGGATCCAACCGGCCGGAGAGCCCGGCGACAGACCCAAGAAAAGGCAGATCAAAAGGCAGGGCGAACGTCCGGAGCGAAGGGCGAGAGCGAAGAGCCGGGGCGAACGACCGACGTGGGCCGGCGCTTCCTTCGGCCGCGAGCCGGCGTCCGGGCGAGGGCGGTCATTCGTAGCGAAGAGAGTCGATCGGGTCGACGGAGGCCGCTTTGTAGGCCGGGTAGAGGCCGAACACCAGAGCGATCCCCGACACGACCAGGAGGCTGCCCACAGCCCAGCCCCACGGCACCGACATCCCGATGTCGAAGTAGAGCGCGGTGCCGTTTCCGGCCAGGGCCCCGAGCGCAACGCCGAGGCCGCCGCCCACGAGGCACAAGACGAGCGCCTCCAGCAAGAACTGAAGCATGATGTGCCACTTCTTGGCGCCGACCGCCTTGCGGGTGCCGATTTCCTTCGTACGCTCGGTCACGGAGACGAGCATGATGTTCATGATCCCGACGCCGGCCGCAAGCAGGGCAATGGCACCGATCCCGGCGCCGCCGAGCGTCAGGCCGCTCGTGAACTGGCGGAAGGACGCCTGCATGGTCTGGTTTGTGGACACCTCAAAGTTGTTGGGCTCGCCCGGAGAGACGCCGCGGATGACCCGCATGTGGCCGATGACCCGGCTCTGGGCCGACTGCATCTCGGCCATGCTCGGCGCGCGGATGCTGACCATCGACATGTTGCGCTGCGATCCGCCGTATACCTGGAACAGGTGCGTGATCGGGGCGAAGATTCGGGCGTCGAAGCTTTGCCCGAGGAAGTTGCCCTTCGGCCGAAGCACGCCGACCACCTCGAACGCCCCGCGGCCGATTTTTATTTGCTTGCCGAGCGGAGACTGAGCCGGAAACAGGTCGTCGGCAATGTCGGGCGTGATGACGGCAACCGCCCGGGCGCTTCGTACGTCCCGCTCGGTGAGCGAGCGTCCGGAGCGCAGCCGCCGGCTGAAGTTGGTCAGCAGGTGCTCGTTCGTCCCCAGCACGCGGATGTTGCCCTGATCCGTCTCCCGCCCCCGGGTGCGCACCCGCCCGATGTCGAAGAACTCTTGGGGGGCCACCGGCATCGACACCCGGTCGGCAAGGCGTCGAGCCTGCTCGTACGTGAGGTCGGGGCGCGGCTCCGTATCGTTGCGTCCCAGGTTGACGACCGGATCCTTCGACACCGTGAAGGTGGACGAGCCGAGGAGTTGGAGGGAGTCCTGGAAGTAGGCGTCGATCACGTCGACGGCCGTCACGGAGGCGATCACCGCAAACACACCGACGACCATGCCGAGCAGGGTGAGGCCGGAGCGCAGCGTGTTGGCGCGCAGGGCCTCGAACGAAGACCGAAAGGCGTCGCGAAGTCGCATGGGCGAAGAGAACGTGTGAGAGAGCCGAAAAGGAAGGCCGCCGAGCGAGGAAGGGCGAAAACCAAGCCGGAACCGGCGGCAGGCGCCCATCGCGGCGGCAGGCGCCCATCGCGGCGGCAGGCGCCTACTCGTACCGAAGGGCCTCGACGGGTTCGGCCTGGGCGCCGCGCCAGGCGGGGGCGAGCCCGAAGCCGACGCCCACCGCCGTGCAGATGCCGAAGGCCAGCAGGATCGTCGACAGCGGGAGGGCGGCCGCCACCCCGAGCGTCGACCGGACGAGGGCAGCGATCCCGGCCGAAAGCGCGATCCCGATCGCACCGCCGATCAGCGAAATGATGACCGCTTCGGTTAGAAACTGCAGCAGGATGGCGCGCTTTTTCGCGCCGACGGCCTTGCGGATGCCGATCTCTTTCGTGCGCTCCTTCACCGAGACGAACATGATGTTCATCACCCCGATGCCGCCGACCACGAGGGCGAGCGCCGTCAGAAAGATGCCGACGCCGTAGATCGTCGTCTTGACGGTGCTGAGGTTTTCGCGGACATCGCTCTGCTGCTCGACCTCAAAGTTGTTGGACTCGCCGGCTCGAAGGCCGCGTTCTACGCGAACGATGCCGATGATCTCGGTTCGGGCGGTCGTCATGGACGCAGACGGTCCCACCTTCACCAGCACGTTCGGGTCGTCGCCCCGGATCCCCCAGCGCGCCTCGTAGGTGGAGAAGGGGATGAGCACCTCGCCGTTCAAGCCGTCCCCGAAGAGGCCGCCGCCCTGCTCCTTCAGCACCCCGACGACCTGAAACCGGCGGCCGTCGACCGTCACCTCCTTTCCCAGCGGGCCGGCAACCGGAAACAGCTCGTCGGCCACGGTCGCGCCCAGAACCGCCACGGGACGCGCTCCGCGGGCCTCGACGCGGCTGAAGAAGCGGCCCTGCCGC
Organism: uncultured Bacteroidota bacterium; assembly: GCA_937127285.1. Taxonomy (GTDB): domain Bacteria; phylum Bacteroidota; class Rhodothermia; order Rhodothermales; family Salinibacteraceae; genus CAKZLV01. The sequence continues at coordinate 6,191 of CAKZLV010000295.1, forward strand.
AGGTTGACGCCCTGCACCCGGGGGTAGGCCGCCCCGACGCCGTTGACGGGCACTTCCTGGAGCGACTCGCCCCGCCGGCTGATCGGGTACGAGCCGTCCACCTCCGGCATCGTGGCGGCTGCATGGTCGGATCGCTCGGCAATCGTTTCGGCGAGCGACGGGTCGATCTCCGGGCGGTTGATGTACTTCCACCAGGCATCCGGACGGCCGAACGGCCAGACGCGGACGTGCAGCACGTTCGAGCCGAGCGAGGACAGCGACTGCTCGAAGCTGGCGTCGATGCCGTTGATGATCGTCGCCATCCCCGTCACCGACGTGATGCCGATGACGATGCCCAGCGTTGTGAGAAGGGACCGCAGCTTGTTGGCCCAGATGGCCGTACCGGCGATGCGAAGACCTTCCCACAGTTCACGAAGCCACGTCTGCACGGTGCGGAGGGGGGTTGTCGCAGGGGAAGCGGAAACGCAACGAGGAGGTGGAGGCGCGGGGCCTGCCGGGAGGCGTAAGCCATCGGCGGTGCATTGATCCCCGCAAATCAACGAGCGGCAGCCTGGAGGGACGAGCGGCCCGGTGCGCGGCCGACCCGCCGGTGTGCGGCAGGGCGCGGACGCCTGTTTGCGGCTCCCGACTGCACGCATCCGCACGAGATGCCGGCGCGGAGTGTTACAGGAGCCGGTTCCGGTGCCGGACGCCGGCCGGAAGAGGACGGGCGGTGACGAAGAGAGGGGGGCGCACCGAGAAGGGCTGCCGGCAGCGTGCTGAGAGGGCGTCGAAAAGCGGAGGGGGAGGGATTCGAACCCCCGAGACCCGCAAGGGGCCTGCCGGTTTTCAAGACCGGTGCATTCAACCAGGCTCTGCCACCCCTCCGTGTCGGTGATGGTGGCTCGTATCGGCCCGTGACCGCCGGAAACGGCGATTTTGGGCGGTGCGCAGGATGCTCCGCAGAGGACTTATGAGGTCACGATCCCCTGCGTTGAGGGTGCTGACTGCTATCGAACTGCTATCATACTGCTATCGGATTGCTATCGAGCCTGAAATCGGTCGGTAGCAGATTCTCATACCTGTACGTCGAAGTCAAGGTTCACCGTGGGGCGATTCCGTTGCCAGATGCCCCACGTTCTTCACGCGCAGTGCGAGCAACCAGTGCCCGTGCGAATCGGTGCCCGTGAAGCGGACGCCGGGGAAAGCCGACGCGTCGGGGAACGCCCGTACCGTCGATCCCGCGCGGATGGATCACCACCGCGTCGTTGTGTACAAGAACGTGATGCCGGGATGTGATTCCGGGATGATGTAATTCCGGGATGACGTGATTCGGGGACGCGGTTCCGGATCCTCCTTTTCCTCCTCGCACCGACCCTACCGATACCCATGTACGGCCCCATGTACGGACTGTCCGGACTCTTCATGCACCAACCCTTCGTGCACCGACGCCTTCTACGCCGAGGCTCCACCGCCCTCGCGTTCCTCCTCATGGTGTTGCTCCTGGCAGGAGGGGTCGGGATGCCCGCCCCCGCCCAGGCTCAAGAACGCGTCCTGGGGGAGGAAACCATCGACCCCGGCATCCACCTCGTCTTTGAGGCCGCGCCGAAAGACGACGTGACGCCCTACGACCAGAACCTCGCCGAGTCGAAAACCGACGTTCATCTCGAGGTCCTCACAACCTGGTCGGAGAACCCGGATGTAGAGGTTCCCGAGGGCGTTCAGCGGGGCGGCTTCGTCGGGTACCTGAACGTCTACGCGACCATCACCAACGAGAAGACCGGACGAACCGAAAAGGTCGAACTCATCCCGCACGTTACCCTCGGAGACGCCATGCACTATGCCCGCAACGTGTCGCTTCCGGGAAATCCGGATGATCCCTACGCGGTGACGGTCGACGTGCAGCCGCCGGCGGAGCGCGAACTGGCCTTTCACGAGAGCTGGCGCGAGGCGCACGGCCAGCCGCTCTTCGAAGCCACCCGCTTTACCTACAACGAGCTCGACCTGGCCGACGTGGCCGCTGCGACCCGGCCGTAGCCACCTTCTCCGATCCGGAACGCCGTCGAAGCGAGCGGGCTTGCTTCTCGAAGATGGATCGACATCGAGGCCGGCCCGCTGCGGATGCGTCCTCCTCGGCGCGTCGCTGACCGACCGTGACCGCCGGCCGTCTTCAGACGGCCGCTTCCGCACGCATCGCCTAGGAGCGCTCGTCCAGAACTGCCCAGTAAACGTCCAGCGTCTTCGTCCGCAGGTCGTCGAGCGATCCGTCGTTTTCGATCACGTAATCGGCCCGTTCTCGCAGGTCGTCCTGGGGCCACTGGTGCTGCATCCGGGCGCGGACCTGGGCTGCGGTCACGTCGTCCCGCTCCGTCACCCGCGCGATGCGGTCTTCGTCCGGAGCCACGACGGCGCACGTTCGGTCGACGTGGGCGTCCCCGCCGGCCTCGAATAAGAGCGCGGCCTCGTGCACGAGCAGCGAGAGATCTTCCTCCCGAGCACGCTCTGCAGCCGCCCGAAACGACCGAAACACGGCCGGGTGCACGATGGCGTTGAGGCGCTCGACCGCGTCCGGGTGTCCGAACACGCGGTCGGCAAGGTAGGCGCGATGGAGCGACCCGTCCTCGCGGTAGGCCGACTCCCCGAAGGCGTCGACGATCTGCGAGCGCACCGCCTCGTCTTCCTGCATGAGGCGTTTCGCCTCCAGATCCGCATAAAAAACCCGCGCTCCCTGTTCCTCCAGGAAGCCGCAGACGGTCGTCTTGCCGCTTCCAATACCGCCGGTGACGCCGAGAGAAATCATGAATCCTGGAGTGGTGATGGGCTCCGCCGAAAACCGATACGCCCCGACCGACCTCCTGGAACCGGGCCCGAACCAGTCTGGGCCCAAACCAGTCCGGGCCCGACTCGATCCGGGCGCCACGAAACCTCCCCGGCTTCCTCGATCCCCCGGTTTCGCCTCTCCCATCATCCTGGCGGCCACTCCATTCGGCGGCCGCCGATGAGGTGCAGATGCAGGTGCCAGACGGTCTGGCCGCCGTCGTCGCCGGTGTTGATGACGGTCCGGTAGCCGTCGCGCAGGCCCTCCTCGCGGGCGATGTCGCGGGCCACGACGTGAAGGTGACCGATGAGGTCGGCGTCCTCGTCGGCGAGGTCGTCCAGCCCCGGGATGGGCTTCCGCGGCACGATCAAGATGTGCGTGGGCGCCACGGGATTGCGGTCGCGGAAGGCGACGCAGCGGTCGTCCTCGTGGACAATGTCCGCCTCTGCTTCGCCGTCGATAATTTTCTGAAAGATGGTATCAGCCATAACCCGTCACGCGTTCATTGAGAGAGTGGCAGGGAGAGGATGGGTGGATGCGGAGTGCGTGCAGATACGGAGGGCGTCGATTCAGAGCGGATCGTACCGGGGAAGGAGAAATTGCCTGTGTTCACTGCGGTTACCTCTTCCTGCGTAGCAATCTAGCACGAGGAATGGCAAATCACAACACCTCCGCCGTCCGTCTCCTCCCCATGTCCTTCCCATGCCCTCTCCACACAGGTGCCTTCTCCGACGGAGCGCGGGCGAGGCGAAGGAAGCGGAGGCGAGGAGCGGGCCGTCGGGGAAAAGTCGTCTTCATGGAACGGCCGCATCTGTAAAAGGGTCGTCGCGGTTGAACAACAAGAGGGGGCAAAGGTCCGTACACGTACGTGCTTGTACCCGCGGTGCCCACGAGCTTCCCGCCGATCGGCCCTGCCGTCGCGCTCGGGAACAGCATCGGCTCGGGAACAGCATCGGGCCGGGGCGTGGGCTCAGTTCCTCTGCATCACTTTTCCTCTAACGGATTTATGCCTACCGTTCACGTTACCCGCAAGGTTCATTTCAACGCCGCCCACCGTCTCCACAACCCCGAGAAATCTGAGGCGTGGAATGAAGAAATGTTCGGCCCGTGCAGCAATCCCAACTGGCACGGACACAACTACGTCTTGGAGGTGACCGTGGCCGGCGAGCCGGACCCGGAAACCGGGTACGTGGTGGACCTCGGCGCGTTGAAGTCCGTGCTGAACGAGCGAGTGGTCGATCGCGTCGACCACAAGAATCTCAACCTGGAAGTGGACTTCATGGACGGGGTGATCCCGTCGACCGAGAACTTCGCCATTGAAATCTGGGATCAGTTGGAGGGGCATCTGCCCTCCGGCCAACTGCATCGCGTTCGCCTTTACGAGACGCCTCGAAACTTCGTCGAGTACTACGGCGACGGCTCGTCTTCCTAGCGCCCCGACCATAGCTCACAGCCGCTCCGCGCTGCCGTATCTCTCCCGCATCTCGGGTCCGGCGACGAACGCCCGACTCCGTTCTCCGGTCCTCCCCACTTGCTCTCTGACCGTACTCCCTCCCCGATGGCCGAAAAGAAAATCGTGTCTGACGAACTGCGCGGCAACGGCGCAGCCCACGCAATGCCTCCGAAGCTGTACGAACGGCGCGACATCTACGACGAGGCCACGACCGAGTCCGTCGCGCAGAACATCGCTTCTATCCTCGACGCGCTCGGTGAAGACCCGGAGCGCGAGGGTCTGCAGAAAACCCCGGAGCGCGTTGCGAAGGCCTATCAGTTCTTGACGCACGGCTACGCGCTCGACCCGCGCGACATCCTGCAGCAGGCCGTCTTCGAAGAGGCCTACGACGAGATGATCCTCGTCAAAGACATCGAGCTGTACTCGCTTTGCGAGCACCACATGCTGCCGTTCTACGGCAAGGCCCACGTGGCCTACATCCCGGACGGCAAGATCGTCGGGCTCAGTAAGATTCCGCGCACCGTCGAGGTCTTCGCCCGCCGCCTGCAGGTGCAGGAGCGACTCACGCTGCAAATCCGCGACGCCATCGACGAAGTGCTGCAGCCGCTCGGCACGGCCGTCGTCATCGAGGCGCAGCACCTCTGCATGATGATGCGGGGCGCAGAGAAGCAGAACTCGCGCACAACCACCTCCTCCGTCAGCGGAGAGTTCGAGAAGCACAGCACCCGCGACGAGTTCATGCGCCTGATCCAGACGACGGGATAGCCGACGTCGCGCCGACCACCGAGCCGTGAAGGACGCCGGCCGGGGTGGAGGGAGTCCGCCTCCGGCCGGGGTTCGGTTCGGGACGGTCGCCGCGTCTCTCATTCACCGATACACCTCGCCCATGGACATTGTCATCACCGGCGCAAGCCAGGGGATTGGGGCGGCCATCGCCCGAACGTTCGCGAGCGAGCCGCCCGGCGACGCCCCGACGCGGATCGCCCTCGCGGCGCGCTCGGCCGATTCCTTGAACGCGGTGGCGGACACCGTTCGCAAGACCGGGGCCGAAGCGCTCGTGTGTCCCACCGACGTGACCGACGACGAGGACGTCGACCACCTGGCCGAGCGCGTGCTGGGAGACTGGGGGGCGCCGGACGTTCTCGTGAACAACGCCGGGATGTTTCGCTACGCGCCCCTCGACGAGCTAACGATCGACGGCTTCCGGGACCAGATCGACGTCAACCTCACCGGGGCGTTTGCGGTAACGCAGGCCTTCCTGCCGGCAATGCGGGAGCGGAAGACCGGACACCTCTTCTTCATGGCGTCGGTGGCGTCCATCCAAGCCTATCCGGGAAACGCCGGGTACTGCGCCGCGAAGCACGGTCTGCGCGGATTCGCCCGCGTGGTGCGAGAGGAAACGAAAGACGAAGGCATTCGCGTCACGACCGTCCTCCCGGGCGCCACCCGCACGCCGACCTGGGAGGGCACGGAGCTTCCGGACGAGCGCTTCATGGCGGCGGAGGACGTTGCGCAGGCCGTCGTCGACGCCACGGGGCTTTCCTCCCGCACCGTCGTCGAAGAACTCCTCCTCCGCCCGCAGGAGGGCGACGTGTGAGAGGGTTGGTGGGAGGATTGGATGACTGGGGGATTGGATGACTGGGGGATCGGGTGATTGGATTGGGGGATCGGAGGGCGGCATCGTTCCAGAAGACGCCGTACGGCCTCAAGAGCCATCATCCGTTCTCCGAAGCGGGGAGCGATAATTTCGACTGCGGGAGCCAGGCCCAGTGCATCGTCGTCTCGGCGGACGGGGCCGTGTTCCCGGTCGTTACGGCGACGTCGACGGCGATCTTGCCGATCGGGCGGTTCCGGATGCGTTCGGCTTCGTCCTCCGAAAGAGCCGCTTCGGCCGTCAGGCGCCCGATCCCCAGCCGCCGAAAGCCGACCTCCATCGAGCGCAGGATCGGCAGCGCGGGATCCCGGACGTTGATCGCCACGACGAGTCCGGAGGCGGTCTCGGACAGAAGCGACAGAACGGCGGCATGCGGGGTGCCGACGTGGTTGTGCAGCGCCTCCCGGTCGTCAACGGCAACCACCACGCGCGTCGGCGTGTACGCCTCGATCGTGAGGCCGGCCGTTTCGGTAAACGGGATGGCGCGGTGAATGTCGCGCGTTACGCGGGCCGCCTGCTCGTCCTCCGGGCAGTCGCGATGGGTGATGTAAATGCGGGGAAAGGGGTTGTTCATGTCCGAAACGTCCGAAACCAACGTGAGAGGGTCGACGACGAGGAGGCCGACAAGGCGGTTCGGGCGGAAACCGGTCCGCCGACACCCGGGGCGATATTGTGCTCCGATATCGTAACGCAATAAAGTGCACATCCAGAGAACGGAACGTACGTCCGCTCGTACCCCTTGTCCACTTGTCCCATTACCGACACCCCTCCGGACGTGCGTACGACCATCATGTCCCGTTCCTCCCCCACGGACGACGCGATTCGGCATTTGGAGCAGCTCATCGTGCAGGAGATGCCCATCACGAAGCATCTCGAGTTCTCCCTGGCGACAGAGGAGGACGGTAAGCTGCGGACGACCGCGCCGCTTCAGCCCAATGCCAACCACATGGGCAGTGCCTTCGGCGGAAGCCTGAGCATGCTTGCCACGCTTACCGGCTGGGCGATGATGCATCAGCTCCTGGAAGATAAGATGGAAGACATGCGGCGGAAGGTGGAGGTGATGATTCAGGAAAGCGACATCGAGTACCTGAAGCCCGTCTGCGAAAACATCGCCGTCATCTGCGAGCGGCCGGATGAAGACGCTCTTGAACGGTTCCAGAACATGCTCGACCGCTGGGGCCGAGCTCGCCTCGACCTGAAGTGCAAGATCGACGCTGCCGGCGAGCGCGCCGTCACCTTCATCGGCCGCTACGTCGCCATGGCCGAAGAGGAGTAACGTGATCGTGTGAGCTTGTCGTCACGCAATGCCCGTCGCGGGTTGCGGGAATGCCCACCCTGTCGTTGATGGGGCCGATGGCATGGGCCGCAACCGACAAACGGTCCTCTGCAGGGTCTCGTCCTTCGGGACTCAGCCGGAGAATGCTGCGCAGTGAAGCGTCCTCTCTTCCTTGGGGTTCGACAAACATACAGCTACGAACTTCTGTCTTCATGTAGCCATCCTGCCGGTCGAACCCGTCGGGATGCCCTCTTTTTCACCGGCCAAAAAGGGGACGGAAAAAGCCGCACCGCGAAAGGCCCGGGCAAAGAATCGGCGAAAGAAAAAAGGAAGCAGGCAAACGGTACCGCTCTCTTCTGTTCTACGCCGGAAAGAGCGTCGATCAGGAGAAGATCTTAACCCGTGACTGAAACGCACGAATGTGGATACACCCAGATGTGCGGGGATGTCTGTCGGCCTCCTGGTCCTGTTCGCTGGCATCCTGTTCGCCGGCAAGCCCACAGGAGACCACAGGGTGAACACGCCCACACGTGAACACACCCACACCTGATTTCTCCTACACGTCCTCCTCGTACATCCGGTACGACGTCTCCGTCATGCCGAGTGCCGCATAGGTGTCTCGCGCCGCCCGGTTGTCCTTCTCGACGTAGAGCCGGAGGCCGCACACGTCCTCGGCCGCTTCGGCCCGTGATTGCACCTCCGAATGCAGGGAGGCATACACCCCCTGACGCCGCGCCTCCGGGTGAACGTAGACGCTCTGGATCCACCAGAAGGTGCCGTTGCGCCAGTCGCTCCACTCCGTCGTGATCATCAGCGATCCGACCCCCTTCCCGCCGCGCTCGGCCAAAAGATAAAACCCCCGATCCGGCGCCTCGATCATGTGCCGGACGCCGGCGCGGACCGTCTCCGCGTCGAGGTCCTTGTCTTCTGTCTCCGCCGCCATGCGTTCGTTGAACCGGGCGAGGCGCTCGACGTCCGACAGGTCGGCGGTGCGAATCGTTAGGGGAGGAGGCATGGGGGCAGTGGCGAGTTTCGAATGGCGAGTGTCGAGTGTTGAGGGATAGACATCGGAGGTACCCGGGGAAGCGCATCGCTCTCTACGACCGTTCCTCCGGATCGCGCGCTACCCCACGCCCAAACGCCCACACGTCCACCCCTCCAACCGTCCACCCTTCCATCCATACGCCCCCGGTTACTCCCGGCTGAGGCGGTGGGCGTGGCGGGTGGGCTCGGGGATCTTGTAGCGGGGGCTGCAGCGGAGCGTGAGGGCGACGGCCTCATCGAGCGAGATCCGGTGGCCGACGCTGACGTACACGGGATTCACGTCGGTCCGGGTGCGCACGACCGCCCCGATCGTCTCGCCCGCGTCGGTCGATCGATCGACGAGGGGAATGCGGCTGCCTTTCTCGCTGTCAAGATCCCCGGCGGGGTCGCCGACGAGGATCGACTTGGCGACGCCCAGCGCCGGCCGGTCGAGCAGCACCCCCAGATGGCAGGCAAACCCGAACCGGCGGGGGTGAGCCAGCCCGTGGCTATCCGTCATCAGAACGTCGGGGCGGACCTCCAGTTGCTCCAGTGCCTGCATAACCGGCGGCGTCTCCCGAAAACTGAGCAGCCCCGGCACGTAGGGAAACGGGATCTCCTGCCGGTGGATCGCCCGGTCGACCGGATCCAGGTCGGGCAGCGAAAGGACGCACACGGCCGCCTGCGCGAAGTCGTCGCGGATGCTGACGTCCACTCCCGCAACGGTCTCGACCGCCCCGGCGGTGACGCCCTCGGATCGCACCTCCGCCGCCAGTCGCTCCTGAATCGCTCGTGCTTTTTCGGTCGAGACATCCCAGTCGTGGTCGTGGGCCAGGTGAAGCTTCATGAGCGTAGATCCATCGGACGGGGGGAGGGGACGCCTGGAGAGGGCGTCCGGGAGAACGTGGAAGGTTCTGGGATAGGGAAACGTAACGGCTCTTGCCCCGAGTGTCGAGTCCCGTCGGCCCGACCCTCGTTTTCCCGCGAAGATCGCCGGCCCTTCGACCCCGATCGACGAAAAAGTTTGCGTGAAGCGGAATCCTAACCTGACCGAAGGCATTGATGGCAATCCGGACATAAAGATATCCCTCCTACATGGGTCCATAGCTCAGCTGGTTAGAGCGCTACGTTGACATCGTAGAGGTCAGTGGTTCGAGTCCACTTGGACCCACAGCCCCTGCTGGTTTCCCCTGTTGGTTTCGGACTTGCCGATCTCGGATTCTGGATTGATGCTCGCTCTGCCGACGCTTTTCGCCACGACACGAACGCCGATCTTCGGCGGCGCGTGTATGTGATTGCAGAGCACATGCAGCGGGGCGCCTCGTGCGCGTCGCCACCGATTGTTGCCTGAGCGCTCCGTCGTGTCGATGGAGCGCTTTTTTGTTTTGGTCGCTGACGACCGGTCATTGACGACCGGTCATTGGACATTGGTCATTGGACACGGGTGATTGGACGCCGGTCATCGGACGTGCGGCTGTGGCGATGGCGTCCGGTACCCCTGCGCTCCGTGACCGATATCCGATGGCCGGCAAGCCAGTCGTTGCTTTCCTTCGCTCGTCTCCACCAACCACCCGCCCGTTCCCATGCCCGACGTCGACTCACAAACCATCACCATCACCCTGCCGGACGGATCGGAACGCACGTACGAGGCCGGGACGACCGGACGCGAGGTGGCCGAAAGCATCGGGGCGGGTCTGGCCCGAGATGCGTTGGCCGTGAAGGTGAACGGAGAGGTGCAGGATCTCGACCGGCCCATCGACGACGACGCCGATCTGGCGATCTTGACGTGGGACGACGAGGAGGGGAAGGAAACCTTCTGGCACTCCTCCGCCCACCTCATGGCCGAGGCCCTGCAGGAGCTCTATCCGGGCGTCAAGTTCACCATCGGGCCGCCCATCGACCAGGGGTTCTACTACGACGTCGATCCGAAGGGGCACCAGATCTCCGCCGACGACTTCGAGGAGATCGAGGCCAAGATGAAGGAACTGGCCCGGCGCGACGCCCGCTACGAGCGCAAGGAGGTGTCGAAGGAGGATGCCGCGTCTTATTACGAGGAGCTCGGCAACGAGTACAAGCTCGAGTTGATCGAGGACCTCGACCCCGACGACATCACCTTTTACGAGCAGGGCGACTTTACCGACCTCTGCCGGGGTCCGCACATCCCGTCGACCGGCGAGATCAAGTACCCGAAGCTGTTGAACGTGGCCGGGTCGTACTGGCGGGGGGACGAGTCGAACCCGCAGCTCACCCGCATCTACGGGATTACCTTCCCGAAGAAGAAAATGCTGGAGGCGTTTATGGAGCGGCGCCGGTTGGCGAAAGAGCGGGACCACCGCAAGCTGGGCCGCGAGCTGGAGCTCTTCACCTTCAACACCGAGAAGGTGGGGCCGGGCCTTCCGATGTGGCTGCCGAAGGGGGCGACGATGCGAGAGACGCTGGAGCGGTTTCTGAAGGAAGAGCAGAAGAAGCGCGGCTACGAGCCGGTCGTCACCCCGCACATCGGGCGGCTGGACCTCTACCGGACCAGCGGGCACTACCCGTACTACAAAGAGGACCAGTTCCCGCCCATGCTATTTGAGGACGAAGAAGAGGGCGGAGACAACGAGGAGGACGGCTATCTCCTCAAGCCGATGAACTGCCCGCACCACACGCAGGTCTATGCCAACAAGATGCATTCGTACCGCGACCTGCCGGTGCGGCTGGCGGAGTTTGGCACCGTGTACCGCCACGAGCAGAGCGGTGAGCTCGGCGGACTGACCCGGGTCCGCGGCTTCACGCAGGACGATGCCCACATCTTCTGCACGCCCGAGCAGGTAAAGGGCGAGTTCCTGAACGTGATCGACCTGACGCTGACGGTCTTCGAGGCGCTCGGCTTCGAGAAGTTCGACGCCCAGATCTCCCTGCGCGACGCGGACGACACCGAAAAGTACGTCGGCCGCGACGAGCTCTGGCAGCAAGCCGAACAGGCGATTCGCGAAGCCGTCGCCGAAAGCGGCCTGGAGGCGGACGAGGTTGCCGGAGAGGCGGCCTTTTACGGCCCGAAACTCGACTTCATGGTGGAGGACGCTCTGGGGCGCGCCTGGCAGCTCGGCACGATCCAGGTCGACTACAACCTGCCGGAGCGCTTCGATCTCACCTACGTCGACGAGAACGACGAACGGAAGCGGCCGGTGATGATTCATCGCGCGCCGTTCGGATCGCTGGAGCGGACGATCGGCGTCTTGATCGAGCACTGCGGCGGCAACTTCCCGACGTGGCTCGCGCCCGTGCAGGTGCAGGTCATTCCCGTCAGCGACGAGTTCAACGGGTATGCGACGTCGGTGGCCTCCCGGCTTCGCGAAGAAGACGTGCGCGTCCGGGTGGACGACAGCGACGAGACGGTGGGCTACAAAATCCGCCAGGCCGAGACGCAGAAAGTGCCGTACATGCTCGTCGTCGGCGGCCGGGAGGAAGAAGCCGGCACCGTGGCCGTGCGCGAGCATGGAAGCGGCGAGCAGGACGTTGTGGACACCGACGCGTTCGTCAACCGCATCGTTCGCGACATTCAGCAGGGCATGCAGCGCCACGATACCGCCGTATGACCCTCTGCAGCACCCCCGTCCCCCAACGAGTCGGACAACGGATTGGACAACGGACCGGCCCTGGCTCCGCGGCGCGTCCACGCCGGCGCCGTGCACACGGGATGAACCCAACATTTCTTTCTCTCAAGGAATGCGGTTATCCCTATCTTCACTGAAACCTCATAGGAGAAATCGCGTGTACGATGTTGCACCTTCCGGCAGTCCCCCGACGGCCTCTCACCGGCCGTGCGGGCAGGTCCGACCGATCTGAGAACTGTCGGGTACGTTCTTCGACCATCCTACGAACCAACCGCCGAAACAGCTATCGCCGACGCAGACAAAGTTCGAGTCAACGAAGAGATCCGTGAGAACGAGGTGCGGGTCGTTGAGCCCGACGGCGACCACGCGGTCGTCGACATCGACACGGCCCTGGAACGGGCCCGCGAGCACGACCTGGATCTCGTCGAGATCGCTCCGGACGCGCAGCCGCCCGTCTGCAAGATCATCGACTACGGCAAGTACCGCTACGAGCAGCAGAAGAAGGAGAAGCGGCAGCGGGCGAAGTCGAAGCAGATGCAGATGAAGGAGCTGCGCTTCCGCCCGCGCACGGACGACCACGACTTCGACTTCAAAACCAAACACGCACGCGGATTCCTCGAGGACGGCAACAAGGTGAAAGCCTACGTCCAGTTCCGCGGCCGCGACATTATCTACAAGGACCAGGGGATGGATCTGCTGCGCCGGTTTATTGAGCGCCTGCAGGACATTGCCCGTATCGATCAGTCCCCGCAGATGGAGGGTCGCCGGATGACGACCGTCCTCGCTCCGCACAAGAACAAGTAACCGCCCGGGAACGACAAACCGGAAACAACAAACCGAGGTCTCCCTTGAGGCCGGCATCTTCGGTCGGGCAGCCGGAGGGCCTTGGTTCGGCGCCCCGGCCGCTGGCCCGGGTTCTCTCCCGTCGAGGAGAGGGCTACCGGCTGTCCGTTTTCGCCCGCTTCCCCGCTGCACCCCACCGGCACATCCGATCGATGCCTGCACCGCAGCCGCTTCCGGGTCTGCCCCCGGGAGCGGCTGTTTGGCGGATGCACCCTTTTCCGTGCCGGCAGGTCGTGCCAGCAGGTCGTGCCGGCAGCCTGTACGCACGTCCCGCCGAACCACTTCGGCGCGGGCCGCCGCGTACGGAGAAGACCTCGCCTCGACCCCTATAGAAACCGACCCCTACAGAAACCGAACCGCACAGAAACCGAATCCCACAGAAACCAAACCGGGAAAACGGGCGCGGAGGGGGCGGTGCAGCACACCGGACGGCGAATACGACTTTCCCGTGGAGATGCGCGATCCGGGAACGCACTCCCGGACGTATCATACACCCACTTCCTGTTCGCGCTGCCTGTATTGCCACCGTGCCCGATGCCATGCCCAAAATGAAATCCCACAGCGGTGCCCAGAAGCGGTTTAAGGTGACCGCCAACGGCAAGGTCCTCCGCAAGAAAGCCAACAAATCCCACATCCTGACGAAAAAGACGCCGAAGCGCAAGCGTCACCTGCGGAAGAAAACGACTGTGGACAAGACCGACGAAAAGCGCATCAAACGACTTTTGAGCTGCTAGCGCCCACGGATCCGGTCTTGGCTTCGTTCTTCGCGTTGCCAAGCGCGCACCCGTCGAGGCCGTCCCTCCCGGCCGAAAAACGCCGGCACGGCTGTCCCACCCCGGACGGCCCAGCGGGCCGAGCCGCTCTCCCTCTTCGTTCTCAACCCTCTATACTGCTTTCCGTACGTTATGCCGCGCGCAACAAACAAACCGGCCACCCGCCGTCGCCGCAAAAAGATTCTGAACATGGCGAAGGGCTACTGGGGACGCCGGAGCAAGGTGTACAAGGTTGCCAAGCACGCCGTTGAGAAGGGCCTGCAGTACGCATACCGCGACCGCCGCCAGAAGAAGCGCAACTTCCGCAAGCTCTGGATTACCCGGATCAACGCCGCCACGCGCCAGCACGGCGTGAGCTACTCCCAGTTCATGGGGCAGTACCGGAAGTCGGACCTCGCGATGAACCGAAAGGTCCTCGCCGACCTCGCCGTTCACGACCCGGACGCGTTCGAGCAGGTCGTTGACCACGTGATGAATTAAGAATAAGGGCTGGACGTGGGGAGGCGGAGACGGATGGAGGCCGTGATCCGGAACCGGGTTGCGTTGCCTGCAGGGTTACCATCCGGAGAGCCGGCAACAGGACCGCCGGATGAATCGCCACGGACGGTTCTTCGCCGATGGGAGTGAAGAGAGGCGGCCTATCTGTAGGCTGCCCGTTCTGCTCCAAGATGCGAAGACAACGGACGACCAACAACGAACACGTCCCCATGACCCCCGGGCGATTTTTGACCTTTTCGGCCTCCCGACAGGCCCTCCCGCATGCCCTACGCCGGTAGGAACGCCGAGCGTCCCGTCTCTCTTCGTCTCGACGCACCGATCCCGCCTCCTGCCACGCAGGCCCGGCGGGATTTTCTGTTGCCGGCCGCCGGTGCCTCGCCCTCACCGCCGATGCTCGATGATCCTTATCCAGTGACCAGCGTCCAGTGACCATGCCCGAGGACCCAAACGGATCGCTCCCAGCCGGAGACCGCATCCAGAAGCTGAAAGAGCAGATCGAGTCGGAGACGATCGAAAGCGAAGAGGAGGTCGAGGCCTTCCGCATCCAGTATCTCGGTCGCAAGCAGGGGGCGATTACGAACCTCTTCGACGAGATCGGCGATCTCCCCCCGGAAGAGCGCCCCGAGTTCGGAAGGCGCGTCAACGCCCTGAAGTCCCGAGCCGAAGAACGGCTGGAGGAGGCCCGGGCGCGCCTGAAGCGAGAAGAAGAGTCCGGTGCGGCCGAGATTGACCTCACCCTGCCCGGGCGTCGCGACTTCCGCGGGTCCGTGCATCCGCTCACGCAGACGCTCAACGAGATTCTGCGCATCCTGCAGTCCTTGGGCTTTTCGGCAGTCGAAGGTCCGGAGATCGAAACGGACTGGCACAACTTTACCGCCCTCAACTTCCCGCCCGACCATCCGGCGCGGGACATGCAGGATACCTTCTTTCTGAAGGATCCGCCGGAAGGAGAAGAGCCGCGCGTTTTGCGGACGCACACCTCGCCGGGGCAGATTCGGGTCATGCAGGAGCAGGAGCCGCCGATTCGGGTGGCCGTGCCGGGGCGCGTCTACCGCAACGAGGCCATCAGCTACAAGTCGTTCTGCCTGTTTCACCAGGTGGAGCTGCTCTACGTCGACGAGGGCGTGACGATGGCGGAGCTGAAGCAGGTGCTCTCCGCCCTCGCCCGGGCGCTTTTCGGCGAAGATGTGAAGCTGCGCTTCCGGCCCAGCTACTTTCCCTTCACGGAGCCGAGCGCCGAGGTGGACGTGTGGGGCGCCGACGACGATCACCCGGACGGCGGGGAGTGGCTGGAAATCCTCGGCTGCGGCATGGTGCACCCGAACGTCTTTCGCTCCGTCGACGTCGACCCCGAGCGGTACACCGGCTACGCCGTCGGCATGGGCGTCGAACGCATGGCCATGCTTCGTCACGGCATCGACGACATCCGCACCTTCTACGACAACGACGTGCGATTCCTCGATCAGTTTTGAGGGACGTCCGTCGTTCGTTGTACGCTCCCTTCGCTCGCTGTTGTTGGTTGATTGGAAGAGAATGACCCAAACAACCAACAACGAACAACCAACAACCAACAATGGATCTAAGCTATCGCTGGCTGCAACAGTACGTTGACATCGACCTCTCTCCCGATGATCTCGCCGAGGAGCTTACCATGGCGGGGCTGGAGGTGGAGGGCGTCGACCACGTCGGGACGAGGCTGGACGGCGTCGTCGTGGGGCGCGTGGAGGCCGTGCGCGAACACCCGAACGCGGACCGCCTCGTGCTGTGCGACGTCGACCTCGGGGAGGCCGGCGGCAGCAATCCCGTCCAGATCGCCTGCGGAGCGCCGAACGTGGCGGCCGGGCAGACCGTCCCCGTCGCGACCGTCGGCACCACGCTGATGCTTCCGGACCGGGACGACCCGGAGACCCGGACGCCGGTCACCATCGAGGCCCGCGACATCCGGGGCGAGTCCTCGCGCGGCATGATCTGCGCGGAAGACGAACTCGGCCTCTCCGACGACCACTCCGGCATCATGGTCCTCGACGACACCGCCGACGTCGGAGAACCGTTCATCGACTACCTGCACGCCCGCGACATCGAGCCGGACGACGCGATCTTCGACATCGGCCTCACGCCGAACCGCCCCGACGCCGCCAGTCACCTGGGCGTGGCCCGCGACGTCGCCGCGCTCACCGATTCGGATCTCCGGTATCCGGAGGTAGATCGGCCCGAGGAGGGAGGACCGGCGGCCGACGAGGTGTCGGTCGAGATTGAAGATGTGGCGGGATGCCCGCGCTACGTCGCGCTCGTCGTGCGGAACGTCGAGATCCGCGAGTCGCCGCTGTGGCTGAAGCGGCGCCTCACCGCCATCGGACTCCGCCCGCGCAACAACGTGGTCGACGTCACGAACTTCGTGATGCACGAGTGCGGCCAGCCCCTCCACGCGTTCGACCTCGACCGGCTCGCCGGACCGGAGATTCGCGTTCGCTCGACAACGGACGACGCGACCTCCTTCACCACCCTCGACGGCGAAGAGCGCGATCTGCCCGAAGGCGCCCTGCTCATCTGCGACGCCGACGAGCCGGTGGCCCTGGCCGGCATTGTGGGCGGTCAGAACTCCGAGGTGTCCGCCGACACGACGAATGTCCTGATCGAGAGCGCCTACTTCGACCCGTCCACGATTCGGCGGACGGCCAAGGCGCTGAAGCTGCAGACCGACTCCAGCTACCGGTTCGAGCGCGGGGTGGACCGGGACGGACAGGTGTGGGCCGCCGCCCGCGCGGCCGATCTGATGACTGATCTCGCCGCCGGGGAGCGCGTGCCCGGTATGGTCGACGCGCACCCCGAACCGCCGTCGGTCCGTGCGGTGAGCCTCCGGCCAGACCGGATGCGGGATGTCCTGGGCATGGACGTGCCGACCGATGCGGCCGTGGATCTCCTCACCAAGATCGGCTTCGACGTCGAGCGCGGCGACGATGCGCTCCACTGCACCGTGCCGACGTGGCGGCCCGACGTCTCGATCGAGGAAGACCTGATCGAAGAGGTGGCTCGCCTCTACGGCTACGACCGGATTCCGGAGCCGGACAC
>CAKZLV010000296.1 GCA_937127285.1 uncultured Bacteroidota bacterium
ATTCAACGGACCGCCGGCTACCTGTGGACGGCTGCCTGTGGATGGCTGCCTGTGGACGGTTGCTTGTGGACAATTGCCTGCGGGCCGGTGCCTGCCGGATTCGCCTCTCAAGGCGCGGCCGGGTTTCCCACGTCCTTCTGCAGCCGGCGGTGCAGGTCCCGGTACGGGTGCGGGCGCGGGGGCCGAGCGGGTAGGAGCAGGGAAAACGGTGAGGCCGGTCTGCCGGTGGAGCCGCGCCCTCGGGCCGACCGGCTCTCGGACCGTTCGGTTCCTGGCAGTCGGCCCGCATCTTCCTGCGAATCATCTTCCTGCGAATCACTGCCTCGCACAGAGTCCAGCCGAAAAAGATGCATCTTTTTCCTCCGTGCCGGGGCCGGGATCTGTCCTCCCCCCTCCTTTCATACGGGAGATGGGAGCAGCGGATTGTGGGGATTTCGCCTGTCCCCGCTCCTCCCGCTACTGCGGCTTGGCCCCGGCGGCGTCCGCATCGTCGTGACGGGGCCGCGCAGCCGGCACGGAGGCCGACAGCGACACCGCCCCGCGTGCATACTGGTCCGGGCGCCGGTCCGGAAGGAATCGCCGGCGCGCCGGCGTGTCCGAGCACTGGTCGAGGTTGACCGAGGCGAGCAGGATGATGGCCTCTCCCGCCGGCGCCTGCGCGAGGATCTGCCCGGAGGGATCGGTGACGAAGGACGATCCGTCGAAGAGCATCGATCCCTCGGTGCCGACCCGGTTGGCGAGGGCGGCGAAGAAACCGTTCTGAAACGACGCCGTCCGCAACTCGCTTTCGAACACGCCGCTCGGCCATTCCCCCGTCGTACCGGCCTGCGGAACGGCAACGATCTCTGCCTCCTGCAGGGCAAGCGCCCGCAGGTATTCGGGGTAATGGCGGTCGTAACAGGTGGCGACGCCGACGCGCCCGACTGCCGTGTCGTACACGGGCGCGCCCGTGTCGCCCGGGGTGTAATAGTCCCGCTCCCAGAAATTCTCGTAGTGCGGGACGTGCATCATCCGAGTCGCGCCCAGCAGCGTGCCGTCGGCATCGACGACCGGGGTTGCATTGTAGGCACGGTCGCCGTCCCGCTCGTACAGGTTGAACACAACCACAACGCCGTGCGTCTTCGCCGCAGCCCCTACCGCATCGGTCATCGGACCCGGGACGGGATCTCCGAGATCGATGACCTTGCCGGCTCGCTGGTCGGCGGGAATACGGGGATAGAACTCCGTGAAGGAGAGCTCCGGAAAGATCACGAGGTCGGCTCCGGCCTGCGCGGCCTCTTCGATCGCGTCCAGTCCCTGCTGGAACGCATCCATCGGATTGTCGGGGGGAAATTCCTGTACGAGAGCAACGTCCATAAGAAGGCGGTCTCGGTTCGAAGGGGGGTGGGGGGTTCAAAGCGGGCTGCGCGAGCATCCGTCCGGCGCACGCGCCTGCCGTGCCCGTCAGGTATCGGGGCAGCGGGTATCGGGGCAGCAGGTATCGGGGCAACGGGTATCGCAGCAGAAAAACACGGCACCGGCCGGTCCCGTCGTCTCAGAACGCGTCGCGGGAGGACGAGGGGTCCGGAGAGGATCGCACCCGCTCCGGTGCGATGAACGCGTCTGGGAACGAGTCCTGCATGACCTGAAGCACGTCCTCAGCCCGGTCGCGGGCGACGAAGGGGCCGACGCGAACCCGGTAGTAGGGCGCCCGCCAGTGCACGTCGACCGGCAGGGAGGCAACTCCGCGCAGGGGCTCGGGGCGCGCGTCGCGGGGAACCGTTTCCCACCACCGGGCAGCCCGGCCCACAGCCCGGTTGGCCGCTTCTTTGTCCGAAAACAAACCGATTTGAACCCGGTAGATGCGGTCGATGCGCACCCCGTCGTCGGGTCTCGGAGATCCAGCCGAGGGCCCCGACGACGGCGGACCGGTGCAGGCAGCAGCCAACGCTCCCAGCCCGAGTCCCAGCAGAACGGTCGTGAACGTGCGTCGCGTCATCGCCTGGCGTTCAGTAGATCGAGTGCGAGGCAAAGCCCGAGAGGCGTTGCGCGGCGCGATACGGCGATTCGGCCTGCCGTCTCTGTCGGCGAAAATCTGTCGGCGAAAACACGTGGAGCGTGCCTCCATGCCGTGCCTCCATCCCGTGGCTGTATCATACAGGGACCATCATACAAAGATCGACGGGTCGAGGCAACGGCGGCGGCCGGGCGAACCGTTCGGGGACGGACCGGTACGGGTAGGCGGTTCCGCAACGACGCCAGCATGTTGAAGACGGCACCAACGGTCGATGCCGCGTCGCCGGAACGGGCCCCGAACTGGATCCGGACTGCCACGGTCGATCGCTCGTGCGCTCGCTCTCCTCGATTCGCTTTCCCGTTCTCGTTGCCACCTGTTCGGCCGCTGCCAGCGCGGGTGCCGCCCTGCCGGTCCTCCTCATCGGAGGCGACGGGGCCGGCGCCGCCGGATTGCTGTTCGGAGGCATCTGGATTGGATGCCTCGCCTGGCTCCTGCATCAGCCACCGGCCCCGACGGATGCCGCTTCTGCATCGACCTCCCCTCGGTCGGAAGCGGTCGGCGCCCGGAGGAAAACCGCACGCGGGGGCCTTCGCACAGGGCGGTCGAAGACGGTCGCGGCTGTCCTGGTGGTCGCCCTGGTGGCACAAATGGCCGCCTTCCATTATTCTACCCTCCTCGACGGGTAAACCCGGCGGTCGCCCCTACGCAGTCGCCCGGTTGCATCTGCTCCCCCTGCCTCCCCTCCACCGAATCGACACCATCCACCGAACCGACCATGCCCCTTCCCTTCTCCCGTTCTCGAAGCGTGGTTCCGAGCGGCCTCCTTTTCGTTGCCCTCGCGCTCGCCTCCTGGCTCGCCGTGCCCGACGCCGAAGCGCAGGACCGCTCCAACGCCCTGCCGCGGGTGAGCCCGAACGCCGCCGTCACCCAGACGATCGGCGTGACGAAGATGCAGATCGCCTACGGCCGCCCCAGCGTTCGCGGCCGGACCATCTTCGGCGACCTCGTTCCGTACGGCGAAGTCTGGCGGACCGGCGCCAACGAAGCCACGGCGATCTCCTTCTCCACCCCGGTGCAAATCGAGGGCGAGTCGCTGGATGCCGGCACGTACGCCGTCTTCACCGTTCCCGGGCCGGACGAATGGACGCTCATCTTCAACAACGAAGCCGAACAGTGGGGCGCGTATAGCTATAACGACGGCGCGGACGCCCTTCGCGTGACGGTGGAGCCGCAAGACAGGGCGGCCACCGAAATGATGACCTTCTCGGTTCCGCAGGTGTCGGACTCGACCGCGACGGTGCACCTGCGCTGGGCCGGCGTCGGCGTCCCCTTCCAGGTCTCCACCGACACGGAGGCCAACATCCGCCGCCTGGCCGAAGACGCCGCATCGAGCCCGTCGAGCTGGCAGCAGCCGGCCCGCTATGCGGGGTACGCCCTCGAAAACGGCGTCCTGCTCGAAGACGCCCTCTCCTGGGTCCAGGCCTCCGTCGAAACGGAGAAGACCTTTCAGAACACCACCCTTCACGCCCGGCTCCTGGCCGCCAACGGCCGCTACGACGAGGCCGTGACCGCGGCCGAAGACGCCCTTTCGATGGCCGAGTCGATGGACGAGATGCCGCGCGGCGCCGACGATCTGCAGTCGAAACTGTCGGAGTGGGAGAATCAGTAGTCCGACGCTCCCGCCTTTCGCTTTCCTTCTGTGAACCGCATCCTCTTGTATGCCCACCCTGAGACTGGTCGCTGCCTCGTTTCTCGCCGGCCTCCTCTTCGCGCTCGGCTGCGAATCGCCCCCGTCCAGCGACGCGACGACGGAGGCGCCCGGCGACGGCTCTCCGTCCGGTCCGGCCGTCGTCGATAGCGCCATCGCCGCCCAGGGCGGAGCGACGCTGGACCGGGCGGTGGTGCAATTCACGTTTCGCGGGGATCGCTACCGAATCCGGCAGGATGCGGGCGCCTTCCGGTTCCAGCGGACGACGACCGACTCGCTGGGCCGGCCCGTCCGCGAGGTGCTCTCGAACGACAGCCTGTACCGGACCGTCGACGGCGAACGCGTCCAGCTGTCCGACGAGGAACGGCTTGCGCTCGAGACGACCGTGAACTCGGTCTCGTACTTCGCCCTGCTGCCGCACCCGCTCCAGGATCCGGCCGTACAGGCCAGCTACGACGGCCGGGACACCGTCGGCACCGAGCCCTATCACCGCGTCCGGGTGACGTTTCAACAGGAAGGCGGCGGCGAGGACTGGCAGGACGTCTTCTACTACTGGTTCCACACCGACACGTACGCGATGGATTATCTCTCCTACGCGTTCGGCCTGGCGCCGGGAGAAGAAACCGGGACGCGCTTCCGCGAGGCCTTCAACGTGCGCCGCGTCGAGGGCGTCCGCTTTGCCGACTATCACAACTACACGGACACGACCCTTGCCCCCGACGAGATGCCCCGCTATCCGGAACTCCTCGAAGAGGATGCGCTCGACCTCGTTTCCGACGTGAAAATCGACAGCGTCCAGGTGCGCCCCCTGCGAGATCCGTCCTGATTCCGAACGCCCCTACTCGCCTCCCTCTCTGGCTTGCCGCCCTTTCCGGCCGTGCGCTCCCCGACGGGATGTCTCCCGATTATCGTTCTGGGACTCGTTCTTCTCGTCCCGTTCTTCCTCGCAAACGCCCTCCTCGTGGCCCTCGGGAAGCTGGGGCTGGGCCCTGCCTCCTCCCTCGTCGCCGCCGCGGCGATCTTCGTGGGCGGGGCGATCAACATCCCGGTGAAGCGGATCGAGCAGGAGCGCACGGTCGAGTACGTCCCGTTTCAGCTCTTCGGCCTGGAGCGCTTCGTCGTTCCGATGCGGCAGCGGTCGGTGACGGTCATCGCGGTCAACGTCGGCGGGGGCGTGGTGCCGACGGGGCTGGCCATCTACCAGGTCGTTCGGCTGGCCGGGATCGACGCCGGACTGGTCGGGCTGACGGCCCTTTCTGTCGCCGTCAACGTGGGCCTCTGCTATTATTTCGCGAAGCCCGTGGAGGGGCAGGGGATTACGATGGCCCCGATCGTGCCGGCCGGTGCGGCCGTCGCCTGCGCCCTCCTCTTTACGCCGGAGTGGGCGCCGCCCGTGGCGTTCGTTGCGGGCGTCCTCGGCCCCCTCATCGGCGCCGACCTGCTTCACCTGGACGACATCGCTTCCCTGGGAACCGGCATGGCGAGCATCGGCGGGGCGGGCACGTTCGACGGCATCGTCATTTCGGGTCTCGCCGCCGTGCTGCTCACGCCCGGACTCGGGTGAATGAGCCGCGGCTTTTTTGGGATGGCAGCGGATGGTGGTAACGGCCCCGATGGCCGGCGCGGACGGATCGATGATTGAGACGGTCATGAGTCAATGCCAGTCACGGGTTGCGGGGGCGTCCGCCCTGTCGTCGATGTGGCCAATCGCATTGGCCACCGCGGACGGCCGATCCTCCGCAGAGTCTCGTCCTCCGGCACTCGGTCGGGGATCGCTGTGCAGGGAGGCTCCTCCTTCTATCTTGGTGCCGTGTGAGTCCTCTCCTACGTGTAGTCATCCTGTCGGTAGGTCTCGTCGGAATGTCCCTTTTTGACCGGCCCAAAAGGGGACGGAAAAAGCCGCACCAACCGGCACGAGCTCACTTCGTTCGCGTCGCCGGGCGGGACGCGCCGCGGCTGACGGCGATGCTTCGCGTCGGGGCCGCGAATCGGAAGGGCCCGGAGGGTCATCCTTGGGACTCGCTCGGACATCTGTGATGACCTCGCTCAGACATCGATTCGCGAAACGGGGCCGAAGGTCATACCCTTGCGGTGCCCCTCGGCGGCGCAACGCCATCCGAGACGCCGCACCGCGAAAGGCCCGGAAAACAAATCGGCGAAAGAAGGAGAGAAAAGAGGAAGGTGATACCGCTCTTTTTTTGATCGACCCGGTAAGGAGAGTCGATCGGGAGAAGATCTCAACCCGCGACGGAGATTGAGTCATGACCTATACCCCAGAACCGCCCGGTTCGGACCCCGATGCGGTCACGGCTCCTCGGACTTCTCGATGAAGACCGTCGTGTCGGTCGCGGCGTAACTGCCGAAGACGCCCGTCCCGTTCTCGACGTTTTCGAGGATGTTCGGAATCGTGCCCGGCGAGAAGCCCCCGCCTCCCCCCTGGGCGGACTGCGAGCGCTGAAAGTCGTACAGGTTGTCATCCAGCGCCTGCGCTCGCGTCCGGTTCGGCCCGGTGAAGGCCACGGCAATCCACGGAAGCCGGATGGTGATCGTCCCGTCCGCGTTCTTGTCGTAGCTTGCCTCGTTCAAGATCGGCGAGGACGTGACGCGCAGGTCCTCGAGCGTGAGATCGTCGTCGTCCTCGAAGAACTCCTCGACCAGCGGCGTCAGGTTGTCCTCGACCGGCTCCAGCGACTCCGTGCTGAAGATGTAGAACGACTGATCCCGCCCCGGCACGCGGGTGGGCGTGACGCGCAGGGCGATCTGCTCCTCGTCCTGGTAGCGGGCGGTGTCCTTGTTGATGGAGACGACGCTGAACGTATCGGGCACGGTGGTGGTGGAGCGCACCGTCGGGCCGTTGGGGATATCGGCCACGAGGCGATAGGTGCGCAGCGGCTCGACGCGCGGCGTGTCGGCCGCGGCCGGGTCCGGCAGGTAGAGGCCGGCGGAATCGGGCGCGGGGGCGTACGGAAACCGCTCGGCCACCGAGCCGTCATCGGCCAGCCGTTCGACCACGACCGTGGCTCCGCGCACGGCGAGGTCGTCGGCCCGGTAGGAGGAATCCAGCGGCACGGTGCGGCTGAGGCGGATCGGGTTGAGCGTCTCGCCGGCCTGCTGGTAGGACTCGACGAGGATCTCTCGCTCGAACGACCCGGGGCCGGAGGAGTCGCAGGCGGTCGCCGCCAGCAGCAGCACGAAAATCCAGACGAAGGAAAGCGGTCGGGCGTTCATCGGTGGGGGCGTCCGAAGCCGGACGGGACGGTGAAACAGGTCGGCTCTCTTCCGGGCGCGCCCGGCCCGGAGACGATCCGGTTCGCATCGGATCAGAAGGAGAGCGTGAGGCTCAGGTTCGGGATCGGCACCGGGATCTGCGGAACGACGTCCTCCGAGATCTGCTCTTCGTCGGTCGGTTCGAAGAGGACGAACCAGACGTTGCGGCGGCTGTAGGCGTTGACCAGCTGGATCTGGGCCTCGTAGTCGGCAATGCCGAAGAAGTTGCCTTTCTTGCGGACGCCGATGTCGAGGCGGTGATAGGCCGGCAGACGGGCGCCGTTGAACTCGGACTGAAAGGCCGTCAGGTCGGCACTCGACCACGGGGTGCCCTCCAGGCGGTAGTATCCGTTCGGCTCCGTGTAGGCCTGTCCGGTGGCGTAGGTGAACACGGTCGTCAGCCGCCAGTCCTCTGCAAAGTCGTAGTTGGCGACCGCCGTGAGGTCGTGGGTGCGGTCGTACTTGGGGGGGTAGGGGTCGTCGGAGAGAATGGCAAAGTCGCGCTCCGTGCGGCTCAGCGAGTAGCCGACGAACCCGTTGAAGACGCCGTCGGGCTTGCGAAGGGTCAGCTCCAGGCCGTAGGCCTCGCCGTCCCCGAACAGGAAGGTGTCGGAGTAGTCGAAGCCGGCGTAGTCGGTGCGCAGGCGGTCGAACTCGAAGAGGTCGCGCATCGTGCGGTAGTAGACCTCCGCGTTCAGGGAGACGTTGTCGAAGCGGCCCTCGAACGGGGTGGTCTTGACCCCGGCCAGGAACTGATCGCCGTAGGAGGGCGGGACCTGGTCGTCGGTCGTGAGCCAGAAGTCGAACGCGGAGAAGAGTTCGTTGGAGACGGAGGTGAGGTACTGGTAGTAGCGCCCGTAGCCGGCCTGCAGCTGCACGTCGTCGGTGAGCTGGTAGTTGGCGCGCAGGCGGGGCGCCGGACGCACGTAGCCGCCCTGTTCGTAGTAGTTGACGCGCAGCCCGCCCGTCACCTCCAGATCGGACGCCCAGGCGGGCGTGTACGTGTCCTGCAGGTAGGCGGAGCTGTAGAGCGTGGCGATCCGCGGGCTGTAGTTCTGGTCCTGGTCGAAGAAGTTGCGAACGCGCGTGAGGTAGTGACCGACGGTGCCGCCCGCCTGCAGCGTGTGCGCACTGTTCGGCTGCCAGACGACCGACCCGCTGAAGCGGGCATCATACAGGTCGTTGTCTCGCCGAAACTCGGTGCCGGCCAGCTCGGCGGTGGGGTTCGCAAAGTAGTGGGAATAGGACCCGGAGGCGCGAACGGTCAGGCCGTCCGTCAAGATGCTGCGCCAGGTGGCCGTTGCCGCCCGGTTGCCGTACCCGATGTCGAAGATGGCGTCGTCGAGGAACGGGTAGTTCAGTTGATCCTCCCCGGCGTAGAGGGACAGCGAGAAGCGGTTGCGCTCGTCCAGGTCGAACGTCGCGGAGGCGTTGACGTCGTAGAAGTAGAAATCAGTCGGGATGTCGTCGACGCCGGCGCTGCTCATGCCGGCGAGCAGCGGCTCGATGGTCGATCGCCGGGCCGCCACCATCCACGTCCCGTCCCGGCCGCCGCCGTCCCGAAGGTCGTAGGGCCCCTGCACGTACGCGCCGGAGGAAAGCAGCCCGAACCCGGCCCCGCCGGACACGTCGCTCTGCGACGGCTTCTTCGTCTGAATGTCGACGACCGCCCCGAGGCGTCCGCCGTAGGTGGCCGGGTAGCCGCCCTTGTACAGAACCACGTCGCCGATGGCGTCCGGGTTGAACGTGGAGAAAAACCCGAAGACGTGCGTCGGGTTGTAGAGCGTTGCTTCATCGAGCAGCACGAGCGTCTGGTCGGGGCTGCCGCCGCGCACATAGAGGCCGCTGGAAAAATCGCTCGCCGCCTTCACGCCGGGCAGCAGCTGCAGCGACCGGAAGAGGTCGGGTTGCAGGATGGAGGGAAGCTGCTTGACCTCGGCCGGAGAGATCGTGGTCGTGCCCAGTTCGTCTCGCTCTACGCGATCTCCGGTTACGGTGACGCCTTCCACCTCCAGGTCGCGCGGCGTCAGCTCAAAGGTCACCTCGCGCGTCTCCCCGGAAGAGAGGTCGAGGTCGCGCTGCAGGGTTTCGAAGCCGACGTACGAAACGACGACCACGTACTGCCCCGGAGGAACGCCGGTGAGCGTAAAGGTGCCGTCCTGGCTCGTCGTCGTGCCGTAGCGTGTTCCGTCGAGCCGGACGTTGGCCAGGGGCAACCCGCCGCCCGACTCGGCGTCGACCACCTCTCCGGTCAGCGTGGCGGAATCGGTCGGTTGAGCCCTGGCCGGCGGCGCGCCGAAGGCAGAGACGGCCAAGCAGGAAACCGCGAGAAGGAAAAGACCAAGACGGTTCATCAACAGACGGTGGGGAGAAAGGCTCCCCGCAGGTGCAAAGAGATCGGTGCAGACGGGCGGTTCGAGAAGCAGAGCCCGAAGCACAGATCGGACGAGCGGCCCGGCGGGCCGTGCGGCGAACGGAGCGGGACGCCTCAGGAGCGGTCGGCCGCGTCCGTCTCGCCGGATCCGCGCGCGAGGGAGGTCTTCATTTCGAAGAGAGCCCGGTGCTTCACGGCGTCCCCGAAGAGGCTCAGTCCCGCGTTCAGGGCGATGAGGCTGGCGGTTCCGGCCGCCACCCACGCCCACGTCGAGCCCGCCCCCTCCGCCGCGTCGCGCTTCATGAGGGTGGCCTGGCCGAGCAGGCTCGCCCCGAACCCAACGGCAAGCAGTCCGACGGGCGACTGCCATTGCCAGCGGCGACGGTGCGATTCAGGACGCGTCACCTCGGACGGAAGATCCTTCAGGACGGACGAATCGGGAGCCATGGGCAGAAAGGGGATGAGGAGAAAGGGGCAGGCACGGAGAGGGGAACGATGTCGAGCGGTCGTGCTCGGCCGGACGACGGGGAGCGCGAATCGAACCCGGGGATTCAGCCGGCCTTCAGCTAACCATGTGGTTAAGACGCGGAGCCGGGGCGCTCGTTCGTAAAGTTCAGATGGACTGCGGGGGTGACCGGGGGAGTCATCCAGAACGTAACATCGCCCCCAGGGGCCGGCCCAATCCCTCCCGGTAAGCGCACCGGGCCCGCCATGGGGGGCACCGCCGTCCGGCGGGTCCGCTCCATGCAGCGACTCCGCGCGGTGCGGTTGCTGAGCGCGGTGCGGTTGCTGAGCGCGGTGCGGTTGCTGAGCGCGGTGCGGCGACTCACCGTCTTCCCTCTCCTGTGTGCACGGGCCGCCCGGTCTACTTTCGATCCAGCACCTCGACTGCACGGTTCGGGTAATCCGTAATCAACCCGTCGACGCCCTGGTCGATGAGTTGCTGCATGTCGTCTTTGTCGTTGACCGTCCACGGAATGACCGCGAGGCCGTTCGCGGAGGCTCGTTCCAGGAGGGCGGCATCGACGAGGCGGTAGGCGGGGCTGTACACGTCCGGGGTGAACGAGAGAGCGGACAGGTTCTGCGAGAGGCCCCGGTCGAGGCTTTCGGCCACGAGAAGCGCGGTGCGCACCGGAGCGTCGCGCCGGTGAACCACCTCGAGGGTGCGGGGGTCGAACGACTGAATCGTGCTGCGGCGAGCGACGCCGGTTTCCTCGAGCACCTGCAGGACCGCCTCGGCGAACGGCTCCGGTTCCGGCGTGAAGGTTCCCTCCCAGGACGGGCGGATTTTCGTCTCGACGTTGTAGAAGACCGGTTCCCGGTCGGTTCGACCGGCCTCCGCCTCCGCCATCTCGATCACGTCGGCCAGCAGCGGCTTGGACGCCTTCTGGAGGGCCTGTTCGGGGAACCGGGGGTGCTCGCGCGTTCCGCAGTCGTACCGCGCCGCCTCGGCGGCGGTCATCGCATAGAGGTTGTGCTCCTTCTGCTCCCCCTCCGGGATCGGCGCCCCGTCGGGGGTCCGGCAGATCGTGGCCGACATCCAGGGTTCGTGGGAGACGACGACCTTGCCGTCGCCACTGATCACGACGTCGAGCTCAAGGGTCGTCACGCCCACCTCCAGGGCCCGGCGAAAGGCGGGGAGGGTGTTTTCCGGCGCCAGCCCGCGGGCCCCGCGGTGCCCCTGCAGGTCGAAGCCCTCCGGCACAATCGCCCGAGACGACGCGTCGGGGGCGGAAGACGCGGCGCCCGAAGCCTCGGTGCCTGAAGCCTCGGCGCCTGAAGCCTCGGCGCGTGAGGGCTGCGAGGGGGAGTCTTGCGAGTGGGCGGTCATCGGCAGCGAGCAGATGAAGAGGAGAACGAGCCAGGAAGCGGGATGGGCGCGAACCGAAAGCGAGGTCATCGGAGGCGGGGCCAGCAGACGGATATCGGACGGGCAGTGCATAGACGGGCAGTGCATAGACGGGCAGTGCAT
>CAKZLV010000297.1 GCA_937127285.1 uncultured Bacteroidota bacterium
TGACGTAGACGTGGAGGAGGTAGAGCACGGGAATTGCCGTTCCGATGACGACTAGCGTCTCCCAGTTGGCGATGCCGAGGGCGATGCCGAACAAGAGGATGAGCGCGGCGCCGCCGTACCGGGCCACGGCCGGCCACCGTCTCTCTGCGGGATCGGAGGGCTCGTCGGAGCGGCCCTTCACCTGCACGAAGAACCCGGTCACCACGGGATTGATCACCAGGGCCACAAAGAGCGAACTCGTCAGCGTGATGATAAGGGTGAGGGGCATGTAGCCCATAAACTCCCCGATGATGCCCGGCCAGAAGAGCATCGGGGCAAAGGCCGAGACGGTCGTCGCCGTCGAGGCGACCACGGCGGGACCCACCTCGGCGGTGCCCAGCCGGGCGGCCTCCCAGCGCGAGTAGCCCTCCTCCCGGAAGCGGTAGATGTTCTCAATCACCACCACGGCGTTGTCGACCAGCATCCCCAGCGCGATGATCAGCGAAAAGAGGATGATGAAGTTCAGCGTGTAGCCGAGGGCCTGGAAGACGAGAAAGCTCGTGAACATCGACAGCGGGATGGCGATGCCGACGAGGGTGGCGTTGCGCACGCCGAGGAAGAAGAGTAGGACGGCGACGACGAAGAGGAGCCCGCTGATGATGTTGTTCTCCAGGTCGGTCACCAGGCTCTGCACGTTTTCGCTCTGGTCGCCCGTGATGAGGACCTCCGTCCCGCTCGGGAAGGAAAACGCGTCCAGGGTTTCCTTTACCTGGTCGGACGTCTCCAGGATGTTGGCACCGGGGCGCTTCGTGACGTTCAGCGAGATCACCTGGGCCGTCTGCCGCTCGGAGTCCGGGAGGGAGACCAGGTCGCCCGCGTTCGTCTCGCGCTTCAGGATGCGCAGGCGCGAGTAGGAGGAGCGGTCTTTGAACCCAAAGACGACATCGGCCACGTCGCGGACCTGCACGGTGCGTCCGTTCGGGGTCGCCTTCACGACGAGCTGCTCGATCTGCCGGGCCGGTTCGTCGAACTGGCCGTCTACGCGCACGAGGTAGTTCAGGCGGTCGATGTCGATCGAGCCGCCCGGAATATTCGTGTTCTCCTGCTGGATCGTGTTGACCAGGTCGTTGAAGGAGACGTTGTGCGACTTGAGAGCGGCAAGATCCACGTTCACCTGCACCTCGCGGGTGAGGCCGCCGATCAGGTTCGCTTCCAGAACGGTGGAGATTCCCTCCAGGTCGTCCTGCAGGTCTTCGGCCACCTCCTTCAGCCGGGCCAGCGAGTAGGTGCCCGACAGGTTGATCGTCATGATCGGAAACTCGTCGGTGTTGATCTCATCGACGAGCGGCTCCTCGACCGCGTCCGGCAGGTCGGGTTGGGCGCGGTCGACGGCCCGGTTCACCTCCTGATAGGCCTTGTCCGTGTCGACGTCGGGCGTGAACTCGACGACGATGGTCGACACGCCCTCCGACGAGGTGGAGCGCAGTTCGTCGATGCCGTTGATGGAGCTGATCTCCTGCTCGACGACCTGCGACACCGTCGATTCGACGTCGCTCGGGCTTGCGCCCGGGTAGATCGACGTCACCACGATCGTCGGGAACTCGATCGACGGGTTCGACTCCTTCGGAATGGTGAGGTAGCTCACCAGTCCACCCACCGCCAGGATGAGCGTGAAAACGGCAACCGCCGTCCGGTATTTGATCGAAAGGTTGGTGATCGTCATGTCGGAAGCGTCGATTCGTCGAGAACGAGCGGCGGGGGGTGCGACCGGCCGCTACTCCGTGGGAGGGGTGGGAAGCGAAGAGCCTTCGTAGGGCGTCCCGGCTTCCGACGACTGGTCGTACCGGTCCGTGACGTCGATCGGGGCGCCGGGCGAGACGTTGTTCTGGCCGACGATGATGACCTCGTCGCCGGGCGCCAGGCCGTCCTCGACGACGAGCCGCCCGCCGGTTTCCGGACCGAGTTCGACGGGACGGTCGCGAGCGACGGCGGTGGTGTCCGAGCGGTCGACGACGTAGACGTGCGTGCCGGTTTCGTCGCGCAAAACCGCCGTGCGCGGTAGAACGAGGGTGCTGTCGAGGACGGCCCTGGTGACGCGCAGGTTGGTGCTCATGGCGGGCTTGAGCGTGCGGTCCTCGTTCGAGAGCGTCACCTCGACGGTGAACGTCCGGCTCTCCGGGTCGATCGTGTTGCCGACGAAGGTGACCTCCGCGGTGCGGACCCCGGCGCCGTACCGGGTGAAGTCCAGCTGCACAGGCGTTCCGTCCTGGATGTCGTTCGCATAGCGCTCGGGGACGCCGGCGGTCACCTTCACGCGGCGCGTGTTGACGAGCCGGGCGAGGCGCGTCCCAGGAGCCACCTGCTCGCCGACCTCCACGAATCGCTCCTCCACGGTGCCTGCGAACGGCGCGTCCACGATCGTATTCGAGAGACGCGTCTCGGCCTGCTGCAGCGCCGCCCGTGCCTGATTGCGATCCGAGCGGACCTGCTCGAATTCGAGCGCGCTGATGATCGAGTCGCGGTAGAGGGGCTCCTGGCGCTCGAAGCGGTCCTGGGCGAGTTCGAAGCGGGCCCGCGCCTGCTCGACGGCGGCCTCGGCCTCCTCGGCGTCGACGGTGGCGACCGGATCGCCGGCGTTCACGCGCACCCCCAGGTCCCGCAGCATCGTCACGGGTCCGTCCGTCTGGGCGGAAAGCGTCGCATCGTCCAGGGCCTCGACCGTGCCGGTTACCTGGATGATGTCGGTGAACGACGTCGGCTCCATGACGAGCGTTTCCACCTGCGTCATCGGCTGGGATCGCTCCGTGCCGGAGGCGTCGTCGGACGCCTGCCCGTCGCTGCACGCCGTGAGACTACCGGCGGTCGCCGCCGCGACGAACCAAAGAGCAAGAGTTCGAACGAAGGAGGACATAAGAGGCGTGGGAGCGTGGGGGGGTGGGAGCGTAGGGGGCGTTGGATGCTCGTGGGCGGGGCTACCGGGAGGTCATCTGGTACCGGGCGGAGGCCTCGGTGAGGGGGCGGCCGAGGGCGGTTTCGAGATCGCTGCGGGCGACGAGGTAGTCGAAGACCGCGTTCAGGTAGTTCAGGCGGGTCTGGTCGAGTTGATCGGACGCCTGGCGGAGCTCGACCTGACTCGACACCCCTTCCTCGACGCGCTCGGCGGTGTACTCATAGTTCGTCTCGGCCACCTGCAGCGTCTGCTGCTGGCTCTGGATGCGTTCTCGCGCGGTTTCCAGCGTCCGCATCGCGCGGCTGACTTCCAGTTCGACCCCGCGCTGCAGCCGCTCGAGTTGCACCTCAGCCTGCTGGATGCTGATCGCATCTTGCTGCATGCGCGCCGTCGTCTGAAATCCGTTGAAAAGATTCCAGCTCAGGTTCAGCCCGACGCTGATGGACGGATTCCAGTACGAGTCGTCAAAGAAGTCGCGCGTCGACTGCTCGTAGAAGAAGGGGTCCGTCGGGTCCTGCGGGTTCGTGGTGTTGACGACCGTTCGGTCGTCGGGCACGCGGCCGCTGTAGTTGAAGTTGGCAACGGCCGAGACGCGGGGGAGGTACTGCGAGCGGGTCGTCTTGCGGCGGATCTGCTCCAACTCCACGTTCAGGCGGGCGCGCTCCAGGTCGGGCCGCTGGTTCATGGCGCGATCGACCGCCCGCGTCCTCGACACCTGCAGGTAGCGGTCGTCGGCCGTGGCCTCCAGGCTGCCGGCGAGGCGAATCGGCGCATCCGGCGACAGGCCGAGGGTGTTCTTGAGGGACTCCCGGGCCAGTTCGGCCTGGTTGCGGGCGTCGATGAGTTCGGTCTTTGCATTCGACAGGTCGACCTCGGCACTCAGGCGCTGGTACTTCGCCGTCACCCCCTGGGCCACCTGTACGGAAATTTCCTCCAGGGTGCGCTCGGTGCGCTCGACGCGCTGTTTCACCACCCGGGCTCGCTCCTCGGCCAGAAGGGCGCGGTAGTAGGCCTCCACCACTTCGTTGGCGACAATTTGCATCTGCCGGTCGCGGGCGTGGCGCGTGACGGACTTGAACTGCTCTGCCCCCGAGATCGCGGCGAAGGCGCTGCCGTTGTAGAGGGTCTGCGTGATCTGCAGGCCGGTCTGAAACTCGTTGTCGACGCCGAACGGGTTGTCGCTGCCGCCGCCGAGGTTGATGCCGGCCTGCTCGGCGCTTCGGCGCTGACGCCGGAGGAACTCGTCGTAGGAGATCGGCTCCGTCGTCGGATCGCCGTCGAGGCGCCGGTCCTCGTTGAAGGCCACCCAGTCCGACCGGTTGCCGCCGCCGAAGATGGTGGACACGTCGCTTCCGGCGAAGGGGTTGGCGGTGAGGACGTTGCGGGTATAGCCGGCGTTGACGTCGATCTGCGGCAGCACCTGCCCCCACGCCTCGCGCACCTGGGCGTCGGCGTTTCGCACGTCCAGTTCGGCGCGACGCACGTCGAAGTTCTTCTCGAGGGCGACGCGGACGGCGTCGTTCACGGTGAGGGCAGTGGGCGCGTCGGTCTCGACCTCGCGCAGCACCGGCCGGTCGGTCGAGTCGGTCGTCGAGGATGGAATCAGGTCGGGCCGCGGGCGCTCCTGCGTCTGCGCCGCCGCTCGTCCGCTCGCCGAAAGGGCAACGAACAGCGTGAGGGCGAGAGCGCCGATGCAAAACCGGGAGGGAAGAAGCTCGGAAAGCATGTGCAATGCCGGAGAGCAGGGAGGAAGCGAAACGGAAAGTAAATAGGACCGCGAGAGGCAGCCCAGGACCGCGAGAGGCGGCGTCTCGACGCGACCGCCGGCGGGCACTGCGTACAGGGGCCTCTTTGCGCCGAGACAGAACGAGGCATCGGGGGGTGCCGGTTACAGGCGTCGGGAGCGGGCACCGCACCGGCCTACGACGGTCCGGGGAAAGCGGGCGAGGCCGAGTCGGAAGCGGACGCCGTGGTCAGCCCGTCGAACAGCATGGTAACGAGAAAGTCGGCCGCCGCTTCGGGGGTGTGTAGCAGGGAGGCCCCGGTGCAGTCGTCACGTGCGGCAGCGGTCGGAACCGGTGCTTCGCCGTTGGTCGTCTCGAGATCCTCGGTGCGCCGCTCCGAGAGGCAGCGGTGCACGACCATCCCGTTCAGGTTCTCGAGGAGCATGTGGGCGACGGCGTCGACCGGGAGGTCGTGAACCGTGCCGGCCGCTATCTCCGCCTCGAAGGCGGGGGCGAGCGCATCCACCATGCGTTGCTGCTGCCGGTGGAAGTAGGCCGCCTTCTCGGTGTCGTCGCTGAACGCGAGGCGGTACCCTTCTTTGATCAGGATCATGAAGAGATCCTCGCGCTCCTCGTAAAACGAAAAGGCGCGCACGACGAATTCGTGGACGCAGGACCGGAGGGAGGATTCGTCCACGCGGTCCGCCGCGCACGTTTCCCGGATGAGGGCGCAGAACTCGTCGTAGATCTCGTCGAAGACGGCGAAGAGAATGCCCTCTTTCCCGCCGTCGAAGTAGTTGTAGAGCGTGCCTTTGCCGAACTCGGCCCGGTCGGCAATCTCGTCAAGGGTGGCACGGGCATAGCCTTTTTCGGCGAAGACCGCCTGGGCGGCGCGCAGCATCGCCCGGCGCCGCATGAGGCGCTCGCGTTCCCGCCGCGACAGATCGGACGAACGGTCGGGCGGAGGGGAGGTCGACATGGAAACACGAAGGGGCGGGTTGGGAAAACGAACACGATCCGGCTGTAAGCCGTGATTCTGACTGGCCAGTCAACGAATGACCCCAACGTCACGGCCTGCTGGATGATTCAACCGTTTGGTTAAGGGATGGGGAAGAGTGCGCGGAGGATCTGGGTACCGGCGGGGGGAAGCTGCCGGCATCGCAGGGGGCGGATCCCGCCGAACGGCCGGGCTGTGACAACCGTTGGGCTGTGACAACCGTCGGGCTGCGGCAGCCGTCGGGCACAGAGAACGTCGGACGCTGCAGAAAACGCGACGCGAACGAAAAACGCCCGCTGCCGGGTGGGCAGCGGGCGCGGGAGCAGGCCGTGCGCTGGAGAGAGGCGCCGGGTTCACGGGGGGAGGGCAGCGAAGCGAGGTTACGCCTGCGGTGCCGTTCCGGGGCGGGGTATCAGGCGCTGTGTGCTTCGGGAGGTGGAGCTCTCCCCGAGGTTGTCAGACGTACGCCTCGAACTGGTGGGCGTGCAGGTACTCGACGACCTGCTTGACCTGCTGGGCGTTTTCGCGGTTGCAGACGAGGAGGGCATCGTCCGTATCGACGACCACAGTGTCGTGCATGCCGACAAGGGCGACGAGCCGCTCTCCGGACTGCACGTAGCACCGGGACGAGTTGTGAAGGAGCGCCGGCTGGTCGTCGTGCACGACGTTTCCCTGGTCGTCGTCGTTGTTCATCTGCACGTTCTGATCGTAGACGGCTTTCCAGTCTCCCACGTCGTTCCATCCGAACGAGCCGGGGACGACGAAGATATCGGAGGAGCGCTCCATCACGCCGTTGTCGATCGAGATGCGTGGGCTGTTCTGGAAGGCGCGCTCGAGGCGCTCGCGCTCCTGAGCCGTGCCGACGACCGCGCGCACAGGCTCGAAGGCTTCGTGGGCATCGGGCAGGTGCTCCTCGATCTGGTCCAGGATCGTATCCGCCCGCCAGATGAACATGCCCGAGTTCCAGAGAAAGTCGCCGGAGTCGATGAAGCGTTCGGCCGTCTTCTCGTCCGGTTTCTCGGCGAAGGTTTTGACCGGGTAGGCGGTCGGCTCGTCGACCTCGTCGAAGTCCGGGCCGTCGTACTGGATGTAGCCGTAGCCGGTGGCGGGATGGTCCGGCTCGATGCCGATGGTGACGAGCGATCGGTCGTCCTGCGCCTTGGCGAGGGCAACGTTCAGCACGTCGTGAAAGGCCTGCACGTCGCCGATCACATGGTCGGCCGGAAGGACCACCATCGTCGCGTCCGGGTCTCGCTCGGCGAGCGTCACCCCGGCGTAGGCGATGCAGGGCGCCGTGTTGCGGCTGATGGGCTCGGCGAGGATGTTCTCGTCGGGGACGGCCGGCAGCTGCCGTTTCGTTTTTTCGACGTAGCGCTCATGCGTCACGATCAGGCATCGCTCCGGCGGGATGAGTCCGTTCAGGCGGGCAACGGTGTTCTGGATGAGCGTCGAACGGCCGAACACCTCGAGAAATTGCTTCGGGTGCTCTTTGCGGCTCGCCGGCCAGAACCGGCTTCCGATGCCGCCGGCCATGATGACTGCGTATTCCATAAAAGGGACTGGTTGTGCGGGGAGATGCGTCGTCGAAGCCAAAATCATTCGCAACATAGGAAACGCCGCCGTGCGATGCAGACGCGGCCCCTCCCGTCGGTCGGTGGGGGGGAGGGATGGACGGATGGAAGGGTGGAGGGATGGACGGATGGAAGGGTGGAGGGTTGGACGGGTGGGTGGGGCAGCGCGAGGGGAAGGCGAAAGACGACGGGGACTGCCCTTTCCCGGCCGTGCCCCCGGACAAGGAAGCCGTGCCTTCGGACAGGGAAGCCGAATTCCCACCCATCCGCTCCGTACCGATTGCCCCGTCCTGAGCACCCACACCGACTCCCCACTACCGAATACCGAGTACCCAATACCGAATACCGAATACCGAGTCCCCAATCTCCCGCGGTGGACGATCCGCATCCCGCTTCGTAGCTTCCGACGGTGGACGGTTTCCGGCCGGGAGGTCCGTGTTGATTCGTTCCCGCCGTCGCGCCGGGATCCCGGCGGTTCCGTCTGTTGTCACTCGTTGTATCGGTTCGAACCCACCCGCCGAATATGGCAGACATCGTCGTCACGCGACCGCTCATCGAAGAGGGATTGGACGGTCTGGACGCCCATCACACCGTAACCGTTCACGACCCCCCGCACGGCCGCGACCGCACTGCTGAAGACGTGATCGCCATGGCGCAGTCGGCCGACGCGCTTGTCCCGACCGTGGCCGATCCGGTCCCTGCCGCCGTCTTCGAGGCCTGCCCCGACCTTCGCCTGGTCGCGCAGTACGGCGTCGGCCTCGACAACGTCGATCTGGCGGCGGCCGAGGACCACGGCGTCGTTGTGACGCACACGCCGGGCGTGCTGACCGAGGCGACGGCCGACTTTACGTGGGCGCTGCTCCTGGCGGTTGCGCGGCACGTTCGGGCCGCCGATCGCTACGTTCGCAACGGTCGCTTCGAGCGGTGGGAAACAAACCTGCTCCTCGGCATGGAGCTCTCCGGAAAAACCATCGGGATCGTAGGGCTGGGCCGGATCGGGGCGGCGGTGGCCCGGCGGGCCCTCGGGTTCGGGATGGACGTGGTGTACCACAGCCGCACCCGCGCCAACCCGACGGTCGAACGGCAGGTCGGTGCCACGCGCGTCGACTTCGAGACGCTTCTGGACGGCAGCGACATCGTTTCGCTGCACTGTCCGCTCAACGAGGAGTCGCATCACCTCATCGACGCCGCCGCCCTGCACCGGATGAAGCCTACGGCGCTTCTGGTCAACACGGCGCGCGGCCCCATCGTCGACGAGGCCGCCCTCGTCGAGGCTCTGTCCGACAACCAGATTGCCGGGGCGGGCCTGGACGTGTTCGAGGACGAACCGTCTGTGCACCCCGGGTTGCAGGAGACGGAGCGCGTGGTGCTTGCTCCCCACCTGGCCAGCGCCACCCGGGAGGCACGCATCCGCATGGGGCAGATGTGCGTCGAATCTCTCCAGGCGTTCTTCGATGCGGCCGACGACGTTCCGCACCGGGCGGTGTGAGCCGCAGAGGCAAGACCCGGCTCGGCACGCTCTCCAACGGAACCGCACCACACACACCGGTGCAGAACGAAGGCGATGCGAGAATCAAGTGACCATTTCACCACACAGGCCGTGTGCGATTCGGGACACCCGGGGCCGCTTCGGTTTCGACGCCGGACCGAGACGACGGGCCAAGACGACGAGCCGGGGCGAGCCCGAGCGCGACGCGCTCCGTGCGCTCTCTGCTCTCCCGGGCCGCCTCTACATACGTCTCTCTACCACGCCTCCCGGCACGTCGCGGACGGCACGTGGACGGCAGAGGGGCCCGCCCCCGGCCGACACCTGCCGAGCAGAGGGCCGGTGTATTTCTTGCGCTCTCTACGCGCTGGTACTCCACAGATCATGGACTCTCCGGATGGTATGCGCATCATGAATCGATCGAGGGTGGCCTGCA
The DNA here is from genome assembly GCA_937127285.1 of uncultured Bacteroidota bacterium. GTDB lineage: Bacteria > Bacteroidota > Rhodothermia > Rhodothermales > Salinibacteraceae > CAKZLV01. The sequence goes on from CAKZLV010000297.1 coordinate 9,144, forward strand.
CTGCGTTGACGGCGTTGCTTCTTCTTCTGCCTGCCCTCGGTCATGCGCAGAGCCAGACGTCGGCCTCCACGCCGATCCCGGAGGCAATCCTCAACGACCTCGCCAACGCCCTGACCGGGGGAGACGCCGAGGCGCTGCTCGCCAACGGCAGCGACCGCGTCGAGGTCAGCCTCTTCGGAACCCGCACCTACTACAGTCGCGCCCAGGCCCTGTACGTCCTGCGAGACTTCTTCAAGAAGTACGGTCCCCGCCGGTTTGAGGCCGACGATGTCGCGGAGGCAGGACAGATGTACTTCGTGACGGGACGCTACTGGCATCTCCGGGCCGAGAGACCCCTCCGCATCTACCTCCGCGTCTCCCTCCAGAACGAGTCGTGGCGCCTCCACGAGGTGCGGGTCGCCCGCCTGCAGCCGTAGATTCGTCGTGGAACGCCCGCAGTTGCCGGCCCGCGCGCCCGGCCCGAACCGCCCCGGCCCGAACCACTCGCTCCTGAAAACGCATCTTTTCGGGGGCGGTCCCGGTACACGTCGGGGCCCGAACGGGCTGTGCGGGCCCGTGCCGATCCCCGGACAACCGCGGGACAACCATGGGACGACCGTAGGACAACCACGGGACAACCACGGGAGATGCTGCCGGACCGACCTATTCGTCTATGAGCCGGACGATGTTTGACGCCATACGACGCCGGCCGGTCTTCTGGGGAGGACTCGGCCTGCTGCTTGCCGCCCTCGCCATCGCCTGGGGGCTGCGATCGAAGGCGATGGAGGAAGCCCGCATGCACATGCCGGAGCGGCAGAGCGCCCTCGCCCAGGAAGGGCTCCGGACGGCCGAGGACGAGTTTCAAACGCTTACCGACGACCTTCGCTCACGGGCCCAGACGCTGGCGCAAGACACCGTCATCGTCGACGAGTTGCGCGCCTGGTCGGGGGGCGACGAGCGGCCGGACGGCCTGGTGCGTCATCTGGCCGACCGCCGAACCGAAAAGCGAACCTCGGTAGAGGTGTACGCCCCCACCCTCCGACTTCTGGCTTGGTCGGGCGTGCAGATGCCGGCCGACCGGGCGCCGGCCCGCGACGCCCTTCTGCAATCTCCGCAGGTGTCGGTGTCGATCGACGAGGACGTCCGCCGCGGCTTGGCTGCGTGGTGGCCCGTCCGCTATGAGGGCGAGACGATCGGCGTGCTGCGGGTGGTGCGCGTGGTCAGCTATCAGCCCCCCGTCCAGAATCGTTACATCCAGGGGTTCAGCCTCGAAGAAGAATGGTCGCGCCGCACGCGCGAACCCATCAGCCTCGACTGGACGCCCCGTGATGATTCGCTGGAAGACGCGACGCCGCATACGGTGCTTCGGGAGGCCGGCGGAGCGCCGCTGGTCCGAGCCTCCGTCTCCAAACCCCCGCCGGAACGGGTCCTCGAACGGGCGAAGGCGCGCTACGACCACGCCATCGCGCTCGGCGTTGCCCTCGTCTTCCTCTGGGTGTCGATCGGGGCCTGGGAGTGGTATTGCGCGCTCCCGGTTCGGGGGGAGGGGGACCGGTCGCTTGCGGGGCTGCGGGCGGCAGCGGCGCGCTTTTCCCTCGCCGCACTCGTCTGGTGGTCCACGCGGTACGCGCTGCTCGAACTGGACGTCCCCGCCCGGTTTCAGGACGAACACGGCCTCCTCTCTCCGCTCTTCGACCCCTCGCACCTGGCCTCCACGTTCGGGTTCGGACTGATGCGCTCGGCCGGAGATCTGTTGATTACGGCCGTCTTCGGAGTGCTCTTCGCCCTGGCGTGGCTGCATCTGGCCGCTCGCTTCCGGCTGTCGGCCCCGTCGCTGCAGGACCTGGCCGAGCGCGTTCAGAAGACGGTCCCCCGCCGCCCGTCGTCGGCCCGCTTCCTGGGGGCGCTCGCGGCGACGGCGGGCGTTCTTCTGGCGAGCCTCTTCTTCCTGGCTGCCTACGTGCGGCACGCCGTGCTCGACAGCACGCTGGACTTCTTTTCCCGAACCGGCCTGTTGCCGCAGCCGCTCGTCCTGGTGGTCCTCTGCGCGCTCTTCCTCCTCGTCGTCGCCACCGTCTTGATCGCGACGGGAAGCCTCTGGGTGTCGCTGCGGATGCTCGTGCGCTACCGCCCGGTTTGGTGGGCACGCGGCATGCCCATCCTCAGCGTTGCCGTCACGTT
>CAKZLV010000298.1 GCA_937127285.1 uncultured Bacteroidota bacterium
GGGTTGCATCCGCCGGGTTGCATCCGCCGGGTTGCATCCGCCGAGCTGCGGGAACCGGATCGCCCCGGAACGGCTCCGACCTTCGCCGGCGGGCCTTTGCCGGCGGGCCTTTGCCGGCGGGCCTTTGCCGGCGGGCCGGATCGCGCCGGCCGGCACGGCCTCGGGCGCGCCGGACTTCGCTGCACCTCTTCGCACCTGCAACCGACCTGCGATGATTCAACTCACGGACGTCACCCTTCAGTTCGGTGGAGAGCCGATCTTCGAAGACCTGTCCTGGACGATCACGCCGGAAGGGCACCGCATCGGGCTCGTCGGGCCGAACGGGGCGGGCAAGACGACGCTGCTCAAAATCATGGCCGGGCGGCTGACGCCAGACAGCGGAACGGTGCAGTGCGGCGGCGCAACCGAGGTCGGGTATCTGGAACAGAACGTCCAGGAAATGCCGGCCGACCGCAGCGTCCGCGCCGAGGCGCTGACGGCGTTCAGCGACGTGCTGGACCTCGAAGCGGAGGAGGAACGCATCACCGAGCGGCTCAACCACATCGACGACTATCAGAGCCAGGAGTACGAGCGCCTGCTCGGACGGCTGGAGCGGGTCCAGGAGCAGCTCAATGCGGCGGAGTCGCACCGTCTGCGTCCCCGGGCCGAGGCCACGCTGACCGGCCTCGGCTTCGATCCGGACGACCTCGACCGCCCGCTTCGCACCTTCAGCGGCGGCTGGCGCATGCGGGTGTCCCTGGCCAAGCTTCTGCTGCGCCGGCCCGATGTGCTGCTGCTGGACGAGCCGACGAACCATCTTGACATCGAGAGTATCGACTGGCTGGAAGAGTACCTGAAGTCGTATCCCGGCACGGTCGTCATCGTCAGCCACGACCGGTACTTCCTCGACCGCATGGTGACGGAAATCACCGAGTTGATGCGCGGCCGCATCTGGCACTTCGACGGCAACTACAGCTATTACGAAGAGGCGAAAGAGGAGCGCTACGAGCAGTGGCGCAACAAGTACGAGAACCAGCAGAAGCGGATCAAGGAGATCGAAGCGTTCATCTCCAAGTTTCGCTACAACGCGTCCAAAGCCAGCCAGGTGCAGAGCCGCATCAAGAAGCTGGAGAAGATGGACAAGATCCCGGAACCGCCGAGCGAGGAGTCCCGCATCTCGTTCCGGTTCCCGGAGCCGCCGCGCTCTGGGGCCGTCGTGCTGGAGCTCTCGTCGTTCTCGAAGACCTACGCGAGCGAGGAGGGGCCGGTCCCGGTCTTCGACGACGCCCAACCGCTCACGGTGGAACGGGGCGACAAAATCGCGATCGTCGGGCCGAACGGGGCCGGCAAGTCCACCCTCGCCCGCATCCTGGCGGGCAACGAGTCGTTCGACGGGGACCGCAGCGAAGGACACAACGTGCTTCTCTCGCTCTACGCCCAGCACCAGGCCGATGCGCTCGACCCGGCGGCCAGCGTGCTGCAGTCGGTGCGCGAGGTGGCGCCCGGGCGCAAAGATACCGAACTGCGCGACCTGCTCGGCACGTTTCTCTTCACCGGAGACGACGTGTTTAAGAAGACGCGGGTCTTGAGTGGCGGCGAAAAAAGCCGCGTCGCGCTGGCCCGAACGCTCCTCTCTCCGGCCAATTGCCTCATCCTGGATGAGCCCACGAACCACCTCGACATCACGTCGAAGAACGTCTTGATCGAGGCCCTTCAGCAGTACGAGGGGACTTTCCTCATCGTCAGCCACGACCGCCACTTCCTGGACGAGGTCGTCGAGAAGGTGTGGCGCGTGGGAGGCGGAGACGTGCGCACCTTCATCGGGAACTACTCGGAGTACCGCTGGCAGGTGGAGGAAGGCTCCGCCGAGTTGGAAGACACGCGCCTCGACGCGGAGCAGCGTCCTGGCCGGGCGGCGCCCTCGGCCGGCGACGGGGCGGATCCGACCCGGTCGGCCGCGTCCTCGTCGCCACAATCGGCACGTGGAGACGGCGCCTCTTCCGCATCACCTGCGTCGAGCCACGGAACCGGCCGCACCGCCTCCGAACCGTCCGGAGACGAATCCGACGACCGGCGGTTCGCCGATCTCAACTCGTATCAGGTCAAGCAAAAGCTGGAGGCGGTCGAGGCCGACATCCTGGAAAAGGAAGAGAAGCAGGACGACCTGGAGGCGGCCATGGCCGACCCGGACGCCTACGACCACTCCGGCCGTGCAACGGAGCTGTCCAAACAGTACCATGCGCTGAAACGAGACCTCGCCGAACTCTACGAAGAGTGGGAGGCGCTCACCGAGCAGGTGATGGCGCTGGACGACTAAGACCGCGTGCGGCTTCTTCGAGGAGGAAGCTGCGAGTGGGCTCTGCGGGCCGGCACCGGTCCGTCCGGTGCGAGCGGATCGCCCGATTTTCCGAACCATCCACGATATGCGACGCATGTTCACGTCCATCCTCCGGCGAGGGGCACTGCTCATCGGCCTCTGGCTCGGTGTAGGATCGGGGCCGGCATCTGCCCAGATCTACGAACTTCCGCGGCCCGATACGTCGGAAACGAAGACGTTCGGCGTGTCGGTGGCGATCGACGACACCATCGCCGTCGTCGGAGCCAGCGGCGAGGCGGCCTGCGGCAACAACGCCGGGGCCGCGTACGTGTACGAACGATCCGGAGCCGGAGGCGTCTGGTCGCGCGTGGCGCGCCTGGCCCCGGAAGCGTGCCGCGCCAACGCGTTCTTCGGCGAACGCGTCGACGTCGACAACGGCCGAATCATCGTCAGCGCGTCGAGCGAGTTCTTCGCCTACGAAAAATCCAACGCCGCCTACATCTACGAGCGCAACGACGGGGGAGATTGGGTCCAGACGGCGCGACTGACGCGACCGGTGGGCACGGATCAAGAGGAAGGGGTGTTTGCTGCCGGCGTGGCGCTCGACGGCGACCGGGCGGCGGTTACAACCTCGGGCGACATCGACGGCCAGTACGGCGGTGCCGTCTACCTCTTCGCCTACAACCGCGACCGCGACCGGTGGACGCGCACCGCCCGCCTCACGAGCCCGAACGGGGTGGCCAACGGCGTTCTGGGCGGAGGGGTCGATCTGGACGGCAACCGGCTGGCGGTTGCCGCCTCCACATACTTCGAGCGGAAGCCGGGGGCGGTCTACCTGTTTCGCCGGTCGCCCGAAACGGAAACCTGGCTCTTCGAGACGCGCATCGACGGGGTGCAGGACTTTTTCATCTCGCTCGACCTGGACGGCCGCACACTCGTGGTCGGAGAGTCTCGTGCCGGAGACGACGAGTCCGGCCGGGCCACGGTCTATCGACAGGACGACGACGGGGCCTGGGGGCGGGCGGCCGTCCTGCGGCCCTCCACGCCCTACGAGGGCGGCGCCTTCGGATCGACCGTTTCGGTGCGTGACAACTGGGTGCTGGTCACCGGCTACGACGAGCAGCTGGGGCAGGACTTCAACATCGACCGGGTCGTGTATGCCTTTCGCGAAGGGGACCGGGGCTGGGAGCAGCGGACGATCATCGACATCGGCCAGGTCGCCTTCGGAGCCGCCATCGATCAAGACGACGAATCGGCCATCATCTCCTCCGTCCCCGAAACCGAAGACGGCAGCGTCTACGTCGTGCGGCTGCAGTAGGGGGCCACTGGACACTGGTCACTGGACACTGGGTGTTCAAGAAATCCATCGCCACCACACGCCCCCACCGCGCCCGAAGAGGGAAATCCACCCTCCATCCTCCACCCTCCATCCTCCAGCCAGCCCCTACAGGGCCGCGAGGCGGCGGTCGACCTCGTCTTCCAGAACGAAGGCTTCGCTCGGCTCGAACGAAAACTCCGTGTGCTCCCAGTCGCCGCTGCCGTCGAGAAGGGGGCGATACGTTGACCGGTAGGCGTCGGCGTTCGCGACGATGTCGGTCAGGGCGTCGACGGTTCGGTCGACGTCCGCCTGCGTGTTGTAGAGCCCGAAGGAGACGCGCACCATGCCGGGCTGGGTGCGCGGACCGCAGGTGTCGGTGCATTCATCCGGTGCCACGCCCCGGTCGTCGCTGATGCCGAGAAGCTGTCGGACGAAGGGCTGCGCGCAGAAGCACTCGTTCCGCACCGCAATGCCGAAGTAGTCGTTGAGAATGGCCGTGACGAGTCCGTGGGGCAGGTCGTCGAGGTTGAAGGTAATCACCCCGATGCGCTCGGCCACCTCCAGGCGGTGGGATCCGTAGAGGTGAAGCCCGTCGATGTCTTGAAAGCGCTCGAGGGCATACTGCGTCAGCTCTCGTTCGTCTTCTTCGATTACATCCATCCCGATCCGGCCCAGAATCTGGAGCGTAGCGGCCAGGAGGAAGGCGCCCGGAAGGTTCGGCGTTCCCGTCTCCTCCCGCTCCGGCAGGTCGTCCATGATGTCGTAGTGCTCCGTATCCACGAAGTCGACGATTCCGCCGCCGACCTCCTGCGGCTCCAGCCCCGCAAAGAGCGCCTTGCGGGCGACGATCACGCCGGGGCTGCCGGGGGCGTAGATCTTGTGCCCGCTCATGCACAGGACGTCGATTCGCTCCTCGTCGGTCGCCCCCTGCACGCTGAGCGGCAGGTGCGCAGCCGACTGGGCGGCGTCCACCACGCAGAGCGCGCCGGCATCATGCGCCATCCGGGCAATCTCGTGAACGGGATTGACGACGCCCGTCACGTTCGACACGGCTGTCACCGCCACGTAGTGCAGCCGGTCGGCATGGGTACGAATGGCCTCCTGCAGCGCCTGCATGTCCACGCGCCCCGCCTCGCCGTCGGGGTCTTTCTCCAGTGGGACGTGCACGACCTCTCCGGCATGCTTCCGGTGGGGGAGGTCGTTGGCGTGGTGCTCCATCATCGTGGTGATCACCACGTCGCGCCGGGTGCCGTTGGCCGTGCGGTCGCGCTGTTCGGCCAGCACGCGGGCCATCCGGTTGAGACCGCCCGTGACGCCGGATCCGTTGAAGACGACGGTGTAGTCGTCGGGCGCGTCCACAAAATCTCCCACAACCGCGTGCGCGCGGTGATAGAGGTCGGTCATGATCCGCGCGCCGAAGTGAAGCTGCGAGTGCGTATTCGCGTAGTGGCGAAGGGCGTCGCGAACGATCTCGTCCGCTACGGTGAGGCGCAGGTTCGACGCGGCGCTGTCCAGGTAGGTGCGCGGCGCCGTCGTGCCGTCGGCGAGCGGGTACTCGGTGTCGAGCCCGTCGAAGGCCGTTCGGAGAGCCTCCAGACGGTCGCGGCGCTCCGGAAGAGAGCCCATCGGTTCGATACGGGTCGAAAGAGAGGGCTCGATCATCGTGTTCGGGGGTAGGTGGGAGGGACCGGCCAGCCGCCACGTATGCGAAGGCTGCCCGCGAAGCGGTTGAAATGTAGTCCAATAAGGTACGGATCGAAGAGGAAAAACGCATGCGGCCCGGAAATGATTTGCGTCGCGGACGGGCAGGTGGTTCCATGTAGTGGCTCCACAACCCGTCAATCCCCGGTCCATCCTGTCTCGTCCTGCCTCACCCGGTTCGCCGCCGCGTTTGCCTGCTGCGGTCCTTCCTCCCGATTCGGACGACCCCATGCCTGATCATCTCCTCCGACGCGCTCTGCTTCTGTTGATCGGCCTCGCCGCAGCTGCCGCCGTCCCTGCCCCGAGCGCGGCGCAGACGGTGTGGACGCGTCCGTACCAGAGCAACCAGATCTCCCTCGAGGTCATCGGGCCGCAGTTCGAAGACGATGCCCTCGACCCGACCTCCGGCGCGGCGTATCTCTCCGTCACCCACTCGCTAACCGATAACATTGAACTCGTGGCCGAGCTTCCCGCTGCCCGGCTCGACAGCGCCGGGACGAGCGACACGGTCCTCGGCAATCCCTACCTCGGGGTCGGCCTTTCCGGAACGCGGACGCCGTTTCTGATTGAACTCGGCATCCGCTTTCCGGTCCTGGAGGACCCGGGCGCGGCCGCGTTTGCCGGCTCGTTCACCGACGTGGCGCGAACGCGCGCGTTCCAGTTCGACGAGACCCTCGTTAGCGGACTGGCAAACTGGCGCGTTCCACTCGGGCGAGCCTCCACCGTGCGCCTGCGCGGCGGGGCCGTCTACGCCGAGTTTCCGAACCGCGTCGACGGGCGGCGCCGCGTCGAACAGGACGTTCGCCTGAAGTACAACGCCCAGCTCTGGTACGAGGGCGACCGGACGATCCTCGGGCTGACGCTGGCCGGAGAGGGCACCCTCACCGCCCCCGGCGGCTACGGCAGCAAGAGCCGGCACTGGATCGCCGGCACGATCATCGGCGACTTCGACTTCGTCCGGCCCGGCCTTCTCATCGGCGCCTCCCTCGACGAGGTCGTCCGCGACGACGTCCCGCTCTTCATCGGACTCACGCTCTCGACGTCGTATGGAAGGTAGGGTTTTGAGATTGGGGGCGTTTGGGGATGGAAGGAGGGAGGGATGGAAGGATGGAGAGATGGACGAGGGGGATGGGCAATCATGCGACATCGAAGCTGAGTCCCCCTACCGGATCCCCAATACCGAACCCCGAGTACCAAATACCCAGTCCCGAGTACCGAATACCCAATACCCAATACCGAATACCCAACACCGTTCGGCCGGGCTGGCGGGTGCCTGCTGCTAGGCCTCCGCCTCCTCTTCGTCGAGGACGATTTCTTTTCGCAGGCGGGCGACGGGGATGCCGAGGTGCTTGCGGTACTTCGACACCGTTCGCCGGGCGATCTTGAAGCCCTTCTCCTCCAGGCGGTCGGCCAGCTTCTGGTCGGAGAGCGGGTCCGTCTTGTCCTCGTTGTCGACGATGCGCTGAAGCTCCGCCTTTACTTCCTTGTTGGAGACCTCGCCGCCGTCGACCGTCTCCAGTCCCTCGGAGAAGAAGTATTTTAATTCGAAGACGCCCCACTCGGTCTGCACGTACTTCCCGTTCACGACGCGGCTGACCGTTGAGATGTCCATGTCGATGATCTCGGCCACGTCCTTCAAGATCATCGGCTTCAGGTTGCCTTCGCCGTAGCGGAAGAAGTCCTCCTGCAGCTGCACGATGGCGTCCATCACCAGGCTCATTGTGTGCCGGCGCTGGTTGATGGAGTTGATAAACCAGCGGGCGGAGTCGAACTTGTTCTTCAGAAACTTGCGCGTCTCCTGGTCGATGTCGCCTTCGTCCTCGTCGTCGCTCTTCTTTTGCGAGCGCAGCTTTTCCAGCATGCGCCGGTAGTGACGAGAAATGTGCAGGTTGGGGGCATTTCGCCCGTTGAGGGTAATGACGAACTCACCGTCCACCCAGCGAACCGTAAAGTCGGGCGTGATGTAGTTCGTCTGTTCGGAGAACTCGCCCTCCCCGGGTTTCGGGTCCAGACGCTGCTGGATGAGGTCGAAGGCCGATTTGAGCTCGCGATCGTCCACGCCCAGCCGCTTCTTGAGTTTGCCGAAGTGCTTCATGGTGAACGACTTGTAGTGGTCTTCCAGCATCTCGATGGCCGTATTGCGGCCGTCGACGTCGTCGTTCATTCGGTAGAGCTGGATCAGGAGGCACTCCTGCAGGTCTCGCGCAGCGATGCCGGCCGGGTCGAGCGACTGCACCTGCTTCAGCACGCGCTCAACATCCTCTTCGTCGATTTCCACCCCGTGGTTGAAGAGAATGTCGTCGATAATGGAGTCGACCTCGCGGCGCAGATAGCCGTCTTCGTCGATCGAGCCGATAATCTGCTCGGCAATGATCTCGTCCGTCTCGCTCAGGTTCAAGAACGAGATCTGGTCCTTCAACCGCTCGGCCAGGGTGCGGTCGGAGGGCATCGGGCGGTCGCGGTCTTCATCGTCTCCGCTGTAGTTCGGGTTCGCCTTGTAGCCGTAGAGGTCATCGCTGCTGTTGAGGAGGTCTTCGACGTCGAACTCCTCCTCATCCTCCGTTTCGAGCTCGTTCTCCATCTCTTCGGCCGTGGCGTCGAGCTCTTCCTCTTCCCGCTGCTCCTCCTCGTCGAGGCCTTCCTCGATCAGCGGGTTCTCTTCGAGCTCTTCCTTGATGCGCTGCTCCAGATCCAGGGTGTTGAGCTGCAGCAGCTTGATGTACTGGATCTGCTGCGGCGATAGCTTCTGCTGGAGCTCTTGTTTCTGCTGAAGTTCGAGCATACGATCGAGGCGTCCTGTGCGAGAAGCTGTCGACGTACGGAGAGGGGCCGCAAAGAACAACCGGCGTCGCCTCAGCAGAGGGAAGAGACGGCGGCGTGCCTCCGCCCAGACGCGGGGCCATTCATCCGCCCGCCCGGTACGACACACTCGCATCCCGTCTGCTTGAGAACATACGCCACAAAATTCGTTCCTCTTTTTCTCTGCCGCCCATCTGCCTGTACGCACCGACCCAGAACAAGTTTATCGACGGGCCGACGGCCGGATTATCGGTCTGTTAACTGCCGGTCTGTTAACTGCCGGTCTGTTCACTGCCGGTGTCGCCGCGAAAGAGACGGTCCGGCCGAGCATAGGAAACGCAGGCTGGGCGGGCTGAAGGGGGAAACGCAGGCTGGGCGGGTCGGGCCGGGGGAGAGGCCGGTGGGCCTGCGCGCCGAGAAGCGGGAAGGAAGGACAAAGCCTCCGGTGCTTGCGATTGTCGCCTCCGCGTTCCGGTATTGATACCGGCTCCACCCGTGCTCCCCCAACGGCCCCCGCCGGTTCCCGAGCTGGTTCTCGACGGCGGGATGCTCTTCTCCTCCACCAACCTTCGCAGACCGTCATGGATCAGACCCTCATGGATGACGCATACAGCCGCTCCGGATATATCGTCGATCTCCACGACCGGACGATTTTCCCCGGTCGATGCCGGGTACTGAACGGGGTCGTCGATCGCATCGAGCCGGCCGACGAGGTGCCGGACCAGTTTCTGCTCCCCGGCCTGATCGATGCGCACGTCCACGTTGAGAGTTCGATGCTCCCCCCGTCGGAGTTTGCCCGGGTCGCCGTCGTGCACGGAACGGTCGGGTCGGTGAGCGACCCGCACGAGATTGCCAACGTCCTCGGGGTGGACGGCGTCGACTACATGCTCGACGACAGCCAGCGCGTTCCCTTCCGGTTTGCGTTCGGCGCGCCCTCCTGCGTTCCTGCCACTCCCTTCGAAACGGCGGGAGCGGAGATCGACGCAGACGCCGTCGAAGCCCTCCTCGACCGCCAGGAAATCCCGTACCTGAGCGAGATGATGAACGTCCCCGGCGTTCTGAACGGCGATCCGGACGTCCGGGCCAAGATCGAGGCCGCCCGCCGCCGCGGGAAGCCCCGCGACGGCCACGCTCCCGGCGTGCGGGGAGCGGACGCGCGCGTCTACGCCGAGGCCGGCATCCAGACCGACCACGAATGCGTTGCGATCGAGGAGGCCCGGGAGAAGCTCGACGCAGGAATGAAAATCGCCATCCGGGAAGGGTCGGCGGCCAAGAACTTCGATGCCCTCATTCCGCTGATCGACGAGGCCCCCGAGCGCATCATGTTTTGCAGCGACGACAAGCACCCGGACGACCTCGCGGACGGTCACATCAACGTCCTCGTGCGCCGGGCGCTGGACCGGGGGTACAACCGGTTCGACGTCTTGCGGGCGGCCTGCGTGCACCCCGTCGAGCAGTACGGAATGAACGTCGGGCTCCTGCGAGAGGGCGATCCGGCCGACTTCATCATCGTCGACGGCCTCAACACGATGAACGTGTTGGAAACCCACGTCGGCGGCGTGCAGGTGGCTGACCGCGGGGAGTCGCTCATCGACCGAACGTCGTCTGCCGTCGTCAACCGATTTGAGGCCGGACCGATCGAGCCGGCCGAACTGCGCGTCCCGGCCGACGGGGCCCGCATTCGGGTCATCACCGCGTCCGACAACGAACTCGTCACCGGCGAGGAGATCGCCGACGCGACCCTCCAGAACGGAGCCGCCGTTGCCGACCCGCAGCGGGACCTCCTCAAAATTGCCGTCGTCAACCGGTACCGAGATGCCGAGCCGTCGGTCGCCTTCATCCGCGGGTTCGGTCTGACGGAAGGGGCGCTGGCGTCCAGCGTCGCTCACGATTCGCACAACGTCGTGGCCGTCGGCGCGTCCGACGAGGCCCTCGCCCGGGCCGTAAACGCCGTGATCGACGCTCGCGGCGGCATCAGCGCAGCGGATGCGAACGGAGAGACGAAGCTTCTCCCGCTCCCCATCGCGGGGCTGATGACGGACGAGCCCTACCCGGATGTGGCCCGGGCCTACACCCAGCTGGCCGGCTTCGCCCAAACCCGCCTGGGCAGTTCGATGGACGCGCCGTTCATGACGCTCTCGTTCATGGCTCTTCTGGTCATTCCGCAGCTCAAGCTCAGCGACCGCGGCCTGTTCGACGGAGACGCCTTTCACTTTGTCGATCGGTTTGTCGACGGTTGACGTCGGCTCGAGGCGTCGGCGGTGCCTCGCCGGCCCGCCGGGGCAGCCGCTTTCGTCGACGATCCACCCGACGGGAAGAACATGCCGGCGTCGCCTGCCGTACTGAATCGCCTGTATCCGCTTGTGGTTAACATACGTCTTCGACCCGGCCCGGCATCCTCCTCGGCGAACGCTTTCCGTCCTATGGCGCAGTTCACAACGCCCGATTCCCTGCACCTCCCCGACCTCGAAGAGGACGTCCTCTCCTGGTGGAACGAGCACGACATCTTCGAGAAAAGCATCGAGACGCGCGAGGGGCAGCCCCCGTTCACGTTTTACGAAGGGCCCCCGACGGCCAACGGGCACCCCGGCATCCACCACGTGATGGCGCGGGCGATTAAGGACATCTTTTGCCGGTACAAGACAATGCAGGGCTACCGGGTGGCGCGGAAGGCCGGGTGGGATACCCACGGCCTTCCCGTCGAGATCGAGGTCGAAAAGGAACTCGACCTGCAGACGCGCTCCGACGTCGAGGCGTACGGCATCGAGAACTACAACGCCGCCTGCCGCGAGAGCGTCCTCCGCTACAAAGAGGAATGGGACGAACTCACGCGGCGCATGGGCTACTGGGTCGACCTCGACGACCCGTACGTCACCTACGAAACCGACTACATCGAGACGGTCTGGTGGCTGCTGAAGCAGATCCATGAAAAGGACCTCCTCTACAAGGGCTACAAGATCCAGTGGTACAGCCCGGGCTCGCACACCGTCTTGTCCTCCCACGAGGTGAGCCTCGGCTACGAGGAGACGCAGGACCCGAGCGTCTACATCCGCTTCCCCGTGCACGGAGAAGAAAACACGTACTTCCTGGCGTGGACGACGACGCCGTGGACGCTCATCTCCAACACGGCGCTCGCGGTCGGTCCCGACCTCG
>CAKZLV010000299.1 GCA_937127285.1 uncultured Bacteroidota bacterium
GGGCGTGTGGGCGGTTGGGCGTGTGGGCGGTTGGGCGGTTGAACGTTTAACGTTGTCTCCAGCCATACAGGCCTCCACCGCATCCAACGCCTCCAGGCGTCCTCAGCGTCCCCAGCGTCCACAGCCCCACGCCCCGAAGCCTCATCCCTCCAACACGTCCCGCACGAGATCCGGCACGCCGGCCAGCACCGCGTCGAGCTTCTCCACGTTTCGGCCGCCTGCGGAGGCGAGGCCCGGCCGGCCGCCTCCACCGCCGCCGAGTTCGCGGCCGAGCGTGCCGACGAGGTCGCCGGCCCGGACGCCCCGGTCGAACAGGTCGTCCGATACCGTCGCGACCACGTACACCTTCTCCCCGTCGTCGCCTTCCGCCCCGAGCACACCGACGCTGCCGTCCCCGAGTCGGTCGCGAAGCTGCTGTCCGAGCGCCTGCAGGTCGTCCATGCTCGCGCGGTCGATCCGGCCCGTCACGACGCGCACGCCGCCAACCTCCTCCGCATCGGCGATGAACCCGTCGAGCCGGCTCGCCATCTGATTCCGCCGAAGCTCTTCCACCTGATCGGCGAGCGCCTCGCGCTCTTCCTGCAGCCGGGCAATCTCTTCGTGAAGCGGACGCTGAAGCGAGCCGAACCGGCGCTCGGCCTGCTGGAGTTCGTCCAGCTTCTCTTCCACGAGCTCGACCGCCGACGGGCCGGCCACCGCCTCCACGCGGCGAACCCCGGAGGCGACGGAGCCTTCCGACAGGAACCGGAAGAACCCGATTTCTCCGGTGGCCTCGACGTGCGTCCCGCCGCAGAGCTCGATGCTCGTCTCGGGGTCGAAGGTGATCACGCGAACGCGGTCGCCGTACTGCTCGCCGAAGAGGGCCATCGCGCCCCGGTCGGTGGCGTCCTCGAACGGAACGTCGCGCTCCTCCTGCTTCGGGATGTTGCGCTGAATGTGGGCGTTCACCTGCTGCTCGATGTCCCGAAGCGTCTCGGCGCCCACCGCCTCGAAGTGGCTGAAGTCGAACCGGAGGCGATCCGGCGCCACGAGCGAGCCTTTCTGCTGGACGTGGTCGCCCAGCGTCTCCCGAAGCGCCGCGTGCAGCAAGTGCGTCGCCGTGTGGTGCTTGCGGATGCGATTCCGGCGCCGAGTGTCGACCTCAGCGGTGACGGGGCCGTCCAGCGCGTGGGGCAGGTGGTCGACCGTATGCACGATCCGGTCGCCCTTCTTCTGGGTATCCGTCACGGCCATCTCGGCATCGCCGATGCGCAGAACGCCGGTGTCCCCCACTTGACCGCCCGACTCGGCGTAGAAGGGGGTGCGGTCCAGTTCGATTTCGTAGCGGGTCTCGTCGTCCGTTTCGACCGACCGAACCGCGCGGACCCGGGCGTCGTCCACTTTCGTGGTGTCGTAGCCGACGAACACCGACCCCTCGCCGGGGGTGACGGTCTGCCAGGACTCCGTCGAACTCGGGTCGACGTCGAAGGAGGAGGCGGCCCGGGCCCGGCTCTTCTGCCGGTCCATGAGCTCCTCGTAGCGCTCCATGTCGACGGCAAGCCCCTCCTCCCTCGCCATGAGCTGCGTGAGGTCGATCGGGAAACCGTACGTGTCGTGCAGCAGGAAGGCCACCTCGCCGGGCACCTCGCCGCCCCGCGCCACGCGGGCGAAGGCGCGCAGGATCTCGCTGCGGCCGTCGTGGTCGACGTAGGCCTTGTCGAGCAGGTCCATGGCCTTCGAATCCGACTGCAAATCGCCCATGAGCTCATCCACCACCTCGCCGTCTTTCTGCGTGAAGTCGACGACGTACGGCGCGATCCGGTCGAAGAAATCGAGTCCCGTTCCCAGCGTCTGCAGAAAGCTCTCCTCTTCCGACCGAATGGCCTGCTCGATGTACTGCTGCTGTCCGGCCAGCTCGTCAAACTGCCCGCCCATTTTCTCCTTCAGCGGCTCGACGAGCGTGTGCAGGAAGGGCTCCCGAAGACCGAGCGTCTGGTAGCCGTAGCGCACCGCGCGTCGCAGGATGCGGCGGATGACGTATCCGCGCCCCACGTTGCCGGGCATGACGCCGTCGGCAATGGCGAACGCGATGGCGCGGATGTGATCGGCCACGACGCGGAGGGCGATCCGCACCTTCTCCCGCTCGGCGTCGTCGTCCAGGGCGATGTCGTCGTAGCCCCGAACGTCCTCGCGGGGCGAGAGATCGGCTACCGCCTGCAGGAGCGGGGCGAACAGATCGGTGTCGTAGGTGGAGGATTTCCCCTGCAGCACGGCCACCAAGCGCTCGAAGCCCATGCCGGTGTCCACGTGCTGGTCATCGAGGCGCTCCAGCGAGCCGTCTGGCTGGGCGTTGTACTGGATGAAGACCAGATTCCAGATCTCCATCACCTGCGGATGGTCTTCATTCACCAGCTCGCGCCCGGGGACCGCCTCCCGCTCCGCATCCGGTCGCAGGTCGATGTGCAGTTCCGAGCACGGGCCGCAGGGCCCGGTGTCGCCCATCATCCAGAAGTTCTCCTTGCTCGGCTCGTAAAGCACGTGCGCCGCCGGGATCGGCGTCTCCTCCAGCCAGAGGTCGTACGCCTCCTCATCGGCGTCCACGCCGAAGTCGTCGTCCCCCTCGTGAACGGTCGCAAACAGGCGGTCCGGATCAAGTCCCCAGCGGTCGACGAGCAGCTCCCACGCCCAGCGGATGGCTTCCGCCTTGAAGTAGTCGCCGAAGCTCCAGTTGCCGAGCATCTCGAAGAAGGTGTGGTGGTAGGTGTCGTGTCCCACCTCTTCGAGATCGTTGTGCTTGCCCGACACCCGCAGGCACTTCTGCGTGTCGACGGCCCGGTCGTACGGCCGCTCGCCCGTCCCCAGAAAGACATCCTTGAACTGGTTCATCCCCGCGTTCGTGAAGAGCAGCGTACTGTCGCCCTCCGGAACGAGGGAGGCACTCGGGACGACCTCGTGACCTTTCTCCTCGAAGAACGTCAGGAACTCGGTGCGGATCTCTTCGGACGTCCGGTCTGCGGTCGCCGTCGATTGTAGATGTCGGTCCATACTGAGAGGAATTCAGGATTCGAAGGAAAAGTCGGAAGGAAGGGTCGACTCCGGTCGAAACCGGCGCGCCGCCGCATCGAAGGTGCGGCACGAATGATTCGGGGTCGGCAGCAACCGCTACTCGTCCGGGAAAATATCCGCGATGTCCGCCTCGATGCCGGTCGCCGGGTCGGTGAAGGGGCCGGTGGAGAACGTCCGCGGCTTCTCGCCGCTCCGGTAGATGGTGACGGTTTCGGTGGCCGGCTGCACGAGCCAGCACGACTCGACGCCTGCCTCCAGCAGGTTCTGGATTTGGGTGACGACTTCCTGAACGCCCTGCGTCGGACTCAGGATTTCGACGGCGAGCAGCGGCATCTCCGTCATGGCCGCAATATCGTCTTGAAAACTGAACGACTGCTTGGGATATACGCAGACATCCGGAGTGACTCTGCGTCCGGCAAGCTCCAGCGTCAACTCGCTGTACGGGGTGTAGTCGCTGAAGTACGGCGGCAATACGGCCCCGAGGATCATCGCCTGCACGAATCCATGATTTCGGCTCGGCATCGGCTTGCCCCGCTCCTGCTCGTAGGCGGTTTGTTCTCGGGTCGTTTCCATGGCGGTCCGGGGAGTGAATGCGAAGCGGTTGCACCACGGTCCTGTACGCGCGAGCCCCGTCAGGATTCCACCGGGGTCGACTGTCCGACAGCGGGAGGTGCTGGCTGCCTGTGCGAGCGGCCGGCGAGCCCTATTGCTTGTGCGCGGAGGGGGTGGCCTTCGACACAAAGCGGTTGCCGTCCACGAACCAGCGCCATTCCCGCTCGACGCCCTTCGTCAGCCCGATGCGGCTGGAGGTGGAGACGCGATCACCGGCAACCGGCTCTCCGTCGGTGAAGTAGATCGGCGGGGCCGTCAGATCGGTCCGGTGCGCCTCCCCGTCGATGCCGAAGGCCTCGGTGAGCTTTCCGGGACCGTTCGTGAGGTCGATGTCTTTCTTCGCCGCCGGACGCCGCTTGCGCATGGCGTCGCGTCCGCGGAGGGGTTCGACGGCCCGCACGAGCACCGCCCCGCCGGTTCCGTCCGGCTCTGTCACCACGTTCAAGAGCCAGTGTGCGCCGTAGATCAGGTAGACGTAGGCCGTGCCCGGCGGACCGAACAAGTCGGCCGCCCGTCCCTCCCGGCGCACTTCTCCGGTGTCCTCGTCGTAGAGATTCCAGCCGTGAAAGGCCGGGTCGTTCTGGGTATAGCCCTCCGTTTCGACGATCCGCCCCACGAGCGTCTCGCCGGACGGATGCTCGCGCACAAGATCGCGCCCGATGAGGTCGCGCGCCACTTGGAGGGTCGGGCGATTGAAGAAATCGGCGGAAAGAGGCATCACGTCGCAGTTGGTGTTTGTTTGTAGATAGGACCTGCAACCAGTTGCCGATCAGCCATAGCGCCAGTTCCCCGCTTCCCCGGTTCCCCGCTTCTCCGGTTCTCCGTTTCCCCGGTTCCCCGCTTCTCCGGCTCCCCGCTTCCCCGACGCATCGTCTCCAGACATCGGTTGTACAGAGCGGCATCGCGGGCGTATATTGGCAGATGTCCGTCCCGTTTCCGGTTGATTCCGGTCCGACTGCTGTCTCGACGCCCCGCTCCTCCTCATGGCCGACCTTATCGCTCCGGAAGAAGCCGTCCAGGTGATGGCGCAAGAGTTCAAGATCGACACGCGGTGTCGGCTCTTCGTGCACGTTCCGGGTGCGCGGGCCACCCTCCGGCCCGGTGCTGGAGACAACCGGGTGGAGGTGACCGTGTCCGTCTCCGGATGCGAGCGCGGCGCCGCGCAGAACGTACTCGACCGCCTGCGCCTCAGCACCCGGCAGGTCAAGGACACGGTGCGGGTTGAGACGGACGTGCAGGAGCAGCAATCCAATCCGCGCTGGTGGGCGTGGGTGCGGGAGAGCACGTCGGCCACCGTGCACCTCGACATCCGTCTTCCGCCGTCGGCCGATACCAGCATCCGGGTGCCGGGAGGTGCCCTGGAGGCCTCTGACCTCAACGGGGAACTCACCGTTCGACTCGCGGGAGGATCGCTGCATGCGGAAGGTCTGCGGGGGGCGCTCGACGTGCAGGCTCCAGCCAGCGACGTGTTGATCGAGTGGTTCGACGGATCGACGATGGACGTGGAGGTGTCGGCCGGCTCGCTCACGGCCCGGCGGGTCAATGCGTCGGCCGTTCGCGTGCAGGCCGCCGCGGCCCCGGTAACGCTCGACCGCGTTTACGCCGCGACCGACGTGGTCGTACACGGAGCTGCGGCGACGCTCCGGGACGTTCGGGGCCGGTTGTCGGCACAGGTCCACGGCGCCCCGCTTCATCTGGAAGGAGCTCCGGCCGACGGCTCGGTGCTATCGGTCTACGGAGCTCCGCTGACCGCAACCATGCCTTCTTCGTGGACGGGCGATCTCACGGTTGAGGGCTCGCCCATCTCGCTCGACGACCCACTTTCCTTCGAGGGGGAACACACGCCCGACCGGCTTTCGGGTACGGTGAACGGCGGCGGCTCGTCGCTAACCCTCCGCGCGATCCGCGACGCGGTCCGGTGCGAGGCGTCGGGGTAGGCGTGGGAGCGTGGGGGCTTGGGAGCTGTGGAGGCTTGGGAGCTGTGGAGGCTTGGGAGCTGTGGAGGCT
>CAKZLV010000300.1 GCA_937127285.1 uncultured Bacteroidota bacterium
CGTCCGGCAGCATCCCGCTGAAGATCGCGTTGCGGGAGTAGGGCGTGGCCGTCGGTAGGATGCTGTAGTAGAAGTCCTCCTCGATCGCGAAATGCGGCTGCAGGAGGTCGGCGAACTCCCGCCACTGGTCGTAGCGCATGCAGTCGATGACGAAGAAGACGACCGGGTCGTCCTCCAACTCCGGAATCACAAACTCGGGAACGACCTCGTGCGAGAGCACGGGCCGGTTTTCGTCGGGCGAATCGTCCGTTCGCGCGATCCAGTCGGCGTAGGTGTCTTCGATGAACGACCCGAAGGTGCGGTTCGCTTCCTTGAACTGATCCTGGAAGATCTGCCGGGCGCCCTCGTCGCCGGAGAGTTCGACGTCGTAATGCGATAGCTTCTGATAGAGATCGATCCAGTCCCGGTGCGACAGGGGCTCGCGGAGGCGCTGGGAGATTTCGTTGAACGACTGCAGGTAGCGCTGGGAGAGGGATTCCTGCCGCAGACGCGTCCGTTCCAGCAGCCGCTTGATGGTGAGGAGGATCTGGCTCGGGTTGACGGGCTTGGTGAGGTAGTCGCTGATCTGGCTCCCGAGCGCCTCCTCCATCAGGTGCTCTTCTTCGCTCTTCGTCACCATCACCACCGGCACGTCGGCGCGCACCCCCTTGATCTCCTCCAGGGTTTCCAGTCCTTCCATGCCCGGCATCTGCTCGTCGAGGAGGACGACGTCGAAGGCGCGGTCGCGGACGCAGTCCACCGCGTCGGCGCCGTTGCTCGACGTCGTGACGTCGTAGCCTTTGTTCTCCAAAAACATGACGTGGGGCCGAAGGAGGTCGATTTCATCGTCGACCCAGAGAACGCGAGGACTGGGCATAATCGAGTGTCGGGGTCGAGTGTCTGGGATCGAGTGTCGGGTTCGGATTTCGAGTGACTGCAACCGCGTTGACCAAACGCCTGGGCACGCCGCATTCGTACCGCCGGAAGGCAGACCGGCCGGGCTGAACAACCGGGCGCCGCCTACACGGCCTTCTCCAGCGTCGCGCGCTCATTCCACGCCTTGCACGTTCCACTTCGACTCACCGTCCGGGCCACACCTGCGCGCCGGTCGTGTCGATGTAGGCGAGGCGGCCGGACGTCGTTTCGACGCGGGCAAGGCCGTTCCGGAAATCCCAGGCCCGCCGGAACTGCGGTTCGATGACGAGTTGTCCGTTCCGGTCGATGTAGCCCCAGCGTCCGTCGCGCTGAACGCGGGCCCGTCCATTGGAGAACGTCCACGCCTGCTCGAAGCGCGGCTCGATGACCATCCCGCCATCATCGTTCCGGTACCCGTAGCGCCCGTCGACCCGGGTGCGCTGGTAGCGCCCGTTCTCCGGCGCCCCCTCTTCGACGACGGCCGGGGCGAGGCCGAACGACGGCGACACCACCACCTCCCCGGTCGGGTCGATGAATCCCCACAGGCTGTCGGTCTGCACCGGCGCGACGCCGTCGGAGAAGTGCCAGGCGTCGGCGTACTTCGGCTCGATCACCACGGCACCGGTCGAGTCGATGAAGCCGAACCGGCCGTCCTGTCGGATCAAGGCGCGCGTCCCGGAGAAGCGCCACGCCCGGTCGAACTGCGGCTCGATAACGACGGAACCGGTGCGGTTGATGTAGCCCCAGAGACTGTCCTGCTCGACGGGAAAGAGGACGCGGTCGGTCTCGGACGAAGAGGGGGCCGCGCGGGCTTCCCCCTTGCCGTCAAGAGCGGGCTGGGTTCGCTCCTGGCAGCCCGTGGCGAAGAGGAAGACACCGGCGAGAAACACAGCAAGCACCGGCGCGGAGGCACGAGAACGGATCATTGCAGCGGGTCGGTGGGGCACAAGGCGTCTTTTCTGTACCCACCGTCCGGTAAAACGTTCGTCGACGCCCGGGCTTGGGGGAGGCGGGGAGACGGAGAGACGGGGAAGCGGGGAAACGGGGAGACGGGGAGACGGAGAACCGGAGAGACGGGGAACGGGGGAAGCGGAGAGACGGGGAACGGGGGAAGCGGAGAACCATCCTCCCCCATCCCCGATTCACAAGCCAGGACTCGCAACCCGCAACTCATAACGCTCAACCCACAACCCTCTCCCCAGCAATGTCCGGAAAGTCCATCGGTCTGTCCGACGAATTGCACGAGTACCTGTTGTCCGTTTCGCTTCGGGAGTCGGACGTGCTGCGCGAGCTCCGGGAGGAGACGGCCGAGCACCCGGAGAGCGAGATGCAGATCGCGCCGGAGCAGGGGCAGTTCCTGCAGATGATCGTGCGGATGATCGGGGCGCGCCGGACGATCGAGATCGGCACCTTTACGGGCTACAGCGCCCTGGCGGTTGCCCAGGCGCTCCCGGAAACCGGCACGCTCGTCGCCTGCGACCGGAGCGAGACGTACACGCAGGTCGCCCGCCGCTACTGGAAAAAGGCTGGGCTGGCCGACCGCATCGACCTGCGCATCGCCCCGGCGCTGGAGACGCTCGACGACCTGATTGCGGCCGGCCGGCAGGAGGCGTTCGACTTTGCATTCGTGGACGCCGACAAGACCGAATATCCGGACTATCACGAGCGCTGCCTCGCGCTGCTACGGCCGGGCGGGGTGATTGCGTTCGACAATACGCTCCGCGACGGGCGCGTCGCCGAAGACAATCCCGAATCCGAGAGCGTCCGCGCCACGAAACGCTTCAACGAATCCCTCCACTCCGACGAGCGGGTCCACCTCTCCTTCCTCCCGCTCGCCGACGGCGTCACGCTGGCGATGAAGAAGTAGCCGCGTCCCTCTGTGACATTCTTTCCAATGATCCGGTCTACAACCACATCCTTACAATTGGTTTAACCGTTTGGTTGAACCTGCCGGTCGGGCGGTCGTACCGGATCGCTGCATTGCCCAACCGTCCCGCCGACCGAATGGCCGATTCCAACCTGCCGTCCGACGCCGATCTGCGCGCCGAGTACTCCGAGACGGAGCGCCAGATTTTCGACGCCGCCCTCCGGGTGTTCGCCCGGAAGGGCCGGGCCGGGGCCCGCATGCAGGAAATCGCCGATGCGGCAGACATCAACAAGGCGATGCTGCACTACTACTTCCGCAACAAGGAAACCCTCTACGGGGAGGTGTTTGCCTTCACGATGCGGCGGTTTATGGCGTCGTTCGGGGCGTCCCTGAAGGAAGCGCCGACGTTTGCGGAGACGCTTCGCGTGTTCATCGACGGCTACGTCGAGTTCGTGCGAACGAACCAGGACGCGATGCGGCTGATGGTGAACGAAAACCTGGCCGGCGGGACGCACCTCGGCGAGCACCTCAAGCGCCTGAAAGCCTCCGGCGACGCGCCGCCGCAGATCTTCGTTGAGAAGGTCGAGGCCGCCGTGGCGTCCGGCGAGATTCGCGCCGTCGACCCCGACCATACGCTCGTCTCCGTGATTTCGACCTGCATCTTCTTCTTCGTGATGCGACCGACTGTGCAGACGATACACGCCGAGGCGGCGTCCGACTGGGGGGAGTTCGTCGAGGCCCGCAAAGAGCACCTCTTCGACCTGCTCTACCATGGCCTTGTGCCGGACGCCGACGCGTAAGCGCGTTTCGATCCCATGCTCCCTCCCGACCGATCTGCTTCGCGTATGCACGCCCCCGTTCTCGCTCGACAACTTGTTGCCTCTCTGCTCGGAGCGGCCGTTGCGGCAACCCTCCTTCTCGGCGGCTGCTCGATGACGCCGGAGATGACCGCGCCGGAAGCGGAGCGAGAGCTCCCGGACCGCTACGCTCCGGCGGAGGCCGACACCAGTCTCCCGGAGGCGGCCGCCGACACGGCTCGCTACGCGTCCACTCGGTGGTGGACGAGCTTCGGCGATTCGACGCTGACGACGCTCATCGATACGGCCATCGCCCAGAACTTCGACCTCGAGGCCGCCCGGGCGCGGGTTGACGAGCTGGAAGCGCAGTTCCGCATTGCCCGCGCGCCGCTTTTTCCCAGCGTGACGGGGAACGGGCAGTACAACTACCAGAATCAGCCGGCGAATACCGGTATCGGAGGGGCCATCGGGGGAGGCGGCGGAGAGGATGGTAGCAACGGGGGCGGCGGAAACGACGGAGGCCAGCAGCAGTCCATCGACCGGTTCGCCTTTTCCACCTACCAGGCCAACCTGGGCGTCTCCTACGAGATTGACTTCTGGGGGCGCGTGCGCAGCCAGCGCAAGGCGGCGCTGAGCCAGTACTTCGCGACGGCGGCGGACCTGCAGGCGGCGCGGATTTCCGTCATCAGCCAGACGATCTCGACGTACTTCGAGGCCGCCGCGCTCCAGCGTCAGGTCGAACTCGGCAAGCGAACGGTCGACCTCTTGCAGCAGCGCCTGGACATCACGGAAGACCGCTACGCCCGGGGGCTTGCCTCGTCGTTTCAGCTCTTCACCGTTCGCCAGAACCTGGAGGCCGCGCGCTCCGAGCAGCCGCAGCTCGAAAGCCAGTTCTATGACGCCCGAACCCGGCTGGCGACGCTCATCGGGCGCTTCGCCGGAGAAGAGCGCGCGCTCCTGCCCGACTCCATCGACGCCTCCGTCGACCTCTCCGACATCCCGGCCGGACTGCCGTCCGACCTCCTCATGCAGCGCCCGGACGTTCGCGCCGGCGCGCTGCGCCTGGAGGCGGCCCGCCAGCAAATCGGCGTCGCGCGGGCGGAGCTGCTGCCGTCGCTCTCCCTGACCGGACAGGGCGGCCTGCAGAGTGCTTCGCTTTCCAGCCTCGTGGACGTCGACCAGCGCTTTGCCAACTTCACCGCACAGCTCACCGCGCCGCTCTTTCAGGGCGGGCGGCTGCGCGCCAACATCGACGCCGCCGAAGCCCGCTACCGCCAGCAGGCGGCCAACTACCAGCAGACGGTCCTGACGGCCTTTCAGGAGGTGAACGCAGCCCTCGTCGCCTACGAGAAGCAGCGGCAGCGCTTCGAGTTTTTGCAGGATCAGGTCGCCTCGGCGCGGGCGTCCTTCCAGACGCAGCGCGACCGCTACGAACGCGGCATCGGCGACATCCTGGCGCTCCTCGACGCGGAGCGAGCCCTCTACCAGGCCCAGACGCGCCGCGCCGCCGCCCGGCAGGCTGTGGTGAATGCCCGGCTTGCCGTCCACCGGGCCCTCGGCGGCACGTGGACCGACGCCGACGGGGCGGACGACCCCCGGCTGTTTCAGTAGCAACGCCGCGCTCATCGGTACAGTCACGACCAGCATAACGAACGCGCACGAGGCGGAGTGCGCCCGCTTCCCCGCGGGGATTGCGTTCGCGCATCGACGCCCGTCGCATCGCGACTCACCATCCAGTTTTCAGATTCCATGGCCGACAGCAGCAACACCAAGTGGATCTTTGTCGGAGGCGGCATCGTGGCCGGCGCCATCGTTGTGATGGTGCTGCTCGGCGTGTTTGCCCCGACGCCCGAGAAGGGCTCGCCGCCCCCGCAGTCGCCGCTCGTCTCCACCGTCCCGGTCGAAACGCGGGCCGGCAGCCTTCTCGTTCGCGGCAACGGAACCGTGCGGCCCGTTCGTGAAATCCAGCTCACCGCGCAGGTCTCCGGACGGATTGTGGACGTATCGGACGCCCTCGTCAGCGGCGGCCGGTTCGAGGCCGGCGAGACGCTCGCCCAGATCGACCCGTCCGATTACCGGAACGCGGTGCGCCAAGCCGAGGCGCGCGTCACCCAGGCCCGCTTCGAGGTCCTTCGCGCCCGCGAGGAGGTGAACGTCGCGCAGCGGGACTACGAGCGGATTCGGGAGCGCACCGGCCGGGCGCCGGAGCCGGACAGCACCGACCTGGGACGTCTCATCTTCAACGAGCCGCAGCTGGCGCAGGCGGAGGCCAACCTGGAGAGCGCCCAGGCCGCCCTCGAAACTGCTCAGATCAACCTGCAGCGAACGCGCCTGGAGGTGCCGTTCGACGGCATGGTGCGCACGAAGCAGGCGGATCTCGGCGCGTACGTCGGCCCCGGCACCCCCGTCGCCACCGTGTACTCCACCGAGAGCGTCGAAGTCGTCGTCTCGCTGTCCTCCCGCAAGGCGGCCCTGATCCAAAACCTGTGGCAGAACGGCGCGCAGGGAACGACGGGCCGGCTCCCGGCCACCGTTACGATGAACTACGGCGGCCAGGACTTCGCGTGGGAAGGGCGCGTGCACCGCGTGGAAGGCGCGATCGACGAAGAGACGCGCACGGTCGACGTCGTCGTGCGCGTGCCGCAGCCCTACGAGGAGGCGATGCGGGTGACGTCCCGGATGCCGGAGCAGCCGTTCGAGTCCGAGCGACCGCCCCTCGCGATCGGCAGCTACGTGACGGTCGACATCGAAGGCCGCCGCGGCTCGCAGTACCAGGTCGTGCCGCGCCGGGCCGTTCGCGACCGCGACCCCGGCCAGACGCCGACGGTGTGGACGCTCGCCGGCGACTCCCTGCTCGTCGAGCAGGAGGTGCAGCCCATCCAGACCGTCGAAGACCAGACCTTCCTCGCCCCGACCCTCTCTCCCAATAGCCGCATCATCACCACCGACCTCCGCGTCCACTCCGACAGCATGCGCGTTCGGGTGGCGTCGCGATAGCGTTCGTTTTGCGTTGGGGCGTTGGACGTTGCGCGTTGGGGCGTTCGGCGTTGTATGACGATCACTCTCCCTTCCGTTCGCAGTGAATGGGCAAAAACACATATACGAACTCCTGTCTTGCTGCAGCCACCCTGCTGGTGCGCCCGTCGGGATGCCCCTTTTTGACCGGCCAAAAAGGGGGCGGAAAAAGCCGCACCAACCGGCACGAGCTCACTGCGTTCGCGTCGCCGGGCGGTACGCGCTGCGGCTGACGGCTCCGCGCCGCGAAAGGTCCGGAAAACAAGTCCAGCCGAGGAAAGAGGAGAGCGAGTAGAGACGTGATGACGTTCCTTCTCTGTTCGACTCAGACGATAATGGGCACGATACGACGGTTTGAGGATCTAGACGTTTGGAAAACAGCTCGCCGGCTGGCAAACGACGTTTACGCGTACACCGCGAAGGATCGGTTTTCCCGAGATTTCGGACTGCGCGATCAGATTCAGCGGGCTGCCGTGTCGGTCATGAGCAACATTGCCGAGGGATTTGAAAGCCGCACCCAGTCCTTGTTTATCGACTATCTCGGTCGTGCCCGCGCCTCTACCGGGGAGGTCCGCTCCCAGCTTTATCTCGCGCTCGACCTCGATTACATCAGCCAGGACGAATTCGACGCTGCCTACGACCTGGCTGAAAAAGCCTCTCGTCAGAGTTATCGCCTTATCGAATACCTCGCGTCCCGTCCCAACGCCAGGCGCGTGAGAGAAACCCAGCCCGAATACCGCATCGATCGCGACGACTGACTCCTGCGTCCACTGTCGCAACGTTCAACGTCCAACCCCTCAACGTTCAACGCCATGAATCGCGTAATCGACTGGTTCGCCCGCAACGGTGTGGCGGCCAACTTGCTGATGCTGCTCATCCTCTTCGGGGGCGTAGCTGCTGCGGCGACGACCGTGCAGGAGGTCTTCCCCGAGTTCAGCCTCGACTCCGTCCAGATCCGCGTGGCCTACCCCGGCGGATCGCCCGAGGAGGTGGAGGAGTCCATCGTCCGCCGTATCGAAGACCGGATCGAGGGCGTCGAAGGGCTCGACCGCATCGTGGCGACGGCGTCGGAGAACAACGGCGTGGTGACCGCCGAACTGAAACGCGGCACCGACCTCTCCCGCGCCCGCACCGACATCAAGCAGGAGGTCGACCGCATCACCGCCTTTCCGGAAGGGGCCGAAGAGCCGGTCGTCACGGAGGTGAGCAACCGCCAGCAGGCGCTGCAGATCGCGCTCTACGGCAACGCCAGCAACCGCGTCCTGAAAGAGCTGGCCGAGCGCGTCAAGAACGACCTCACGCAGGACCCGCAGATCTCCTTCATCCAGGTCTCCGGCGTGCGCGATTACGAGATCTCCGTCGAAGTCTCGCGCGAGACGCTGCGCCAGTACGGCATGACGCTGGGCGAAGTCTCGCGGCTCGTCCGCCAGGGAAGCCTCGACCTGCCCGGCGGCACCATCGACACGCAGGGCGAAGAGATCACGATTCGGACCGAGGGGCAGAACTACACGAAGTCCGACTTCGAGGACATCGTCGTGCGCAGTCAGGGCGACGGCACGAAGGTGCGGCTGGGGGATATCGCGCAGGTTGAAGACGGCTTCGCCGAGAACGCCGACCTCATCACCCGCTTCAACGGCAAGCCCGCCGCCGTGCTGAACGTCTTTCGGACGGGAGACGAGCAGGTGCTCGCCGTGGAGGAGACGGTGAAGGCGTATCTGGACAGCGAGCTTCGCCCGTCGCTCCCCGCCGGTCTCGAGGTCTCCATCTGGCAGAACAACGCCGAGGACCTGCGGAACCGCCTCAATCTCCTGATCGACAATGGCATCATCGGCCTCATTCTCGTCGTCATCGCGCTGACGCTCTTCCTCGCGCCGCGCCTCGCGTTCTGGACGTCGGTCGGCATCTTCCTGTCCTTTATCGGCACGTTCATCGTGATGCAGTACCTGGGCGTGTCCGTCAACCTGCTCTCGCTCTTCGGCTTCATCCTGTCGATCGGAATCGTAGTGGACGATGCGATCGTGGTGGGGGAGAACGTCTATGCCGAACAGGAGAAGGGCCAAAACTCCCTCAACGCCGCCGTGAAGGGCACGCAGCGGGTGGGCATCCCGGTGATCTTTGCCGTCCTCACGACGTGCGCGGCCTTCACGCCGCTGCTCTTCGTCGGCGGGACGATCGGGAAATTCCTGGGCGACATCCCGACGATCGTCATCATCGTCCTGCTCCTGTCGATCATCGAGGTGCTCTTCATCCTGCCCCACCACCTCTCGACGGGCGGGGCGTCGGACGGCCCGAAAAACGTGGTGGCGAAGAAGATCGATGCGGCGCGGTACTGGGTGGCCGCCCGGCTGAAGCTCTTCATCCGCGGACCGCTCACGAAAGCGCTCCGGTTTGCGACGGATCACTACGCGGTGACGATCACCGCGGCCGTGTCGCTGCTCTTCATCTCGTTCAGCTTCGTGGGCAACGGCTACATCAAGTTCGAATTCTTTCCCAGCGTCCAGGGGAAGCTGGTGACTGCCCAGCTGGAGATGCCGGCCGGCACGACGCCGGAGGAGACCGAGCGGATCACGAAGCTGCTGGAGCGAACCGGCACCGAAACCATCCGCGAGCTGGAAGAGGAGGCCGGGCAGGATCTCGTCGAGAACGTGTACGTCACCGTCGGCCAGCAGCCGCGGGCGACGAGCGGACCCAACCAGGCCGGCTTCGTGCCGATCCAGTCGAACATCGCGGAGGTCAGCTTCGAGATGATCGATCCGGAGCTGCGGGAGGTGACCTCGGCCGAGTTCGAGGAGCGGTGGCGCGAGCGCACCGGCTCGATCCCGCGCGCCCGGTCGCTGGCGTTCACCGCGAGCGTCGTCTCGGTCGGCGAGCCGGTGTCCGTGGAGCTCTCGGCGCCGACGGACGAGAAGCTGAATCGGGCCGTTGCCGCCGTGCAGGACTCCCTGAGCCGCTACAACGGCGTCTTCGACATTACGTCCGACCTCGAGCAGGGCAAGCGGGAGATCGAGTTGAAGCTGAAGCCCGCCGCCCGGACGCTCGACATCACGCTCGACGACCTCGCCCGGCAGGTGCGGGCGGCCTTCTTCGGCGTCGAGTCCTACCGCCTGCAGCGCGGGCAGGACGAAGTGCTCGTCTACGCCCGGTTGCCGGACGATCAGCGCAACTCGATCGAAGACCTGAGCGACTACCGCATCCGCACGCCGCAGGGGAGCGACGTGCCGCTTGAAGAGGTCGCCACCGCTTCGATCAGCTACGCACCGTCGCAGATCAACCGCCAGGACGGTCGGCGCGTCATCACCGTCACCGCCGACGTCGACCCCTCCGTCACCACGGGCGGGGAGGTGACCGGCGATCTGGAGGCGAGCGTTCTTCCCGCAGTTCAGCAGGAGATTCAGGGCATGACGTTTGGGTTCGGCGGGCAGCAGCGCCAGCAGCGTAAGGCGCAGAGTTCCCTGGTCATCGGGTTCCTCCTGGCGCTGTTTGCGATCTACGCGCTGCTCGCCATTCCCTTCCGGTCGTACCTGCAGCCGCTCGTCATCATGAGTACGATTCCGTTTGCGTGGATCGGGGCGATCGTGGGCCACCTGATGCTCGGCCTCTCGCTCGGACTCCTCAGCATCTTCGGGATCGTCGGCCTCAGCGGTGTCATCGTGAACGATGCGCTCGTCATGCTCGACTTCGCCAACGAGGAGCGGGCCGAAGGAGCCGACTGGAAGGATGCGCTCGTCCACGCCGGGCAGGCGCGCTTCCGGCCCATCCTTCTGACGTCGGTCACCACCTTCCTGGGCGTCTTCCCGATCATTATCGAGCAGAGCGTGCAGGCCCAGTTCCTCGTGCCGATGGCCGTCAGCCTCGGCGTCGGGATCCTGTTCGGCACGGGCGTCTTGATGATGATCGTGCCCGCGCTCGCGATGCTGCAGGACCGCCTCACCGCCTGGGTGCAGACGCGCGTTCTCGGCTACGACACCCCGGCGTTCGGCACCGGCCCGTACGAAGCCACCGTCGAGGGGGCGTAGCGGAGAGCGTGGGGGCTTGGGAGCGTGGACGCTTGGAGGCTGCGGACGCTTGGAGGCTGCGGACGCTTGGAGGCTGCGGACGCTTGGAGGCTGCGGACGCTTGGAGGCTGCGGACGCTTGGAGGCTGCGGACGCTTGGAGGCTGCGGAC
>CAKZLV010000301.1 GCA_937127285.1 uncultured Bacteroidota bacterium
CCTGTTCCGCAACCGACTGGCCGAAACGTACGTCGGCGCCCAACAGCCCGAGCCAGGAGCGGCGCACATTCTTCCCCTCGACAGTGCCGGCTTCAGCGGACGTGATCATCTCTTCGTCGTCGGGATGGATAGCGAGACGGTATCGGCTCCGGCGGCTGGAGACGCCGTGCTGGGGGAGGAGGTGCGCTCGTCCATCACGGACAGCCAGGAGGGAGCCCTTGCCCAGCCTCGCGGAGCCGCCGAGGAGACCGCCTGGCGCTTTCAGGTCGCGCTCGACCGGCACTGCGGCCCCCAGACGCTCGTTGCCATGAGCTTCGACCCCGAGGAGGGGGAAGAGCGGTTTCCCTCCTCGATCTATCTGGAGCGGACGAACACGGCCGCACCCAGTTCGGCGTCTCCCCGTACCGACGATTCCGATGATGGGGTGCCCGCGACGGATGAGGCTACGGAAGAGGGAGTACCGGCCGTTGATCACGCCGAGCTTCTGGTTCCGTCTGCGAGCGGCCCCCTTCTGAGCAAAACGGAGGCCTGGCTGTCCATCGAAGCCGACCCGGACGCAGACCGGTCAGCGCCAGACGGTAGGGATCAGGGCGCCGTGGGGCAGAATGGGGGGCGCTCCGGGCGTGCGGGCCCAAATGGCGAGGACGTACACACTGAGAGGGAGAAGGACCATCGCCTGCCGGCAGCAACCGCCGAAGCGGCCCTTGAGAGGCACTACCCCTTGATCGTGAGCGGACGCACGGCGCGCCAGAGCCGGCGCTCCAGCAGCTACACCGCCTACGACGGCCTTCTGCCTGGCGATGACGAATCCGACGCGCCGTATCCAGAACTCGACTTTCTGGCCTCTGATTACGACGGCCCGCCGATGTCTGCGAACGGACTGCAGACGCTGGCCGCCTCCCCCTACGCTTACTTCGTGAAGTACGTGCTGGGCGTGGAGCCTCTCGACGAGCCCGCGCTCTCCGACGAGCCGTGGCTGAATTCCCTGCGCAAAGGCTCCATTCTCCACGACGCTTTCGACCAGTTTATGCGCGAGGACCGGGACCTGCTTCAGTCCGAGGCGCGGCTGGAGGCCGGCCCGGCGTTCGATCAGCTCATGGACCGCATCGAGTTGGCAGTCGCCGACATCGCCCGCCGGATCCACATCGGTGACGGAGAGACCCAAGAGGCAATTCTCCGGCGCCTGTCGGTGCCCGCCCGCCTCTTCGTCGAGGCCGAAAAGCGGCGGGCCGCCCGCTTTGAGCCGGCGCGCTTCGAATGGGGCTTCGGCCAGAAGGGACCGCGGCGCCGCGACGGCGACCTCGGCCCGGTGTCGCTTTCGCTCTCCTCCGGTGAGGAGCTGCCGGTCCGCGGGCGCGTCGATCGGATCGATGAAGTGCAGCCGCTCTCCTCGGACAATTCTTCCGGAGGTGGAAGCTCCAGGACGCAGCGTTCTGACGCATCCCCCTCTGATGCAGGCCCCTCCGGCGAGCGCCCCCTCCAGATCTGGGATTACAAAACGGGAAGCCAGTCGTCGTTTGAGGTCACAAACCCTCTAAAAGAGGGAGAAAAGCTGCAGTGGGCCCTCTACGCGGCCGTTGCTGAAGAGCATCTCGGCCGTCCCGTCGATCGATCGGGCTACGTCTTCTTCTCCGAGAAAGAGATGGGATCGCGCATTGCCTGGTCGCTCTCGGGCGAGCACCGATCCGACCTGGAAGAGCTCATCCAGCGCCTCGCTGCGCTTTGCCGAACCGGAACCTTCCCGATGCGCCAGGAACCAGACGATGCGTCGACCTGGCGGTTCGGAGACTACGACGAGCTCGTTCCCGACCTGGACCGTCGCGGCGACGAGCTCGAGTCGAAGTCGTACCCGGCCGATCGCCCAAGCCCGCCCTGCACGGATGACTAAGACGAGTAGGTCCCGCCGAACGCCCGTTGGTGTTGATGTCGTCGGCGTCGAGGTCGTGGCCGACGAACCGGGAAGTCGTTACCAACGAACCGGCGGCCCTACTGAAAGCAGCCCTCTTCTTCACCGCCCGTACCTCGCTTCAGCGGTGGTCGTGCTTTGGCCCCGGCATCTCACAGCACGGCCGCCCCGCGCACACTGCCCAATTCTTTTTCCTTCCCCTTTGATGTCTGAATTCTCCTCCTCAACGTCTTCCTCCGACGAGCCCACCCGTAGCCGCGAGGTCTCCCCGGATCCACGCGCCGAGGGCGACGCCAGTGATCGGTCCCGCAGCGAGCGGGACAAGGCACGTCGCCGCCGGATCGGCCCCTGGCACGAAGATATGCTGCCGGATCTATCCTCCTTTGAGGGCGATCAGAACTTCGTGGTGCGCGCTGCGGCCGGATCCGGAAAGACGACCTCGCTCGTTGCCCGCATGGTCGCCTTGATCCGTCAGGGCGATGCTGAGGCCTCGGACCTCGCGGCGATCACCTTCACCCGCAAGGCCGCCGGCGAGATGGAAGGGCGCTTCCACAAGGAGTTGCGCCGAGCCCGGTTTCTTCTTCGCACGGCCCTTGAGATGCCGAACGCCAGGCTGGATGCGGACCTCCGCGATGAGATCGGTGAAGACCTGACGCCGGAAGAGGCGGTGGAGGCGGACGCCCCGCGAGCGGAGTTGGCCGAACAGCTTCGCCGCGTGGAAAACGCGCTTGATTCCGTGCAGCAGACCTTCATCGGAACCGTCCACGCCTTCTGCGGCCGGATCCTACGGGAGCACGCGTTCGAGGCCGATCTTCCGCCCGACTTCGCCGTGGGGATCGACGATCGTGAGTTCGAGCAGCTTCAACACCGCGTCTGGGACCGCTACGTCACGGAGTCCCGTCGAGAGCGGCCGGAGCTGATGCAGAAGCTCGACACGCTCGGTCTCCCGCCGGAGGACCTCACCGGTCTTTTCGAGACGGCCAGTCACTACCCGGAGCTTCGGCTGTACACGAATGCGCCGGACGAGCTTCCCGACCTCAGTCCGCACGTCGAACGAGCGCGCGAGTTTGTCGAGACGTGGCAGGCCATCCGGCCCGATCCCCCGGTGGGGGAGCGACACAAGGCGCAGAGGGCGCTCGATAAGGCCGAGGGGATGATGACGTCGAGGCCGCTGACATCTCCGGCCCAGCAGGCGAAGTTCCTCCAGATGGTGCGTGGCGGAGCGAAGGACGACGGAACCGGGAATCTGTACTACAGCCGGTGGGGAGAATCCGGCTCCGACTCCTACGAAGCCGCGAAGGATCTCAAAAAGGAAGCCTACCCGGCGCTGTGTGAGGCGATCGATCCGGATCTGAATGCCTGGAAGGCCTACGCCCACGAGCAAGCGGCACGGTTCGTCGAACCGGCAGCGAAGGAGTTCCTCGAGAGGCGCCGGGAGGAGGGTCAGCTCACGCACCATGACGTCCTCTACTGGACGAGGACCCTTCTCCGAAAACACTCCGAAATTCGGGAAGACGTGCTGCAGCGCTCCCCCCGGCTGCTCGTCGATGAGTTCCAGGACACCGATCCCCTGCAGGCCGAGATCCTCTTCTATCTGACCGCTCAAGACCGAGAAGAGACGGACTGGCGGAACTGCCGGCCCCGTCCCGGAAGCCTCTTCATCGTCGGCGACGACAAACAGTCGATCTACCGGTTCCGCCGCGCCGACATCGATGTCTTCCGAGAGGTGAGCCGCCAGATCGTCCGCGCCGGTGGCGATGAGGTCTCGCTCTACCGGAATTTTCGCTCGCACGGCCAGATCTTGGATTTCTGCGACGAGGCATTCGAGGAGATCTTCGCCGGTCCGGCCCTGCCGGAGGACGGGGAGGAAGGGGACTCCTCGCCCGAAGACCGCATGTATCGAGACGCTCAGGCCGACTACGAAGCCTTCATCAACGAGCGTCCCGACGGGGCTGACCCCACGTCGATTCGGACGATTGACTGCGACTACGTCTCCCGTTATCCCGCACAGCCGATCGCCGAGGACGATGCCGGCCAGATCGCGCGGTTCATTCGATCGGCGATTGACCGGGGAACCGAACATCCGCTGGCGCTCCCCAAGAACCACGAGGAAGCGGGTGCAGCCGTCTTCCCGGGAGGGGCTTCGCCGGGCGACTTTCTCATCCTGACGCGGAAGAAGGCGAACCTTTCCCTCTACGTGAAGGCCCTGGCGCGCGTAGGTCTTCCGGCGGCGGTGACCGGAAGCAAGGACCTCGGCCAGTCGGACGACCTCCAAGACCTTGTCGCGCTCCTTCGCGCGGCGCTCCGGCCCGACGACCCGGTGGCGACGCTCGCCTACCTCCGCAGTGGACTGGTGGGTCTGAGCGACGGGGAGTTGTACCGCTACCGCCGGGCGGCCGGCAGTGGGGCGGCGGCCTTTGCCAGGTCCGAGTCGACTCCCTCGGACGACACGCTGGCGGCGTTAGAGAAACCGCTTGCCAATACGGTCGAAGAGGCCGTCCGGCAGCTCCGTGAGGTGCGCCGGATCCTCCAGAACGACCGCCCGGCGACCGCCTTTCCGAAGGTCGTCGAAACCACCGGGCTCATGGCCGCAGCGTCGGCGCCGCCCAACCCGAGCCGCCGCTCTTTGCGCGCCGGCCGGTTCGCTCGCGCCGTCGACGTGATCGAGGCCGGCGCGGCAAGCGGCGCGAGCTGGCCCGAGATCACCGCACAGTTGCACGCCCTCGTTCACGGCGAAGAGGAGGCCGATGGCCTGACCCTCGATACCGGGAGTGAGGAGGCGGTTCAGGTCATGAACGTCCATCAGGCGAAGGGGCTGGAGGCACCGGTTGTCTTTCTCGCCGATCCGGCGGGGAACGCCAAGGGGAAGGCGACCACGCACGTCCTGCGTCCCGAAGGGTCGGGAGAACGGGCCGCGGGCGGCGCGTCGTCACCGGAGGGAGCAACCAACGGAGAAGTAGGCGAGACCGTCTCCGGGAGTGACGAAGACCCTCAAGATTCCAGCGACTACCTGGTCGCCCCCGTGACCGAGGAGGGGGCGTATCACACAAAGATCACGCACGCTCCTCTGGGCTGGGATACCGCTCGCAAGCCAACCTTCGCCGAGATCGAGAGCGCCCACGAGAACGCGGAAGCCCACCGGCTTCTGTATGTAGCCGCGACGCGGGCGAAGAATCTGCTGGTTGTTTCGCGGCCCTCCAAAAAGAATGGGGCACCGGCCGTGAAGGACCCGTGGGGAGACCTGGCCGAGAAGATTGGAGAGGAGGTCCCGGTACTGGATCCACCCCCGGTCGAACAGGACGACCCTGCGCCCTTCGCGGCGCCGGATAGCGACCGTCTTGACGAGCGTGATCGGTCGATTGCCCGGCAGTCCCGGCCCTCGTTTCGAGAACAGAGCGTGACCGACGTCGTCCACGACGCTTCGAATGACGAATCGCGGGCACCGGCGGCGGGAGCCACGAGAGAGGAGGCCGATCCGTTTCATCCGGTGGGGTATGGCTGGCTCTTCGGGATCGTCGTTCACACCGCCCTGGAGCGGTGGGTCCGGCGCAGCCGGGCGGCCGGGCAGCCCGCTGAGATTCCCACTGCGGAGAATCTGGCGGCGCGCGTACAGCAAGTGCGGGAAGAGGACGCCATGCGCGACGAGGCCTCGGCCGAAGCTCGGTCTTCCAGCCTTTCCGACGACGACCTCGCCGCCGAAGCCCGGTCCACGATCGACCGGTTCGCCAGCGGTCCCCTCGCCGAGACCGTTCGGGACGCGGACACGGTGTATACCGAATATCCGTTTGCCCTGCGCACTGGGTCGACCGATCGGCCAGCCGACACGTCGACTGGCGAGAATGAAAAGCCCGAACCGGCTCCCGCAGACTCTGGCGGCACGGAGACGGCCCCCGAGACGGTGCTTCGGGGCACGATTGATCTCGTCTACCAGGACGACGATGGCTGGCACATCGTCG
This sequence comes from uncultured Bacteroidota bacterium, assembly GCA_937127285.1. Lineage (GTDB taxonomy): Bacteria > Bacteroidota > Rhodothermia > Rhodothermales > Salinibacteraceae > CAKZLV01. The sequence continues at coordinate 5,863 of CAKZLV010000301.1, forward strand.
ACTACAAGACAGACCGCGTCCGGGATGCCGGGGCGCTTTCAGATCTCCCCCCTCAGCACCCGTACCGCAAGCAGATTCGGCGCTACGCCCGGTTCTGGCGCCGCCTGACGGGGGAGCCGGCGGCAACCGCAAGCCTATGGTTTACCGACAGCGGGACACGCGTTCCCGTGGGCGGCTCACCCGTCGAGGAATAGCGGGAGAGAAATGCAAAGAATGTGGGCACGCAATGGATGCCGACCGAAATGCGGCGCGGAATATCGCCGCAAAGGGGGCAGTCAATCGCCCCAACCGACGCTGACGCTTTCAAGGTAGCGCCTGATGATCCGTGGCTGAACCTTGCGGGGAGGGCAGCTACAAGCCACCGATCTTTCGTCGGGGGTCGTTGACGGTCCTTCAGCCGTGCCTTCCGCACGTAGAACTTGAACCGCTTCGAGACCCGGCCCGGCTTCGGAGGGGGGCACCTCCGTCCGGCTGAACGCCGCGGGATTCAGTGCGGACGATGGCGCTCGTCGATGTCCTTATCCTTACGGGCCTTCGACTCGTGCCCGCGCTCTCGGTGCTGCTCCTTAACGGCCACTCTTCGTCGTGCCTTTTCAGCGGGGCGGATCTCATTCGGCGCCCCCGCATATGTACCAGAAAGTATGAACAATTCGTGCTCAAAATGTACCGGCAGAACCCTTCGTCAACGTCTATCCCGGAAGAGAACGTGAAAGAGAAACGGATAGACGTGTTCTTCACGGCCTGTCGGATGAGAGTTACAGCGCCCTTCATAAACATCTAAAACCAGCCGCCAGGCCAGAGGTATATGCGACGATAAAGATCGGCCACCTTGCAGCACGGCTGCGTCGGTTCTCCCACCATTCTTCCGGCAGCGGCCGCGACGCGTCGCGAGAGCCGGGACGGCTCTCGACTACCGCTCACGCATGAGAACGCCCCTTCAGGTTCTGGCCTGAAGGGGCGTCCTCTTTTCGGAGGAATGAAAAGTGCTGAGGATGCGCGACAGAGGGGTCAACCGTCCGGCTTCAGCCGGGGACGAAGTCAAAACTCGACGTAGAGCCCCACTTCCGGCTGACAGACCGTGCTGGCACTCTCCACGACGGTTCGGTCCACGCCGGTCACTTCCGCCTGAAACTCGCTGATCGGCTCCGTTTCCAGGCCGTCGATCGAGGGGGCCACATCGGCTTCGGCTCCAAAGATGAGTTGGCCGCTGAGGGTGAGGCCAAGTACGCCGAGATCCTGCAGTTCGAGGAAACGGATGTCCACACCGGCACCAATTCCCGTGCTGAATATGGTGTTCGTTTCGCCATCGACCCCGTTGACGTCCATTTCCTCGCCGCCGACGAGAACGCGATTCGACGACGGGAGGACGTTCATCCCGACCCGTTCTTTCACGAAGGGGCGGGGAAACTCTCCGAGGAGAGGCTGGACTCATCGCGGGCTGCACGCATCGCAGGCTGGACGCGCGCGGTGCCGACGATGCAGGCGGGCCCGCCTGTCCCGGTCACGGCCTCGGAAGGACGTCTACGTACACCGGGAAGTGATCGCTCACCGGCAGGTCGGAGGTGTCGGCGGGGGCGGGGCGCCAGACGTGAGCGCTGGTGACGTCGAGATTGGACGACGGCAGGACGTAGTCGATCCGCAGTCCGAACGGCGTGGTGTCGTCCGCGTCGAGGTCGGGAAAGGCCCGCTGTCCGCGGTCGGTCGCAGTGGGAACCGGGCGGCTCTGGACGCGGGGATGCCTCAGCAGCGGGTTGATGGCGTTGCCGTAGCTGTCGCCCTCGTCCGGGTCGGCATTCAGATCGCCCATCAGGACGAAAGGAGCGTCCTCGGGCAGCCCGCCGGCCCGGGAGGAGTCGTCGGCGATGTAGTCGGCCCCGCTGAGGTAGTCGACCCAGAAGCGAATCTCGTTGTGGTTGCGCCGCCCATTGCGGTCGGCCGCCCCGTCGAAGCCGGGCGGCGTCGGGTGACTGGCCAGGACGTGAACGACGCGCCCGCCCGGCAGGCGGACGGGGACGTCCCAGTGGCTCTTCGACGAGAGGCGCATCGTCTCCCATTCCTCGGCGGAGTACCACCGCTCCCCGGTGACGCTGTCGACCGGGACGGCGGCCCCCGGCATGTCCGACCACTTGAAGAGCCGAAAGGTACGGATGGAGTCGCGCAGGACCGTCCAGTCCTCCCGGACGAAGACAGCCATTCCGTACTGGCCGGGGAAGGTGCCGAAGCCCCAGGCGTCGCCGCCGTAGGCGCGGCCACCGGCCGTCTGCGGCGCGACGCGTCCGTCAGCAGGCGAGCGAGGTACGTCGGGGACGCGCGTTACAACCCGACCGTCGTTGTTCAGGTCGAGCTGGCTGGGCTGGCCAGTGTTGACCGGGAGCATGACCGTCTGGTAGGAGAGGGGGCGCAGGGAGTCGGCCTGGGCCTCGCGGAGATACCCGTCGGCGAATCGCCGGGCGTTCTGAGCGGCGGGCTCCCCCGATGGGTAGCCGGGCGCACCGGGCTGGTCGACGGTCATCTCGTTGACGAGCAGGACGTCGGGCCGCAGGTCCTGGATGATCGCGGCCGCTTCGACGAGGCGGGGGTGGTCGCCGGAGCGGAGGTCGGCCGTCCGGACGTCCTCAATGTTGTAGGTCATGAAGCGCACCGGGTCGTCGGCGTCGCCCGGGGCCGGAGAAGAAGCGGGCTGGCAGCTGAGAAGGGTGCCGAGAAGGAGAACGGGCATCCAGGGCAAAAGGGCGCGGCTCATCGGAAGCAATCGGTCACGATCGGGGAAGAGAAAGCAGGGCGCTTCGAGCACCTTCGGCACACGACCGCCGCCTGGCGCACGAGGCCGGCGAGATCGACGGGGGGCGAAGCGTTCGGGCTCTGCGCGCATCGGATTAAGACCCGTTCAGAGCGGAGGGGTCAGGTTGATCCGCCGCCTCCACCCGGGCAATCTTCCAGGCCTTGTAGTCCTCCAGATCCTGCTCGATCATGGCCAGGGCAAAGCCGACCACGGTTGCATCGTCGAGGAGCCCGACGCCGGGAATCGCGTCGGGGATGAGGTCAAACGGATTGAGCACGTAAAGCAGCGCCGCCGCAATCACGGCCACGGTGCGGTAGGGAATTTTCCGGTACGTCCCTCGGCTGTAGTCGCGGACCGCCGAGATCAGCAGCTGAACGTCGCCGATGAAGCGCCCGAGCGGCCCGTCCTGTTCGAACTTCGCCCGGATCCGATCTGCCTCGTCCGTGACCGTATCCAGGTCGCCGGGGGTGATGCCCGCGGCCCGTTCGGACACGAACTGCTTGCTGATCTTCTCTTTGGCGCGGTCGATCTTATCGCGGATGGACATAGGGAGGGGCAATCAACGGGGGAGCAGCCAACGGGGGGAGCAGCGGGTAGGAACTCTCGGGAGGTCCGTGGGCCTCCGATTTTCCACGGTCTCGGTCGAAGGTGCCGAGGTCCGTCCCGGTCACGCCCGGCGTCCGCGGGTGGCCACGGGGAACCGGTCGGCCGAGGTCTGTATCCCCTCGCCACAAAGATAATACGAGACGCATCACCGCCAACGCAAAAATGACACAAGCGCCGCCTTCCGAAGCAGACGAGATCGACGTCCTCTACGTTGTCATTTGCGTCGAAGGAAATGACGGCACGGACGTCCAGCAGTCGCTCGCTCACCCCCTCCACCTGGCGCGTGGTGGTGCCGCCGACGGTGATCTCGCTCTCGAGTTGAAGCGCTAGGAACTGCCCGACCGGTGGGGCAACCGTCCCACACCCGACCCCCTCGACGGACCTGCTGACATACTCCCACGACGAAAGATCGGGGGGTTCTTTCTCGCCTTCGAGCGTGGCCTCTCCGCCAACACCACTAAGCGAGCTACACACGGTGCGGTGCGAACCGCAGCCCTGTGGGGGGTACCATCACCCCAACTACTGGGGCGGACCCCAGATACGCTGCTCTGATGCTGGTAGCACCTACACCGTCTCGATGATGCTCAAAACCGCAGGCTGTACAACGGTACTCCCTGCCGGAAGGCTTATCCGGAGACTGGTATTTCAATTTCTTCTTCTATGTCTCTCTTTCGGCAGGTGGCAGGAATATAGCTCTGATCCTGGTGTTTTTGGACGAGAGACAACGGTACCTCGACGGCAAAACCACCGCCTCGACCCACCGAAATGGGTTGAGATACGCCGTCAATGAAGACCTCGCTGCCAGGCGTTGCGCTCCCTTCAATCGTTACCGTCATCGAGGCCTGAGCTCCAAGGGAGGAATATTCAATAATGCCTCTGGCATTATCTCGGTTAAGTTTTGCTTCACTGCCTTCCACGGCACGATCAACGTTGGTCATCGTAGCCGTTGTCTCCGGAACGGCAAGGGCAATCTCGTTGAGATCTTCCTCAAGCCGAACGACTTCACCAAAGGAATCAAGCGCTGAACGGATTTGCTCTCTGTACTCGTCTTTCTTGCTTCGCTGGACGTCATCAACAATAATTACGATGTCCTTGTCCAGCCGGTCGTCGACAAAGAAATAATACACGAGGCCAAAGAGACTCCCGAACGCCAGCACCTTGAGCAAGATGACTGGGATGCTCATTGATGGAATGAGGCCAGCAATTGTGCAACCGCCAATCGTGATAAAGACGATTTTGGTCCTTCGATTTACGTTGGAAAAATCCATCGCAGGAAATTGGTGGGTCAAAGATAATAGAAAGATTGTTGTGGGTGCACCCAGTACCATGGTCTAAAGTGTGAGCCACGGCACACTACACGACAAAAATTTTCAGGGGTTGAATTCGCCGCAATCGCCTCGAAAGTCGGTTCTTCTGAGGGAGCGTGCGATCGACAAATCGCTTCGCTGCTGGGTAGAGCCAG
>CAKZLV010000302.1 GCA_937127285.1 uncultured Bacteroidota bacterium
TGGTGACGGGGGTGTGGCAGGATACGAACTCCGCATGCTCCGTTCGGGGGGGGGGGACGTCGGAAGGAAGGATGGATGTATGAAGGATGGAGGTGTGAAGGCTGGGTGTATGGACGTATCTTGCCTCCGTCCCTCCTTCTTTCGACGGATTCTTCTTCCGGGCCTTTCGCGGTGCGGCGTCTCGGACGGCGGTGTGGATGAGATTGGGAGTGTGGGGGCTCGGGTGGGTGGGTGAGGATTTGTCCAGGATCCGAAAGCGAATACCGATGAACAGCCCGGCGACGCCAGCGCAGTGAGCGCGTGCCGGTTGGGCCGGCTTTTCCTGTCCTCTTTTTGGCCGGTCAAAAAGGGGACACCCCGACGGGTTCGACCGGCAGAATGGCTGTATGAAGACAGAAGTTCGTAGCTGTACGTTTGTCGAACCACATGGAAGGGGGAGGATGCTTCCCTGCACAGCGATCCCCGAACGAGGGCCGGAGGACGCCAGGCTGTGGCGGACCGGCCGTCGGCTGTGGCCAATGCGATTGGCCACATCGACAACAGGGCGGGCGCCCCGTCAACCCGCGACTGGGTTACCACATGATCCATCCCCCAGAACCCATAACATCCAAAACGGCCCGACGCTGTCGCCAGCGCCGGGCCGTTGTGCGTGCCATCTCCGCAAGTCGACCGATGCGCGTCAGTTGAAGAGATACTTCACGCCGACCTGCATCTGCCAGCGCGACGTGATGCTGGGATCCTCGATGAAGGTCTCGTCCGGGCCGGTGAACGTGAAGACGGGCTCGCCGGCATCGTTGAACCCCTGCAGGTTGAGCGGCGAGGTAGCCGATGAGCGGGCGACTTCGCGCACGCCCCAATCGGAGTTGATCAGGTTGGCGACGTTGAGAATGTCGACCGTGATCTGGAATCGCTGCGGCTCGCCCGCGGCGCGGAACGCTACGCCCTGCTGAATCCGCAGGTCGATGTTCGTGAACCAGGGGTTCACCGCGCCGAAGCGCTCGGCGATCTGCCCGCGGTTCTCGCTCAGGTACGCGTCCTGCTCGATGAACGCATCAAGGTCCTCCCACTGCTGGGCGGGCGTTGCCACGACGTTTCCGTCCTGGTCCCGGATCGGCGCCAGGTTGATCTCCTCCCGCGCGGCCGGGATGTAGATGAGGTCGTTCGCCCCGGAGCCGTCGCCGTTGACGTCGCCGGAGTACGTGAACGAGTACCGGTTGCCACCGCCGACCGTGAAGGAGTTGCCCTCCGCCACCGTGAAGAACATCCCGACGGCCGTGGCGAAGCGTCCATCTCCCCACACGTGCCGGTAGGTCCCGCTTCCCGTGATGCGGTGGCGGATGCCGAACTCGGAGTTGCTCAAGTTCGGATCGTTCGGGTCGCCCTGTACGGGAAGCTCGCTCCAGAGGGCACTGGCGATTTCGGTGGACTTCAGCTGGTTCTCCGCCTTCGTGTAGCTGTAGGAAAGGCTCGCGTCCAGACCGACGTCGAACTCCTTTCGGAGCTGGGTCGTCAGGTTCAGGTTGTAGCCCTCGCTGGAGTTATCCAGCACGTAGACGCCCGCACCGTCCGGGTTCAACTCCTGACTCCCGGACTCGGCCTGGCGAAGCCCCGGGCCGTTGGCCGGCTCCAGCTCGCTGTAGAACGGCCGCCCGTCCTGGTCGAGCGTTCGCGTCGGCTCGCCGAGGTCGAAGTTGCGCATGACGATCGCGTTCAGGTCGTTCCCGTAAATGAACTCGACCGTCCCCAGCAGACCCCACGGCAGCTGCTGATCGACGGCGATGTTCGTCGTCCAGACCTGCGGCCACTTAAAGTCGTCCACGACCGCGTTGAGGTCGAAGGACTGCTGCAGGATCGAGTTGTCCTGCGTTTCGTGGTCTTCCGGCACCCCCTCCAGCGGAATACCGGGAAACAGGTTCGGGTTCGCCCCCGGGTTCGAAATCACGTTGCCGAGCCAGACGAACGGAAGGCGCCCGGTGAAGATGCCGGTCCCGCCGCGAACCTGCGTCGACCGGTCGCCGAAGACGTCCCAGTTAAATCCGACGCGCGGAGACCAGAGCGGCTGCACGTCCGGCAGCTCGCTCTGATCGACCGTGATGGGCTCGTCGTTCTCGTCGAGCGTGGTGAGCTGGCGGGAGAAGGGATTGTCGATCGGATCCGTAAAGTAGAGCGGGAAGTCGACCCGCAGGCCCATCGTCAGGTCCAGCCGCGAGGAGACGGACCACTCATCCTGCACGTAGAGCGCCGCCTGGCCGACGTTGATGTACTCCCCCTTGAACGGCGTGGAGGAGGGGGTGATGAAGCTCCGCAGGTCGGCGAACTCCGGGTTCGTCACGTCGTCGAAGCCGTTTTCGCGCTCGTACGGATTGAAGTTCTCTTGCCCCGGGCCGTTCGGATCCGTGCGCTCGAAGAAGTCGTCGAGCGACGGAAACGTCGTCGGTCCAGGAGAGCCGAAGGGGCCGTGGCGGAAGAGGTTGAACGAATTGAAGAACGAGAACAGCTCGAAGTTGGCGCCGCCGGTGAGAATGTGCCGACCGGCGAAGTAGCTGAAGTTGTTCGTGACCTGCACCACGTCCTGATCCAGGATGTTGTGGATCGAGAACGGCTCGTGGCCGACCGTGGTGTAGGTGACGCCGTTCTGAGCGATCTCCAGGGTCGGGAACGGCTCGCTGAACGGCTCCCGGAAGTCGCGGAACCGGTTGTAGCTGGCAAAGAACCGGTTCGTCCACCCGCCGCCGCGGCTGTTGAGCTCCAGCGCGAAGGAATTCAGCTCGTTGTTGATGCGGTAGCCGGCGTTCTGAAACGGCAGGCTGTTCTCGTTCGGCCCGCGGCCCGTTCCGTTGAATGAAATCGCCACCGGGTTGGGCGGAAGATCGCGGTAGGCATCCAGCAGGTTGTACCGGAACGACAGGTCGTGATTCTCGCTGATGTTCCAGTTCAGCTTCGCGAGAAGCTTGTTGTTGTCCGTGTCGTGCGTAAAGCCCTGAAAGGCGCCGGGGTCGTAGCCGTAGACCGTGCGCATCCGCTCCCGGATGTCGCGCATGGTGCTCGCCCGAACGCGCGATTCGCCCGGCCCCACCGTTCCGTCCGTGTTGGCAGCGAAGTTCGTCCCGGGATCGTCGCGGCGGGAAAGCTCGGCGTTGACGAAGAAGAAGAGCTTGTCCTTGATGATCGGCCCGCCCACGGTGAAGCCCGACTGGTTGAACGTGAGGTCGGGGTTGGCAATGACCTCGTTGCCGCTCACTTCGTTGCCCTGGAAGTTTTCGTCGCGGTAGAAGGTGTAGACGGAGGCGGTGTATTCGTTCGTCCCGCTCTTGGTGACCGTGTTGACGCTCGCGCCCGTGAAGCCGCTCTGGCGGACGTCGTACGGGGCGACGGAGACCTGCACCTGCTCGACGGATTCGAAGGGGATCGGCTCGGCGTTGGCCTGTCCCCCGGGAGAGGGGTCGTCCAGACCGTACGGGTTGTTAAAGTAGGAGCCGTCGACCGACAGGTTGTTGTAGAGCCAGTTGCGGCCGCCGAAGCTGAGGTTGCCGTCGCTGCGGGGGTCGGTGCGGACGAGGTCGCGCGTCGACCGCTCGATGGTCGGCAGCCGGTCGACCTCGGCCGGGTCGACGGACGTCGCCGCGCCGGTCCGCTCGCTGCTGAGGACGTCGTCGTCTTCCGCGGTGACTTCCACCTCGTCGAGCTGCGTTGCGCTCTCGGCGAGCTGGACGTCCACCTGGCGGGTCTCTCCGAGGCTGAGCTCCAGTCCCTCGCGCTTTTTCTGCTCGTAGCCGACGAAGGTGACCGTCACCGTGTACGGCCCGCCGACGCGGAGATTGCGGAGCGTGTAGAGGCCGCCCTGGCGGGTGGAGGTGCCGTACGTCGTGCCGCTGGGTTCGTGAACAGCCACGACGTTGGCGCCGGGAAGCGGCTCGCCGTTCGCATCCGTCACGAAGCCGCGCATCGAGGCGGTCGTAACGCCCTGCGCGGCGACGGGCGTGGGAAGTCCAGTCCACAAAAAGAGAAGCGACACCAGGCCGATCAGCACCTGGATCGCTCCTCGATTCATTCGACAATGCATGGGAAGGGGGGAGGGGAAGGAGGGAGCGTGTGTGCGTCGATTCCACACGTCAAAGCCTACAAAACGCGCCGCAGCCGAATTCCGCGGGAGCGGTTACATTGCGTTAATTCGGCGTCAACTCCGGTAACAATTCGGTAATCCACCGGGCCGCTTCTTCCGCACCGCATCCAAGTAACAGATCCATTACATTTTGGTATAATTATAATAGTATTCCTGTCGTGTCTTGCCAGTGCGTCTGCCCATTTTCTCTATAAGAAACCCGTTGAAAGCGGATCTGGCTGCCGGTCGCTGGGGGTCCGGCGTTTGTATCGGTAGCAGGCTGTGCTCGACGACGGGTTGTACTTGAGGAAAGGGCCGCGCATCCCATTTTCCGTCATTTCGACCCCCAATTCTCATGTTTTTTTCTACGTCCTCATCGTTTTCCTCATCGTTGTCGACGTCTTGTGCGCCGACCCCCGCTCGGCCGGCGACGTCGCTGCCTGTCCCTGCCTCCCGACACGCGTTCGCGACGGGTCTTCTCCTCGCGATGTGCTGGGCCTTCCTCGCCGCCGCGCCGTCGCTGGGGCAGGCCGACGTGCAAATCATCCACAATGCGGCCGACCCGGACGCACGGATCGTCGATATTTACATCATCGAAGACGCCGGCGGATCCGTCGCAGCGGACTTCGACGACGTCGCCTTCCGGACCGCGACCGAGTTTCTCTCGCTACCGGCCGGCGACTACGATATCATCATCGCCGGTTCGGAAAGCACCGGTCCAGGGGATGCCGTCGTGGCCACCTTTCCCGCAATGCTGGACGACGGGGAAGGCTACACCGTGGTCGCCAACGGCGTCCTGGCTCCGGGCGACTTCGAAGGCAACCCCGACGGCCGCGACATCGCGTTCGATCTACTGATCGCAACCGGTGCCCGCTCCTCGGCTGCATCTACAGACGGCGACGTGGAGATTCGCGTTGTACACGGTGCCACGGATGCACCCACGGTCGATGTTCTGGCCGACGACGGTCCCTTTGTCGACGACGCTGCGTACCGGGACGTCACCGGCTACCTGGGCGCGCCGGCTGCCGACGTCGACCTGGATGTCACGCCGGGCAATGACAACACCACCGTTGTCGCCTCTTTCGACGTCGACCTGGGACCCTTCGCAGACGCTCCGCTCACCGTTCTCGCGTCCGGCTTTCTCTCTCCCGGAAATGAGAACACCGACGCCGGCGACGACCGGCCGGTTGCTCCGTTTACGCTGATCGCCGTGGCGGCCGACGGCACGGTCATTGACCTCGGCGCCTCTCGCGCGCAGGTCATCCACAACGCTCCGGATCCGGGTGCGCAGACGGTCGACATCTACATCGACGGCGCCCTTCTTCCGGCGCTCGATGACTTCACGTTCCGGAGCGCAACCCCGTTCATCGATCTCGACTCCGGCGTTCGCTCCATCGCCGTCGCCCCGGGCACTAGCAACGACGTAACGGACGCCATCGCGACATTCGATGTCGCCGTGCCGATCGACGAAGAGCTGGTGATCATTGCCAGCGGCGTCCTCGACCCGTCCACCTTCGAAGGAAACCCGGACGGGGAGCCGATCGCTTTCGAGCTGCTCGTGGAAGATGACGTGCGCGAAGAGAGCGACGACCCGAACCAGGTCCAGTTCCTCGTCAACCACGGCGCCCCCGACGCCCCGACCGTGGACGTGAACGCCCGCGGGGTGGCGACGCTCGTCGACGACGCGACGTACCGGGACATCACCGATGACTACACTGGTGTACCGGCGGGCGTGTACACGCTCGACGTGGCGCTGTCGGATCAGTCGGATGTCGCCGCCTCGTTCACGGCCGATCTCTCCGGACTGAACGGCGCGTCCGCGATCGTCCTGGCGTCCGGGTTCTTGACGCCGGCCAACGACCAGAACGGCCCCGCCTTCGCCCTGATCGCCGCCCTGGCCGACGGCACGGTCGTCACGTTCCCGGCGACGACGTTTCCGCTCATCCTGAACGAGGTGGATTCGGACACACCCGGGGTCGACGAGGCCGAGTTCATCGAGCTCTACAACCGGAGTGATGCCGCTACGGTCAGCCTCGATCCCTACGTCGTTGTATTCTTCAACGGCAACGACGACGCGTCGTACCAGACCATCGATCTGTCCGGATCGCTGCCTCCCAATGGCTTCTATACGATCGGCGACCCGGCCGTCAATCCCGACGCAGACTTGCCCGGAAGCATTCAGAACGGTCCGGATGCCGTCGCGCTCTACCGGGCTGCGGCGTCGGATTTCTCAAACGACACGCCGGTGACGACGACGGGGCTCGAATCGGCATTCGTGTACGACACGGACGACGCGGATGACTCCGGGTTGTTGAGCGGGCTCGGTCAGTCCACGCAGTACGACGAAGACGCCAACGGAGAGAAAGACACGCAGTCCGTCCAGCGCTTCCCGGATGGCGCCGACAACGTTGCGATCGCCGACGCCACGCCGTCGAACGAGAACCTCCCCGTCGAGCTCGCCGGCTTCGACGCGCTGATCGACGGGTCGGATGTGGTTCTGACCTGGCGCACCCTTTCGGAGACGAACAACAGCGGCTTTGAGGTGCAGCAGCAGATCGGTGGCACGTTCGAGCGGATCGGCTTCCGGGCGGGACAGGGCACGACGAACGAGGCGACGGCGTACCGCTTCCGCGTCCGCGACCTGTCGCCGGGCACCTACACGTTTCGCCTGAAGCAGATCGACATCGACGGCACGTTCGCCTTCAGCCCGAGCGTCCAGGCAGCGATTGCGTTGGAGGAGGCCTACGCGTGGACGCGCATCGCGCCGAACCCCGTCACCCAGCGCGGCGCGCTGACGCTCCAGGTGCGGGAAACGCAGGACGTGACGGTTGACGTGTACGACCTCCTCGGCCGGCGCGTGGTGCAGCTGCACAGCGGACCGATGACGTCCGACCGAAGCCACACGCTCTCGCTCGACGCCGTCGCGCTGCCGAGCGGCACGTACTTCCTGCGTGCCCGCGGCGAGGCCTTTACCGCCACGCAGCAAATCACGGTCGTTCGGTAGAGCGTACGTGTGGATGTTTGGAGGGGTGGGGGTGTGGGCGTGTGGGGTATGGGCGATTGGGCGGAAGTCATTGGGCATTGATCAATGATCATTGTCC
>CAKZLV010000303.1 GCA_937127285.1 uncultured Bacteroidota bacterium
GAGAAGGGCGGTGGTATGAGAAGGGCGGTGGTATGAGAAGGGCGGTGGTATGAGAAGGGCGGTGGTATGAGAGCGGCACGATGCATCGTGCCGCTCTCATGAACGTTCTCACGAACGCTCTCACGAACGGTCTCATGAACGCTCTCACGAACGTTCTCATAAACGGTCCCATGAACGTTCTTACGAACGGTCCCATGGACGCGGGGCGCCTTCATTCCCCCAATCCCCCGATCCCACAATCGCCTTTTCCCGCGTTCAATCCACCCGGCCGACGGCGACGCCGAGGGCGAGGTCGGTGTCCAGACGAGGAGAGGCAGGGACGGGAACGTCGGGGCGGACGCCCGTCCGGCGGTCTCCCTCTCCACCGGGACCGACGAAGAACGCGGACGACACCATCGCGCGGAGGCCGGTGTGGGGAAGCCGAAACGGATGCCCCTCGCCGTAGCGGCTGGCCCGGCCACCCGTTTCCTGCCCGACGAGGGTGGCCAGGTCGTGGGCCTGCAGGGCAGCCGCCAGGGAGGCGGCGCCGGAAAACGTGCCGGGGCCGATGAGGGCGGCGACCGGCACGTCGACGACCAGCGGTACCGGCGGAGGCGGAGCGCGCAGGTAGTCGATCGACAGGCGGCGGCCGGGCCGTGCCGCCAGGTAGCGGTTGTAGTCGCCGCCCGTTTGCTGCAGGCGTCTCTGAACGGGGCGGCTCACCTTCCAGTCCTTGTGTGCGACGAGGCGGACCGGCTCGTCGGTCAGGGCCGAGAGCATCAGCGTCGCGACCCGGGAGCGCCCGCCCGGATTGCCGCGCAGGTCGAGAACGAGTCCCTCGACGGACCGGTGGGCGAGGCTGTCGGCCACCGACTGCAGGAACGACCGGAATCGGTCGGGGTGGCGGAGGTGGCGGAGCGTGAGGATTCCGACGTCTCCCCGGCGCTCGAAGTGAAAGAGGGGCTGCGCGGTGTCGGTCAGGCAGGTTCGGACGCGCGAGAAGGGGACGCCGTGGATCGTCGTTGTCCGAGTCCTGCCGTCCGGGGTTGTGAAGGCAACCCGAAACGGCGCATCGATGCCGTGGGCCCAGAGCAGGTAGGGGAACCGGTTGCCGGCGGCAGCCCGCTGGTAGCGATCCGATCCCGATACGACGCGCTGGATCTCTCCGAACAGCTCGGCGGCGTCGCGCCCGTTGATCGCGCGAATCCGGGAGCCGGACCGGAGGTCGGGGGAGGGTCTGCAGGAGCGGTCGACGAAGAGTCCCTCGTCGCCCGGCTGAACCGTGGCGGGGAACGTGACGGCCCCGCCGCGGGCCTCGTACGCGAAGGCCTCGGCGGGAAACTCGACGCGGGTGTGTCCGTCCCCGACCGTCGCGGCCAGCCGCGCGAGGGCAACGTAGAAGGCCTGCCGGGTCATCGGTGCGTCGATCGCGGCGATCAGGGAGTCGGCCCGGCGCTGCAGGGCCCGGCGGGAGAGGGTGCGATAGAGGTCCGGATGCACCGTCTCGAACACGTCGATGAGCGTCCGGATGTCGGCGTGAAGCGCCTTCGGGGCAAAGGTCTCGGACGGGTTGGGGGCGCCGGTGAGGGCCTGAGAGGCAGAAGACGGAGTCTGCGCGTTTCCGACTTGTGCGCTGGTGAGCACGAGCAGCGCGACCGTCAGGCCGTACGTCCAGAGCCGGATGTGCACGTTCGCGCTGGAGACGTCGAGAGAGAGCGGTAACAGGTTCACAGTACGGCCGCCTCGCGCACCCGGTTCGTCACAGATCCCCGGAGGGAAGAGTCTCGCGCCGGGGGGCGCTGCCCCGTTCGGAGAGAGCAACCGTGCATCCAGACCGCAGCCTGCTACGGTGCATTCCGCGGCACCCGATCCGACTCGATCCGAAAGGTGATTGGCATGGAGACCGAGAGGTTGATGCGCTTGCCTCCCACGCGAACCGGTTTGAAGGTTGTGCGCCGTACGGCGTCGAGCGCCGCCCGGTTGAGAAGAGAATGAGCCCCCTGAGCAATCCGAATCCGCGTCGGGGTTCCGTCCTTCCGGATAATGAACGCCACGCGGACAACGCCCTGAATCTTTTGCGTGCGGGCGAGCCGCGGGTACGGTGCGTTCCGTCGAACGCGTCGGACATTTTCTCTGTCCTGCAGAATGGGTTCGTCGAGAGGGGCGGTCAGCCGGTATTCAGATCCATCGTCTTCAGGGGAGAACCGATCGGGAGTCGCATCGATCAATCGATTCAGGTCGGTCGTCACCGGTTCGGGAAGAGCATACGACCGATTGTTCACCGCAACCGTCACTGTACCCGACGTTCGCATATACGTTCGCATATGGTGGAGAGCGGTCGAATCGAGCGGTACGCGGCGCCGGGCAACGAGCGAGTCCTTGGTTCGCTGAAGCGTTCGCCAGGCGTCTCCGCGAAAGACAGCGCACGCGGCCCGTGTTGACGAGGAGTCTCAAGGGCGTGTTCTCCCTCCTTGACCCGTGACGCTTTCGGCGGCCGGTTCGGACGCGCCGGGCATCGGCGGGCCGCTGCGACGCACCAGGAGCCAACCCCACTCACGGCACCGACACCGAGCCCAGGACGGCCGGCCGGTCGGCGCCGGTGACGGCGGGGAGGTTCGTCGGTACGCCGTTGACGGTTTCGTGGGCGAGGACGGCGAAGCAGAGCGCTTCCTTCGCGTCGGGGTCGATGCCGTAGTCGGAGGCCGTGCGCACGGGGATCGGGGCGAAGGCCTCGGCAAGCATGTGCATGAGCGCGTCGTTGTGCGTTCCGCCGCCGGAAGCGATGAGCGCGTCGATGGGGGCCTCCGTGCGCAGGTGTTGGGCGTAGGCCTTGTAGACGGAGGCTGCCGTGAGGAGCGTGGCCGTAGCCATCGTGTCGTCCGGAGACAGGTCGCGGGCGCGGGCTTCCCCGATGATGCCGTCGACGAAGTCCGGCCCGAAGTCCTCGCGACCGGTGGATTTCGGGGGCGGCTGCTGGAAGAAGTCGTCCTCGAGAAGCTCGGCGAGGAAGTCGTGATCCGGCGTGCCGGCGGCGGCGTGCCGGCCGTCGGGGTCGTAGGGGACGTCGAAGAGCCGCTCGGCGAGGGCGTCGATGACCATGTTGGCGGGGCCGGTGTCGAAGGCGCGGACTGCGTCCCGATCCGCGCCCGCCGGAAGCAGCGTGATGTTGGCGATTCCGCCGAGGTTGAGCAGTGCGCAGGTTTCCTCCGGGTCCGTAAACGTGACGTAGTCGAAGTAGGGAACGAGCGGCGCGCCCTGTCCGCCCCGGGCGACGTCGGCCGCGCGGAAGTTGCCGACCACGACGGTGTCGAGGTGCTGGGCCAGCGTAGAAGGGTCTCCGACCTGCCAGGTGGCGCGGACGGCCTCTCCGGCGCAGTCGGCCGGCTCGGGCAGGTGGCGAATCGTCTGTCCGTGGGAGCCGACCAGGTCGAGGTCCGACCGGCGGAGCCCCGCGTCCTGCAGGGCAGCATCGACGGTGCTCGCGTAGAGGGAGGCGAGGCGCACGTTCAGGCGCGTCAGGTCGTCGACGGAGGCGGTGTCCGCTTCGGCGAGACGCCGAATCAGAGAGCGGACGGCTTCCGGGTACGGACGGTGCACGAACGCCGCCACGTCCATCGACAGCGCGGTCCCCGAGCCGTCCAGGCGAGTGAGGACGACATCCACTCCGTCCATCGACGTTCCCGTCATGACTCCGGCGACGAGGCGTGCGGAACGGCGATGGAGGGCGATCAGGTCATCCACGGGCGGGAGAGGCAAAAGCGAAAGAAGAGACCCGTCAGAACGCGAGGGTCGGAGGGAATGGACGGAGGGCGGCGGGGCCGGCCGCGTTTCCGGAGCGTCCGGTGTTCCGCTACGGGGCGCCGTCGGTTTCCTCGGCCTGGGCGGCCTCCTGCGCGTCGGCCTTCTCGCGCATCTCCGCGGCGTTCTGGAGGTGGTGGCGGGCGCGATCCGGCTCCTGGGCGGCCAACTTTACGTAGATCTGTGCTGCCTGTCGGTACTGCTCCTGTCCGGCGTAGATGCGGGCGAGGGTTTCGGAGACGAGGTCGTCGATGTCGTCCTCCAGGTCCGGAGCGTCGACCTCCGGATCCTCCTCCGGGTCCGACGGCTCGGGGGTGGGCTCGATGCGGGCCGACTCGAGTTCTCGAATCAACCGGTCGAGGTCGCCGGTGACGTCGTCGGCCTCTTGTTCGGCCGCCTCGTCCGCCTCGTCCGCGGAGGCCGCCGCCTGCTGCTGCGCAAGGCCGGGACGAGCACCGCCCTGCCGGGCCTCCTGCTCGGCCTGGCGCCGAAGCTGCTCCAGCCCGGACGGCATCCCGCCCTCGCCGTCTGGTTCCTTGATCCCGGGTATCGAGCCGGCTCGGTCGTCCTCCAGCTGCGCCTCGTCCTTCCCCGCCGGTTCCTCGACCGGGGACGCCCCTTCTTCCGGGGAGACCTCCTCTTTGGCGGACACCTCTTCGTTCGGGGGCTCCTCTCCTTCGGAGGTCGATGTCTCTGCCGGCGGTGCTTCCACTTCGGGCCTCCGCTCCTCTGGGGGGGCCGGCTCTTCCGAAACCGTCGCGTCGTCTGCGTCCGGCGTCTCGCCCGCGGCTTCGTCCTCCGTCGGGTCTTCGTCCGCGAGATGGTTGCCCGGCTCCGGGTCGGCATCTGCGCCGCGCGAGGATGCCGACGCGGGCGGGGCCTCGGGTTCGGAGGCGTCGATCTCGGAGGCGGCGGGATCGGCGGCGGGAGCGGGGGAGCCGGTGTCGGAAGCGGGGGGGCCGGGGGCGGGTGATTCCGGCCGGCCGGTCGTCTCGCGGGCGTCGTCTTGCGGGGCGGTCTCCCTCTCGTCGTCGCTCGATGCTTCCGGCTCGTCGATTCGGCGGAGCGCGCGCTTGCGTCCCGTTTGAACCGTCGGACTGTTGGGCATCAGGAAGCGGGCATCCTCCCACGTCTGGAGGGCCTGCTCCCACTCATCCGCGTACTCGTAGGCACGTGCCAACAGAATGAGGGCCGGCAGGTGGGCCGGTCGTTCGCGCACGATCCGCTCCAGGCGGGAGATGGCGGTCGGAACCTTCTCCTCTTCCAGAAGGCGAAGTGCGGTCTGGATGGTGGGGACAGACATACGGCCCTTCGAGCATATTCAGGCATTCGTCGATACGCCGGGGCAAAACGGTACCTCCTCGACGCATTCTTATGAACCTACGATCACCAGAATGTTATTGAAAGCCCGATTTGTCCCCGGCGGAGTTGAATTTTGAGCGGGGACGGAGCGCTCTGCCCGGCCCGCGATGCGCGAACCGGCCTGCGGTGCGCGTTGGAGACGGGCCGGCGGGTCGTGCCCTGCGGAAGACGGGCGGCTACCCGGCAGCCGGGGCCGGCGAGGAGGCCTGGCGGACGGCGCGCACCTGCTGGACGTTGGACGCAGTCACCAGCACGAAGCCGGCTGCAAACAGCGCCTGAAAGGGGATCGCGGCCCATTCTCCCAGTCCAACGATTACGCCCAACCCGGCGGTGCAGTACAGGGCCAGCAGGGCTTCGCCCCACACGTAACGAGGGATCTCGGCAATGGCGTAGCGGCTCGTCCACCACGTCCCGCTGTCCGACGCCTCTCCGTACTTGGGTGTTCGGATGAAGGCGGTATCCTTCCCTTGCAGCGCCTGGAGAAGGGCGTGCGTGTTGCTGAGCGAGAGCCCCATACTGCCGGCCATAAACACCGGAAAGAGGCGGAGTCGTCGCTCCCAGTCCGGGTAGAGGGACCGCTGGGCAAAGAGCTGGGCGAGGAAGAAGCCGGCGAAGCCGAAGAGGCCCAGGCCCATAATCCCGAAGTAGGTTTCGCCCGGCCCGTAGCCGACCGACTTCATCCAGAGAAGAGGGGCGTGCGTCAGCGCCGCCAGGAGGATGAAGGGAAAGGCGAAGTGGGCGGTGAGGTGAAACGTTCCTTCCAGCTTCACGCGGCCGGGCTGATCGGAGGACCAGAGGCGCCCGGCCATCTTCAGGGCCGTCTCGACCGCCCCCTTCGTCCAGCGAAATTGCTGGGTGCGGAGCGCGTTCATGTCGGCGGGCAGCTCGGCGGGAGCTTCGACCGTGGGCAGATACTTAAACCGCCAGCCTTTCAGCTGGGCGCGGTAGCTGAGGTCGAGGTCTTCGGTGAGCGTGTCGTGCTCCCAGCCGCCGGCCTCGTCGATGCACTCGCGGCGCCACACGCCGGCGGTGCCGTTGAAGTTCATGAAGCAGTCGGCCTGTTCACGCACGTACTGTTCGATGGCGAAGTGCGCGTCCAGCCCGAAGGCCTGTACCTGCGTCAGCAGCGAGTATTCCTCGTTCAGATGCCCCCACCGCGCCTGCACCATGCCGACGTCCTCCCCATCGTTCTCCTCCGAGAAGTGAGGCAAGACGCGCCGGAGGAAGTCGGCCGGCGGGAGGAAGTCCGCGTCGAAGATGGCAACAAAGTCGCCTCGCGCGAGGCGAAGCCCGTTCGCGAGCGCGCCGGCCTTGTAGCCGGTGCGGTCGGTGCGGTGGATGTGGACGATGTCGACGCCCCGGTCCTGCCAGTACTCGACCCGATCGGCCACCTTGTCGACCGTTTCGTCGGTCGAGTCGTCCAGGACCTGGATTTCGAGCTTGCGCCGGGGGTAGTCGAGCGCCGCGCAGGCGTCGATGAGCCGGTCGACAACGTCGGCCTCGTTGTAGAGCGGAAGCTGCACGGTGACCGTGGGCCAGGACGCGTCCGGCTCCGGGATGTCTTCGGGGTCGGGCACGGGCCCCTCGCGCTCGGTCTCGTCGACGGCGTGATAGACGGCAAGCCACAGGA
The DNA here is from genome assembly GCA_937127285.1 of uncultured Bacteroidota bacterium. Lineage (GTDB taxonomy): Bacteria > Bacteroidota > Rhodothermia > Rhodothermales > Salinibacteraceae > CAKZLV01. The sequence continues at coordinate 6,770 of CAKZLV010000303.1, forward strand.
GATTGCCCCCGTAGGCCAGCAAGACGGCGATGGAAATCGCGTACAGCGCCGGGATGACAATCTCAAGTGCAGCGATCATGAGGCGCGGACAGTTGCGGTGGGGAGCAGCGATACACCAACCATGTGTAGGATGCGCAATCTATCAACCAGCACCGGTTGGACGCAAAAGGCGTGCGCGTCTCGCGTTGCGGGGTGAGGGTTTTGGGTTGGGGGTTGTGGGTTTTGGGTTTCGGGTTGGGGGTTTTGGGTTGGGGGTGGGCAATGCGTGAGGGATCGTGGGGCCGGAACGGGAATGAGGGGCAATAAGAACGGCACGGAATGAGAACGGCACGGAATGAGAACGGCACGATGCATCGTGCCGCTCTCATTCCCTCTCATCATCGCCTCCACCCGTCCCCCCGTCCATCCGTCCCCCCTTCCATTCTACACGCATCACTCGAAACTCGACACTCGAAATGGTCCCTTTCTACCGGTTGCGGCCGTAGGTTTCGTGGCTGGAAACCCAGTCGGAGGAGGAGATGGCGGAGCCGAGGCTGAGTTCGCCGGCGAGGACGGTGCCGGCGACGATCTCGGCGAATTTCTTCACCTTCCCCTTGCCGTAGCAGTTCATGGTTTCGAGGCACTCCCGCTGCGTGGGCAGGCCGGTCCCGCCCCCGTAGGTCGCGACGATGAGCGACGGGATCGTAATCGAAATGTAGAGGTCCTTCTCCTCGGTCAGTTCCGTGTAGAGGATGGCGGCCGACGATTCGGAGACGTTTGCCACGTCCTGCCCCGTCGCAATGAAAAGCGCCGTGATGGCGTTCGGCGAGTGCGCGCCGTTGTTGTTGGCGCCGGAGAGGATGGAGCCGACCGTCGAGACGTTCCAGTGGTAGTGCAGGCTTTCGGGTTCGACGCGCATGTGCTGGATGAGTACGTCGCGGTCGATCGTGGCCTCGGCCGTTACGCGCTTGCCCCGCGTGTGCATCATGTTGACCTGCGAGGCCTTCTTGTCGGTGGCGAAGTTCGACTCCAGGTAGAAGTGCTGGATGGGCGCGGGATAGTGGTCGATGATCCAGCCGCAGGCGGCGAAGGTCGCCCGGCCGACCATATTCTGCCCCGCCGCGTCGCCGGTCGTGTAGTTGAAGCGCAGGTAGGCAAACGTGTTGGAGAGGTACTGGTCGATGTAAATCAGTTCGGCCACGCTGGAGGTCGACTCGGCCTCCTCTCGAATCCGGTCCAGGTTTTCATCGATCCACCGCGTGAAATCCCGCGCCTCCCGCGCATTGTTAAAGACGAAGACGGGCGCGCGCTGCATGGCATCGTCCACGACCGTCGCCCGCACGCCCCCGCTCAGGTTGCACACCTTCATGCCGCGGTTGTAGGAGGCGACGAGCGTTCCCTCACTGGTTGCGAGGGGAATCACGTACTCCCCGTCGGCGTGCTCGCCGTTCACGGTCAGCGGTCCGGCAAACCCAAGCGGAATCTGGGCGACGCCGGTGAAGTTTTCGACGTTCCCCTGCGTGATGTGCGGGTCGAACGAGTGGTTCGGGATGTGCTCCAGCGACGCCCCGGTGTGCCGCTCGATCCACTCCTGCCGCTCTCGAATGATATCGGATCTGTAGTTGTCGTCCTCATCCCGCGGAATGCGGAGAATGGCCTCGTCCTGCTCCGAGATCGAATCCTCGACCGAGAAGCTGAGCTTTCCGAAGGGTTTGGACCGAAAGGTGATTTCGATCTGGTGCTTCCCGGACCCGAGCGGGGAGATGTCAGCCCGAACATGCAGCGTCCGCCGCAGCGGGAAGTCGATCGGGCTGGATTGGGTGATATCGGACGGCGCGTACGTGTCGCCGTCGCCCATATAGAGGGAAATATCGTCGTCGTCAACGCGCTCTCCGTCGATCTTGACGGTGACGAGCTCGGTGAGGGTGGCGTCCTTCAGGCGGTTCTTGATCGAGAACTCGACGCCCTGGTCGGTATTTTCGAGGCTCCCGAAGGTGTACAGTTGCTTCAGGAGAACGGAGGGAACGAACATAGAGAAAGGCTGCAATCGTGAAGAAGTGGAAGGTACGGGGGACGTTCCGGGTTGTGTGTTGAGGGGTGTGTGTTGAGGGGTGCGCGTTGAGGGTTTCGGGTTGAGGGTGGGGGCGCGTTCAGGATGGGCAGATCGAAGATACCGACATGAGAACCGCACGATGCATCATGCGGATCTCATCCCTCATTCGCCCACACACCCAACCGCCCACACGCCCCCGCTTCTCCGGTTCATCGGATCCCCGTTCCGTACCGATGCGGGCGGAGGCTGAATCACTCCTCCTCGAACCGGACGTGCAGCCAGCCGTCGCGCAAAGAACTTCCCTGCAGCGCATAATAACTCAAAAAATTCGGCAAAATGTAATTCCGCCGCTGGTTGGCCACCTGCACGACGAGTTGGTCCCCGAAGTGGCGGACATCCACGTCCTCTTCGTCGGCAAACGGGAGCCGGACGTCGATGATGTAGGCGTCGCCTTCTTCGCGCACCTCGAACGTCGCCTCGTCGTACAGGACGTCGGTCGGGGCCCGATCCTCGTACATCGATTCCGCGATGCGGGCGAGACGTTCGGTGCCGAAGACCTCCTCGCCGAGATGCGGCACCTGCAGGATGGGGAGCGGATGGAAGCTCTGCTCGATCTGCTGCAGGTAGTCGCGCTGCGAGGTGAGGTAGTTGGAAAAGAGCGAGCCGTCGGGAATCTCCTCCTCCGGCAGAACGCGGTTGACGACGACGCTGTCAACGCCGTAGCCGTAGAGCTGCAGGTAGGTGTAGGCGCGCCGGGCCTCCTGGATCACCATCTTTTCCGGGTTCATGACGAGCCGGATCGAGGTCGTCGGCCGATGGGCGAGGATGTCGCGGATCGTCTCCAGCTTCTCGAAGATCGCCTCCAGTTCCTCGTAGCCCTTGTCGAGGGGGATGCCCGTCGTCTTGCGGACCCCGAAGCCCACGCTCTTAAAGGCAAACTTCTGAAACGGAAACGCCTTCGCCAGCCACCACTGCGTGACCTGCGGGAGGGTGAGCAGCGTGAGGGTTTCTCCCGTCGGCGCGCTGTCGACGATGATGAGGTCGTAGTCGTTCTCGCGGACGGCCTGCTCCAGCCACAAGAGCACCGAGCCTTCGTTCATGCCGGGGAGGGCGGCGAGCTCCTCGGCGGCGATCTGGTCGACGCCCTGCCAGCGGAAGACCGTCAGCATCAGCTCGCGCATGTTGCCCCAGTACTTCTTCATCGAGTAGTACAGGTCGACCTCCTGCGCGTAGAGATCGTCGACGATCTCGGTCGGTTCGGGGCCGAGGTCCTGGTCGAGGGCGTCGGCGAGGCTGTGGGCGGGGTCGGAGGAGAGGACGAGCGTCTTCTTCCCATCGCGGGCGGCCTGCAGGGCAGTGGCGGCCGCACAGGTCGTCTTGCCGACGCCGCCTTTGCCGGTAAAGAGGAGAATGCGGGTGTCGGTCGAGACGGGCGTCCCGTTATCGTCGGGAAAAAGCATGGGCGGGGTGGACGGGCAGCGTTTGGGAAGAGATGCACGTCTCTACACGTCTGAACGGCGGAGAGGTGTCCGAGAGGGAGCGTGTTCAGGTGTTCGTGTGCTGGGGTGTTCGGGTGTTGAGGTGTTGAAGGGTGCTATGCGGAGGCGGTCGCGGACAGAAGGGGGGCGACGACCGCGTGCGATCCGTTGGCGAGCAGAGCGTCGCCCGGTCCGGCGGCGTTGCGAAAGGCCGTGACGGCTTCGGCCGGACGGGCAGGATCGTCCACGGGGAGGCCGGCCTCCCGGCAGGCGGTCGCGATGTCGTCTGCGGGACGGGCGCGGTCGCTGTCGAGGCGAAGCGGAATGACGCGAAGCGTCTCGGCGTCGCATCGCGACAGCTCCTGCACGATACCGGTGAGGTCCTTGTCCTGGAGAAGCCCGAGCGCCACCCAGAGCGTGCCGCTCCAGGTACCGTCCGATTCCTCCTGCAGGCCGGTTGTTACGGCTGCGAGCGTCGCCGCGAGGCTCGACGGGTTGTGGGCGACGTCCGCGACGACGAGCGGATCGTCCGCCACTACCTCCAGGCGGCCGCGCAGGCCGGCGAGGGTTCGGACGTCTGCCAGCCCGGTTCGAAGGGGGGCGTCGTAAGCCGCTTCCGGCAGGACGAGCTCGGCGGCGCGGACGGCGAGGGCGGCGTTGCGGTGCTGGTGCGCACCGGGCAGGGCGACCTGCAGGTTCGACAGCCGGCGGAGCGGGGTCTGCAGGTCGAGCACGCCTCCGCGGATGCCGGAGCGCCGCACCGCGATCGAGACCTCCTCGTCCAGGACGTGCAGCGGCGCGTCGTTCTCGGCGGCGACCTCCCGAATTGCCGCGAGCGCCTCGGGTTGCGTGACGCCGGTGACGACGGGCGTCTCCGGTTTGATGATGCCGGCCTTCTCGCGCGCAATCGCGTCCAGGGTGTCTCCCAGCAGGTTCGTGTGCTCCAGGTCGATGCTCGTGATGACGGAGACGGCCGGTTGCAAGACGTTCGTCCCGTCCAGCCGCCCCCCGAGACCCACCTCCACAACGGCGAGATCGACGCCTTCGTCGGCGAAGGAGCGGAAGCTGAGCGCAACGGTGGCCTCGAAGAAGCTGGGCGCGATTTCGTCGAAGGCCGTTCGGTAGCGATCGACGGCATCGTCGAGCCAGTCCGTCGAAATCGGCTTCCCGTCGATTCGCATCAGGTCCGTGAGGTGACGCAGTTGGGGTGAGGTATGCAGGCCCGTGCGCAGGCCGGCGGCCGTGGCGATCGCCGCCGTCATCGAGGCGACCGAGCCCTTGCCGTTCGTCCCGGCGACGTGCACGGCGCGGAGGTCGTCGTGCGGATTCCCCATCGCCTCCAAGAGCGCCTCCATCCGCTCCAGTCCGGGCTTAAACGCCGCGTCCTGCTCGCCGGAGAAGCGCGGGAGGTCGTTGAGAAACGAGACGGCGTCAGACATAGGGTGATGGCGAAGGGCGAATTGGGGGGGACGGGGAAACGGTGCGGGGAGAGGCGAGGGAAGCGATGGATGGACGTAGTCGCGAGGCGCGCCTCGCGACTTCCTTTCTCTCAACCACCCAACCCCCATCAATCCCCCCGTTCGATCCGCCGTTCCGAGGGGGAGACGTGGGAGAGGCGCAGGCGGAGGGCGTCGTCGGGGAGAAGCGAGGCGACGCGACCCGGCCATTCGACGACCGATATCCCGTCGCCGAAGAAATACGCCTCGTAGCCGAGCTCAACGAACTCGTCCTCGCTGCCGACGCGATAGGCGTCGAAGTGATAGAGCGGGAGGCGGCCCGCTTCGTACGTCTGCAAGATGACGAACGTCGGGCTCCGCACCGCGGCGGGGTCAATCCCGAGCCCGGCGGCGATCCCTTTCACGAGGTGCGTCTTGCCGGTCCCGAGATCGCCGGTGAGGGCGACGACGGTGCCGGGGACGAGCGCATCGGCGAGCGCTTTCCCCAGTCGCATCGTTTCCTCGACGGACTGCGTTGTGATCGGGAGATTCAGCGTCTGAATGGTCGATTCTGGATCACTCACGGACCGGGAGATGCGTCTGCATGGAAAACGGTGCGCGGGGCGTGCACAGGCGGTACGAAATCATGGACACGTCATTCCGGACTCGATCCGGAATCTCCCCAAACTGGGCCGATCTCGGTTAAGACGATCGTGCGCCCTATCCAACCAACCCAGAGTCCCAACATCTCCGATCGTCTATCCCTTTGGACGCAGCGTCGCCACGGGTAGGATCATTTCTTCGAGGGAGGCGCCGCCGTGCTGCATCGTGTCGCGGTAGAGGTTCTCGTAGTGGTGGAAGTTCGTCGGGTAGACGAAGTAGTAGTCCTCCTTCGCGATGATGTAGTTCGTGTTCATCGAGTGCGCCGGCAGGCCGAACGTGCGCGGGTCTTCGACGAAGATCGCGTCCTCCTCGTCGCACTGCAGGTTGCGTCCGTACTTGTAGCGGAGCGCGGTGGAGGTCTCGCGGTCGCCGATGACTTTCGTGGAGCGAAGGGAGCGAATCGCCCCGTGGTCGGTGGTGATCACGACGGTGCAGTCGCGCTCCGCCAGCTCGCGCAGGGCGTCGTAGAGCCAGGAGTGCTCGAACCAAGTCCGCGTCAGCGCCCGGTAGGCCTGCTCGTCAGGAGCGAGTTCCTTCAGCACGTCGCTGTCCGAGCGGCTGTGGGCCAGGATGTCGACGAAGTTGACGACGACGGCGCTCAGGTCGTGCTGCGTCAGATTGGAGACCTGGCCGGAGAACCCGCGCCCGTCCTCGGTGGTGATCAGCTTGTCGTAGCGAATGTTGAGGTCGCCGTGCCCCTTCCGGTCGAGCAGGTCGTGCAGGAAGGCCTCCTCGTACTGGTTGCGGCTGTGCTCATTCTCTTCGGCCTTCTCCCACACCCGCGGGAAGCGGTCGATGAGGGCGTCCGGCAGCATCCCGCTGAAGATCGCGTTGCGGGAGTAGGGCGTGGCCGTCGG
>CAKZLV010000304.1 GCA_937127285.1 uncultured Bacteroidota bacterium
CCCTTGGCAACGGTCGCGGACGTCGCCAAACGGGCCCCGAGCCGGTTCTCGAACCGGTCCGGCGCGGGGCCGGTCGGTGAGCGGCGGTGCCGCACGAGCTGGAGCCGGGAGATCCGCGACCGACGGGACCTGCGGGCTGAAGGGTCCGCGATTCGTTCGTGAAAGACCTACGAACCCGGCACTCCGTCCGTTTCCTCGTCCCCGATTCTCCCGGTTCTTCGATGCCCCGTTTCGCGCCGGGAGCGGCGGCTCGGCCGGGCGCCATCGCCGAGGAACCCCCGAGGCTGAAGGAGGAACCGAAAGGGGATGGGAATCGGTTGACGTACCGGTTGAAGGCCTGTCCATCGGACGTCCCGTCCGGGCGGAGCCGTCCCGGGTTTCCGCCCCGCATGCCGGCCTCGCGTGCTGTCTCCGCATGCCGGATGGGCCCGGTTGCGCCCTGCACCTCCACCCCTTCTGACATCCCGCCCTCCGCTCGCCCTCTATGCCGACTTCACCTTCCGACGCCTCCCTGCCTGCGAACGGTACGCCCGCGAACGGCATGCCCTCGAACGGTGCGCCGCGAGGCGTGGCCGTGCTCGGCTCCACCGGATCGATCGGCACGCAGACGCTCGACGTGCTCCGCCTGTTTCCGGATCAATTTCGCGTTCGAGCGCTCACGGCCGGGTCGAACGTCGACCTCCTGGTCGAGCAGGCGCAGGAGTTTGAGCCCGACTGCGTCGCGATCGGCGACGAGAGCTGCCTGCCTCGCCTCGAAGACCGGCTTTCCGGGACGCAGGTCGACGCGTACGGCGGGGAGGACGGCCTCTGCCGCGCGGCCGCACGGCCGGACGTCGACGTCGTTGTGGCGGCGGTGGTAGGGTTTGCGGGACTCGCCCCGGTGGTTTCTGCCCTCCGCCACGGGAAACAGGTGGCGCTGGCCAACAAAGAGACGCTCGTCGTTGCCGGCTCGCTCATCCGAGCGTTGCTGCAGGAAACGGACGGAACCCTCCTTCCCGTCGACAGCGAACACTCCGCCATCTTTCAGTGCCTGGCCGGCGAGTCGGAGCAGGTCCTGGAGCGGATTATCCTGACGGCCTCCGGGGGGCCGTTTCGAACGCGAGACGCCGCGACGTTCGCGGACGTCACCGTCGACGAAGCGCTCGACCACCCCAACTGGTCGATGGGAGCGAAAATCACCATCGACTCGGCCACGATGATGAACAAGGGGTTGGAGGTTATCGAAGCCAAATGGCTGTTCGACCTCGACGTCGACCAGATTCAGGTGCTGGTCCATCCGCAGTCGATCGTGCACTCGATGGTGGCGTTTGCGGACGGCTCCGTCAAGGCCCAGCTCGGCGTGCCGGACATGAAGGTCCCGATCCAGTATGCGCTCAGCTACCCGGCGCGGTGGCCGGCGCCGCACGAGCGGCTCGACTGGTCGGACGTGTCGCGGCTCGACTTCGAAACGCCGGATGTGGAGAAATTCCCGTGCCTGCAGCTGGCCTTCGAGGCGCTGAAGCAGGGCGGGACCGCACCTGCCGTTCTGAACGCGGCCAACGAGCAGGCGGTGTCTCTCTTTCTGGACAAAGAAATCCGCTTTACCGACATTCCCCGGGCCATCGAGCAGGCCCTCGAGCGCGTGCCGGGAACGGAAGCGGACGTCGACCTCGACACGCTGACCGACGCCGATGCCGAAGCCCGCCGCTGCGTTCAGGAACTCACCTCGTCGGCGGGATATTGAACTTTGGGATTGACAGCCCCGATCGAGGCGGCGGTCGGGAGGACGGTCGTAAGGCCACAGCCCTCCGGCCGGTCCGTTCGGGCTGGAAGCGCCGCCCCTCCCGCCGCCTTCCACCGTCCTCGCGCCGATGCCCGGCGCCAACGGTTCCCGGCGCGGCGTTTGCACCGCACGCCCTCGCCTCTCCGCGCCCGTTGCAGGAGCCCCACTGCAGGAGCGCCTTTGCAAGAGCCCGTTCGCAGGAGCGTCGGTGTGGGGTGAACGTTCGTGCGGGGGAGGATATACGGGGTAGACAGGGTCAGAGACGCGCGGCCCCGTGCACGAGCGGTGCGCTCCCCTCCGGCGCGCCGGCTGCTGTCGACCTCTGTGTTGGCTTTCGTGCCGACCCTTGCTTCGAGCGGCGTTCTTGGCCGCATTCTCTCGCAGTACACTACGGTTGCGACGCATGGACCTGCTGATCACGATCCTGACATCGACCTTCTGGGTCGTTCTGGCGCTGACCATCCTGGTTTTCGTCCACGAGCTCGGGCACTTCCTCACGGCGAAATGGTTCGGCATGCGGGTCGAGCGGTTCTCGATCGGCTTTCCGCCGACGGTGTTGCGGCGCCAGCACGGAGACACCGAGTACGCCCTCGGCGCCACCCCGCTGGGCGGGTACGTCAAGATCAGCGGGATGATCGACGAGAGCCTCGACACCGACCATCAGGAAAGCGAGGCCCAGCCCTGGGAGTTTCGCTCCAAACCGGTCTGGCAGCGGATCGTCGTCATCACGGCCGGGGTTCTCTTCAACGTGCTCCTGGCTGCCATCATCTTCGGCGGCATCCGCTGGGCACAGGGCGAAACGTTCGTGCCGGCCGACAACATCGAGAGCATCTATGTGGCGGAGGGATCGGTCGCGCACGACATCGGCCTGCGCACCGGCGACCACGTTCTGGAAGTCAACGGAGAGCCGTTTCAGCGCTTCGACCAGATCCTGGCCAGCAACCTCGTGGCGGCCGATTCGCTGACGATTACGGTGCGCCGAGACGACTCGACGCAGGTGATTCACGGACCGCGCGACTTCATCACGCGGGTCAGCCGTGCCCGCAACGACGAACGCGGCTTCGGGGTGAGCTACATCCCTCCCCTCATCGGAGGGGTGCAGTCGGGGATGCCCGCGGACACGGTCGGCCTGCGCACCGGCGACCGCATCGTTCGCATCAACGACACCCCGGTCCGTTTCTGGGCGGAGATGAGCGACCTCATCCAGGCGTCGGAGGGAGAGCCGATGACGGTCGAGTGGTTCCGCGCCGACTCGCTCGGTACCGACACCACCGCGTCGGTGCCGGCTACCGCCGTCGAGCGCCGCTCGGACGGGGTGGTGTACCGCAGCCGGATCGCGCCGACGCAGACGGAGTCGGGCCGTTACGTCCTGGGGGTGACGAACGCTCAGGCCTCGCAGGCGACGATGGACATGATCTATTCCGAGTTCGGGATCGAGCAGCGCGACTACGGGCCGGTGGAGGCGCTGCAGGCCGGGGCTGGAGACGTGTGGACCACCTCGCGCAACATCGTCATCACCCTCCAGCGCGTTGCCACCGGGCGAGACGATCTGCGCGAGAGCCTCGGGGGGCCGGTTATGATTGCGAAGGTCACCAGCGAGGCGGCCGAGCAGGGAGCAGTCATGTTCTGGCGGCTCGTGGCCGCCCTCTCCGTCACCCTGGCCATCATGAACATTCTGCCGGTTCCGGCCCTGGACGGCGGTCAGCTCATGTTTCTGTTATACGAGGGCATCACCCGGCGAAAACCCTCCGTGCGCGTCCGGCTCGTCGCCCAACAGATCGGAATGATTCTCCTGCTCGGGTTCATGACCTTCCTGATCTTCAATGACATCCTCCGGCTCTGACGCCCGCACGTTCCGACGAGGCCCACGGGTCGCCGCGGGGGCACTGCCGCGGGCTCGCTGCCGACGCCGGTCGGGGGCCGTCCGGGAGACGCGCCGGCAGCCTCCGGCGGACAGCCGGAGCGGCACAAACTGGGAAGATTTGCCGAACGATGCCGCCACGGTCGCCGCGAGGCCGCCCGGCGGGAACGACCGTCGGGATGTTACTGTGTCGTATGATGTCCGTACCGGAAACGCAGCACGCACGGGCGGTGGACGAACGGCCGCCCGCACGACAGGCCGGTGGGAGGTGCCGACGGGAAGGTCGGCGTGCCGGCGGAATGGCGGGACGTTGCGGTAGGGCCGTACGGCGCCGATGGCAGAACGGGTCGGCCCGGCCTCGGGCCCCTGCGAGCGGTCGACGAGATGCCCTGCGGTTTTCTCATCCGCCGTCAACCGGGTTGTGCATCGGGTTGCCGACTTCGCTTCGGGGCCGATCTGTATCTCGAGCGGGCTGCATCTCGAGCGGGCTGTGTGTCGAGTGCGGAAGGCGCGAAGCGACGCATCTGCTGCGTGGTGCCTGCTCGCCCGGTGGCGTCTGTTCCTCTTTTTCAGACGCCCTGGGCCGGACGAAGCGTCCGGCAACCGGCGCCTCGACGCGCCCACGAGCCGGAGGAAATGGACCGTCGCAGGATGCAGTCACTGGTGGGAGCGCTTAAGAGGCCGGACGGCGTGCAAGCAGGAAAGCACACAAGCAGCAGGCCCCCACGGCAACAGGCCCCACGGCAACAGGCCCCGCGACAGGTCCTGCAGCACCGCTGGCGACACGGTTAGCAAGACTGTTGATACGCACTGCACCGGACTTGACCCCTCGTGCCATGGAATCGATCCCGCACACCGACTCCTCTGAACCGGCAGACCCCGCACAGGGAGGCCCCGATTCAGATCCAGACGTCGAGGCGCTCTGGGAGCGGGGCGACATCCCGGCCCACATCGCCTGCATCATGGACGGAAACGGGCGGTGGGCCCAGCACCGGGACAAGGCCCGGTTCGTCGGACACCACGAGGGGGTCTCGTCCGTTCGCTCCATTGCCGAGTCGTGTGCGGAGGTGGGGATCGACTACCTGACCCTCTACACCTTCAGCACCGAAAACTGGAACCGGCCGCAGGTGGAGGTCAATGCGCTGATGGAACTCCTCATCCATACGGTGGAAGAGGAGCGGGAGACCCTCATGGAGAACGAGATTCGCCTGCAAACCATCGGCGACTTGTCCGAGTTGCCGGACGCGTGCCAGGCTGCGCTGGACCGAACGAAAGACCTGACGGCCGACAACGACCGCATGACGCTCACGCTGGCTCTGTCGTACAGCGGCCGCTGGGAGATCCTGGAGGCCGTCCGCCAGATCGCCGAAGCGGTAGACCGCGGCGAGTGCACGCCGGACCGGATCGACGAGGCGCTCTTCGAGCAGTACCTGGATACGGCCGGCATGCCCGACCCCGACCTGCTCATTCGCACGGGCGGCGAGTACCGGCTCTCCAACTTCCTGCTCTGGCAGAGTGCATACACCGAACTGTACATCACCGAAGAGTACTGGCCCGACTTCCGGCGCGACAACCTGCTCGACGCCATCCGCTCGTTCCAAGATCGCGACCGCCGCTTCGGCCGGGTCCAACCGTCGGGCGGAGACGGCGAGTCGGCAGCCGGCTAGGGCCGCAGCCCCGGCGCCGCGTCCGTTCGGCAAAGCGGAACGAGGGGGAACGAGCGCTCCCGTACCCCGCCGGTTTGGCCCGAGGTCCCGTCCTCCGCGCGCTGCCGCCCCCTCCACGGGGTGCGGGCAATAATCCGATCCGCCGGCTCGTTTCCCCTGTGGACGACGTGAGCACCGCCCGGGCTTCGGTCGGCGGGTGGTGGTCGGTGGGCGGCCAGCGGGTCGCCGAGTCTCCGGCGCACGGTGCCGGCGTCCTCGGTGCGCGCACTCGGGCGGCGTGCGCTGAAACTGCCGGGAGCGGTCACGGTACGACCGCACCTGCCGTCCTCCTGTCGCTTTCTGGAAATCGAGTCTCAGTCGCATGAATCTCCGGTCTCTCGTCCTTTTCGCACTCGCCTTCTGCCTGCCCCTCGCGGTGCAGGCGCAAGTGACGCCGCGAGGGCAAGCGCCGAACGGCGTGGCCGAGGCCCGCTCGGCCCCCGACGCCTCGACCTTCACCGTGGACAAGATCCAGGTGCAAGGGATCGAGAACAAGCGCACGAAGGAGTTCGTCATCCAGTCCAGCGGCCTCAACGTGGGGCAGGAGGTGGCGCTCCCGGCCGGAAACGACATCGCCGAAGCCATCCGGTCGATCTACGACCTCCGTCTCTTTTCGGACGTGAAGATCTACCGGGGGGCGACCAGCGGGCAGCGCATCACCCTCATCATTGAGGTGACGCCGGAGCCCACGCTAGGCGACTACCGCTACCGCGGCATCAAGGACAGCCACCGGGAGGACATCGACAAGAAGGTGCCGCTTCTGAAGGGGCGGCCGGTGCGCCCGTCGGATCTGGAGCGAACGAAGCAGATCATCCGGGATTTCTACGCCGACAAGGGGCACCGCCGCGCGTCCGTCGAGGTTGACCGAACGGTCACGACCAACAATCAGGTCAACTTGACCTTCAACGTCGACCGCGGGCCGGAGGTGGAGGTGGAGGCCATCCGCTTTACGGGAAACAGCGCCTTCGACGACGGCGACCTCCGCGACGCCATGGAAGAGACCCGCGAGAACCGGTGGTGGCGCTTCTGGAAGGGGGAAGAGTTCAAGGAGGACCCGTATGAGGACGACCTGCAAAAGATCATCGACTTTTACAACAGCGAGGGCTACTACGACGCCCGAATCGTGTCCGACTCCGTCTACTACGTCAGCAACGACGGAATCGGAATTAACGTGACGGTGGAAGAGGGGCGCCGCTACTACATCAGCGACCTGGAGTGGGAGGGCAATACGGTCTTCCCCGATCGCGTCCTGACGAACCAGTTGGGCCTGGAAGAAGGAGAGCCCTACGACGGCCAGCGGCTGGAGCAGAACCTGTTCGGCAACAAGAAGGGAGACGACGTCCTCGGTCTGTACATGGACCGCGGGTACATGCGCGCCAACGTCGAACCGACGATCCGCGTGGTCGGTGAGGACTCCCTCGACGTGACGCTGGACGTACAGGAGGGAGACGTCTACACGTTCGGAAACATCCGCATTTCCGGAAACACCAAAACGAAAGACCACGTCATACGGCGCGAGTTGTACACCGTGCCGGGGCAGCGATTCAGCCGGTCGGCCATTCAGGAATCCATCCGGCGGCTCATGCAGCTGAACTACTTCAGCAAGCAGTCGCTGGCGAAGGGGCCGAACGTGGACGTCGACCCGCAGAAGAAGCAGGCCAACCTCACCTACGACGTCGAAGAGGTGGGCAGCGACCAGCTGGAGCTCTCCGGCACGTGGGGCAACTTCGGCCTCGTGCTGCAGCTCGGCTTTAAGTTCAACAACTTCTCCGCCCAGAACCTCTTCGACAGCAGCGCCTGGCGGCCGCTGCCCTCCGGCGACGGCCAGCAGCTCGGGGTCAACGTCCGGACCAACGGCAGCTTCTACCAGCAGTACTCGCTGAGCTTTACCGAACCCTGGTTCCGGGGCAACCCGACGCCCATCGGCGGCTCGGTGTCGTATGCTCGCTACACTCGCTCCGTCTTCGGCGGCTCGGGCGTCAGCGACGGCCTGTTCCAGACCGTCGAGATGTCGGCGTTCTTCGAGCAGCGCCTGGACTGGCCCGACGACAAGTTCTCTACCGGCACGACGGTGGGCTACCGGTACTACAACAACCGGGGGTTCCAGTACTTCAACGAAGAGGGGGAGCGCGTGCCGGAGTCGCAGGCCGGAGACGAGGGCGTCACCCGCCGCAACGTCGGCCTCTTCAGCGTCGGCGCGGGCGTGAACCAGTCGGTGACCGTTCGCCAGTCTCTTTCCCGCAACTCCCTCGACAATCCCCGCTTCCCGAGCCGGGGGGCGCAGACCTCGCTCTCCCTGGAGGTTGCGCCGCCGGTCGGCGACCTGGTGCAGTACCACAAGTGGCGCTTCAAGACGAACTGGAACGTGCCGCTCGGCGACAAATTCTCCTTCGGGGTGGGAACCGACATCGGGTACGTCGGATCCCTCACCGGCGAAGAGGTCGAGTTCGAGCTCTTCGAGGTCGGCGGCACGCCGTTCGACTACAGCGGGTTCACGTACGGAACCGACCCGGTCTTCATGCGCGGCTATCCGCAGGGGTCGATCGGCCCCGTCGTCCCGCGCAGCGTGGGGTCCGACAACCTCTCGCCGGCCGGCGCGCAGATCATGAATAAGTTTACGTCCGAGTTCCGCTGGATGGCCGTCGAGTCGCAGCAGCTGCAGGCCCGGCCCTATCTGTTCCTCGACGCGGCGGGAGCCTGGGAGTCGCTCGACACCTACAACCCGCAGAACCTCTACCGGTCGGCCGGCGTGGGGGTGAAGCTCTTCCTGCCGATCGTGGGCATGATCGAGTTCAACTACGGCTACAACTTCGACCGCTACACGCCCATCGAGTCCGGCGACCAGGGTACGCGCGACTGGACCTTCCAGTTCTCGCTCGGCCGGGGCTTCAACTGATGCACCGCTCCGCAGCCCGCCTGCCCGAAGCCCGCTCGCGGAACGCCCGCCCGAGGCCCGGCCGGTGCCGGGGCGCAAGAGGGGCGCACCGGGACGCACCCTGCCCGACCGGGCGGCCCGGGGAGCGCTCCGGCCCGCCACCCCTGAGGACGGCCCCCTCGGCAGGCCCGGCACCCCCTCGCACGTTTTCCTCACCAGCGGACTTGCTCTTGTGAACGGACTCGTTCCCAGCCATGCGGCGCAGCGGACGTCGTTCCTCGCCAGTTGGGCCGCGTGGCTCGGCCTCGTGATCCTTCTTGCCGCCGGCTTCGCCCTGACCGCCGGCCCCGCTCAGCCCGCCGCCGCCCAGCAAAAGATCGGGTACATCGACTCGGAGTACGTACTGAATCAGCTTCCCGAGTACGCCACCGTGCAGCAGAAGCTGGATCGGCTGGAGGAGCAGTGGCAGACCGACATCCAGGAGGCGCGCAGCCGGGTCGATACCCTGCAGCAGGAGTTCGAGGCGCGCGAATTGCTCTACACGGAGGAAGAACGGCAGCGCAAGCGCGATGCCATCCAGGAGGCGCGCGACCGGGTCCAGACCCTGCGCCAGCGCTACTTCGGCCCGGACGGAGAACTGTACGTCCGCCAGAAAGAACTCATGCGGCCCATCCAAGAACGCGTGCTGGCCGCCGTGGAAGAAGTGGCAACCGCCGAGGGATACGACTACGTATTTGATCGGTCGGGCGATTTTCTTTTCATGTTTGCGCGGGAGCAGCACAACGTGAGCGACGCGGTTTTGCGAGAAATGGGGATCAACGTCGACCAGCAGAGCCAGCAGAACCAGCAGGCGCGTCGCGACGGCTCCTAGCCCGCCCGAGGTCCGGACTGCGCTCGTCCGGCCTGCTGATACGTTTCGCGGAAATCCCGCGGCTCTTCTTTTGACGAATCGCCGGCCGTTTTTTCCTTTGAAAGTGAGCCATCTTGGAGCCCTCACCAAGCGCACCCCGAATCGAGGACGCAGGGGCCGGCCGGCCCGCTGCGGGCAACTACACAGATGACCGACCACTCCGACCTACCCAGAGAATCGATTCTACCACAATGTTGAACCGGATTTACGTTTCCTTGCTTGCTCTTTTCGTCGTTGCGTTGGTCGCAGCGCCGGCGGCCCACGCCCAGAAGATTGGCTACACCAATCAGGAGGCCATCCTGGCCAACATGCCGGAGATGGAAGACGTGCAGTCGCAGCTTCAGCAGGCTGCGCAGCAGCAGCAGCAGGAGCTGCAGCAGGAGCAGCAAGAGTTTCAGCAGAAGATGCAGCAGTACCAGAACCAGCAGTCGCTGCTCTCCGACTCGGCCCGCGTCCGCCGCGAGCGAGAGCTGCGCCAGATGCAGGCGGAGCTCCAGCAGTCCCTGCAGAACCGGGAGCAGCGCCTCCAGCAGCGCGAGATGGAGCTAATGCAGCCGCTTCTGGAAGAGCTGCAAACCGCCATCGATGACGTGGCGGCGTCGCAGAGCATCGACGTCGTCATGCGCACGCAGGCCCTCCTGTACGTCGATAACAACAGCCAGAACGTCGTCGACATCACGCCCGACGTGGCTCAGCAGCTCGGCATTGACCTGAGCGGCACCCCCACCGCGCCGCAGCCGTCGGTCGATAACGCATCCTCGCCGGCCCCGACGAGCGGCGGAGGCGGCGGGCGCTAGCGCCCTCAGCCGCGCCAGGACGCAGCACGACGGCGATCTCAGCGGGCACCGGCCCTTTTCGGCGGGTGCCCGCTTTTTTGTTGCGCAGTCGGGCCTGCCACCGGTCCCGGCCGGGTGTCGCCCCCACCCACTGGCCCCCGCACGGGTAGGGACGGGGCGAAGCCCGTCGCACCAACCGGTCGCGCCCGAAGAGAGATAACAGCTTCGTTTCATCCGGAGGGTATTACCCCGAGGGGTGTGTCGTGTCACCGGGGTGCGTGCTCGGAACGAAGGGCAGATGCCGCCCCGCCGAGCTTCAATGGTTTTGAACGAATCCCTTCACACCCATGAACCCCCCTCGTTTCTTGACTTCGGGCGCAACGCGTGCCCTGCACGTCCTCGTCCTGGCGCTCTTCCTTTCGGCCTCCTTCGTGCTGAGTGGATGCGATGACGACGATGACGACGGCGGGATGGGCACCACGCCCGACCCGACCATTGCCGAACTGGCCGCGGAAACCAGCGACTTGAGTACCCTCGTTGCGGCCCTCCAGGCCGCGGGTCTGGACGACAATCTTCAGCAGGACGGCCCGTTCACCGTGTTTGCTCCTACTAACGCCGCCTTCGAGTCGGTCGATACGGAGGCGTTGACGAGCGATGCCGACCTGCTCACCAAAATTCTTCAGTACCACGTCATCGCCGGTCAGGAGATCTCCGCCGACCAGATCGAGGACGGGCAGACCGTCGAGACGCTGCAGGGCGAATCCCTGGAGTTCTCGGTGGAGAACGGAACCGTCCGCGTCAATGGCGCGACCGTTCAGACCCCGAACCTGCAGGCGTCCAACGGAATCGTGCACACAATCGACGGGGTTCTGCTTCGCGAGATCAACGCGGTCGAACGCGCTACGATTTCCCCGAGCTTCTCCATTCTTGCCGACCTCGTCGGGGCGGCCGGGCTGGCCGATGCCCTCAGCGGTCCCGGCCCGGACGGAGAGGACGGGCTGACGGTGTTTGCGCCGACGAACGACGCGTTCCTGGCTGCACTCGACAACAACGACAACGGCCAGATCGACGACGATGAGATTCCGTCGAGCGCTGCAGAGATCCTCCAGTACCACGTCCTGGACGACGTGTTCTTCGCGACCGACGTCCCTACCTCCGAGACCAACCTCCCGACGCTGGAAGGGTCGGAGCTTACTGTCGTGCGGAGTGGTAGCGACGTCGCCATCAACCCGGGCGCCGAGAATGCGAGCGTCGTCGCCCCGGACGTAGCTGTGGAGAACGGCGTGATCCACGGAATCGACACCGTGCTTCAGCGTCCGGGCGGCGGATCTGCGGCCGACGTCACGATCACGATCGACAACATCGGTGCATCTGCCTGGGAAGTCACCGGAGTCGACGGGGCGGACGGAGTGGCCCCGATCGGGGAGCAGAACCCGACGCTGACGCTCACGGCCGGCACGCGCTATCGCGTCGTGAACAACGGCGGCAGCGCGCACCCCTTCGGTCTGCAGAACAGTGCAGACACCTACCTCCTCCGACAGAACGGCCAGGGAAGCCTCGAAGGCGACGCTTCGGTGAACTACCAGGAGGATGAGGCCGGCGTCACCTTCACGTTCTCGCCGACGTTGTCGGACGCCGTTGTGTCCTACCGCTGCACCATCCATGCGTCGATGGAGGGGTCCGTGCAGACGGCCCCGTAGCCTCGGGAACGAATACGGGACCCCCGGTTCGAGGACAAACCGGACTGCGTGCCGGATGTGCCTGTGCGGGGCATCCGGCGCGCCCCGTTTGGGAACCTGCTCCCTTTCCCGGCGCGCTCCCGCCTGCACCGATCGTTCTCCCCCTTGGATCCGCCCGCTCGTCGCTTATGCGCCGCGCCTCGTGCC
Source organism: uncultured Bacteroidota bacterium (assembly GCA_937127285.1). Taxonomy (GTDB): domain Bacteria; phylum Bacteroidota; class Rhodothermia; order Rhodothermales; family Salinibacteraceae; genus CAKZLV01. The sequence goes on from CAKZLV010000304.1 coordinate 11,777, forward strand.
GGAATCATGATCCGGAGACCGGGCCTGCCGGCTCCGAAGCCGACTCGACGCCGCCTTCCTCCGGCGACGCGTCGCTGGATGCTCTGGCCGAGGCCGTCGCCGCGTCCGATCCCGACGCGTTCGAGATCGTCTTTCGCCGCCTCTCCGAACGCATCTTCCGCTACGTACGCGGGATGACCGGGTCGGAGGCGACGGCACACGACGTCACCCAGGACACCTTCGCCCGGCTGTGGACGCACCGGCGAACGCTCGAAGAGGTCGACCACCTGACGTCGTACATCTTCCAGATTGCGCGCCGGCGCGTGTACAATCTGCACCGGGATCGCCGCGTCCGACGCGAGAACGAAGGGTTGCTTCGAGACGGCGAGCTCTCCGTGGCTCCCGACGCCCCGGACGCCGACGTCGATACCGACCTGCTGCAGCGGCAGCTCGACGCCTGGATCGACGAACTGCCCAACCGGCAGCGCGAGGCCATTACCCTCAGCCGGATGGACGGCCTCAGCCACGAGGCCATCGCCCGGGTGATGGATATCTCGCCGAACACGGTGAACGCCCACATCGTGAAGGCCATGAAACACCTGCGCTCCCGTCTTCGAGAACACCGCCCCGACCTGCTCCCTTGACGCCCCCGACGCCAGACTCGCGACGCCATGAACCCCCACTCGCTGCCCTCGGACCTGAACGGCTCTCTCGAGGACGAAGACCGGCACGAGTACGAACGCCTTTGGTCGCTGCTGCAGGAAACCCCCGACCCTGCGTTCGACGTCGATGCCGCCTGGAATGAACTGAGCGCCGAGCTGGACCTGGATCGCCCCGGTGAGGCCGCAGACGCCGCGTCGGGATCAGCCGCCGTTCAGGAAGCTTCGGGCCGGCCCGTCGCCGGGGCCGACCGGCCGGCAGCGCACGCCGACCGAGGGGCGAGACGGGGCGCCGCCGCCGACCGGTCCGGCCCCCGGTGGAGACCGCGTGCAGCCGCTGCAGCCGCTTTCTTCATCCTCGTTCTGGGAGGGGCCGTTCTCTGGTGGCAGCAGCCCGTCTGGGTGGCGACGGCCGCCGGCGAACAGACCACCGTCACCCTCCCCGACGGCTCCACGGCCGAGCTGAACGGGGCGACGCGGCTTCGGTATCCGCGCGGCTTTGCGTGGCTGCCCGGATGGGAACACGGCGTGCGGCAGGTGACGCTGACGGGAGAAGCGTACTTCTCCGTTCGGTCGGGATCGCGATCCTTCCGGGTGCAGACTCCGAACGCGCGCGTCGATGTTCTGGGCACGGAATTCAACGTTCACGCGCGCCACCGCGACGGGCTGCCCGTGACGGAGGTTGTCCTCGCCCACGGCCGGGTTCGCCTGAGGGGGTGCGTCCGGAACGCCCCGGGGGAGACGACCTCGAAGACGACAGGAGGAAAGCCTCCGAAAGAAAAACAACCTCTGGACGAGAGGCACGGCCGGACGTCTGAACCGGTCTCTGTCC
>CAKZLV010000305.1 GCA_937127285.1 uncultured Bacteroidota bacterium
TCCATCCTCCATCTTCCATCCCTCAATCCTCCATGACCCCGCTCTCTACTCCTTCTGGTCCGTCGGCATCACGAGGAGTTCTTCGACGTCGACGCGCTCGGGGGCGGTGACGGCGTAGCAGATCGCCTCGGCGATGTCTTCGGATTCGAGCGGCGTCATGTCGTCGTGACCGCTTTCGAGCATCTCGACGATCTCGCCGTCGGTGATCGTGTGGGTAAGTTCGGTGTCGACAGCGCCCGGCTCGATACTCGTAACGCGGATGTTGTGGTCCGGAGCGAGCTCGTTGCGCATCCCTTCGGACAGCGCCGTCACGAAGTGCTTGGTGCCGCAATAGACGGCTCCGCCCGGGAAGAGACGGCGGCCGGCGACGGAGGAGACATTCACGACGTGGCCGTGGCCTTGCTCCATCATGACCGGCAGCGCGGCGCCGACGCCGTGGAGGACGCCCTTGATGTTGACGTCGACCATCTGCTCCCACTCGTCCTCATGGGTGTTTTTCATGAGGGAAAGCGGCATGATGCCCGCGTTGTTGACGAGCACGTCCACGGAGCCGAAGGCGTCCAGCGTCTCGTCGATGAGCGTCTGCACCTGGTCGCGGTCGGTGACGTCGGTCGGGACGACGATGGCCGTGCCGCCGTTCTCTTCGATCTCCGCCTTCAGGTCGGTGAGGCGTTCCTCGCGGCGGGCAGCGAGAACCACCGAGGCTCCTTCGTCGGCGAGGCGGCGGGCGGTGGCTTCCCCGATGCCGCTGGAGGCTCCGGTGATGATGGCGGCTGCGTTGGAGAGGTCGGTCATGTGCGTGACGGTCGTGAGTGAGAGGTCGTGACGATCGATCCGGTAGACGAATCTCCGGACTTTCGTCAGGATCCTCGGGCCGCCCAGCGCAACCGCGGCCGTTGCCAGAACGTTATCGGGGTGCAGATTCGATGAGAGACGGCGCTGCCTCGCCGCACGGATTACCCTCGCGTCCGGCGCGTGCGAAAATGACGTGGATCCGGCTTCCTCGGCGTCCAACCACGGGCTTCTGCCGGGGAGGGTCGGATCCTTTCGGGCGCAATCCAGTCTCTTATAATAGCCCGATTTCGAATTTCGGATCGTCGCTCTACACGCCCGTAGCTCAGCCTGGCCAGAGCAGCGGACTCCAAATCCGCGTGTCGCGGGTTCGAATCCTGCCGGGCGTGCCACTCTGCCCCGCTTCAGCATCCGCTGAGGCGGGGTTTTTTGATTCCTCCTCCCCCGCCATGTCCCTTTCCATTCTTGCCATCGCCGGCATGTTCGTTGCCGCGGGGACGGCGCATTTCGTCTGGCCCGGCCTTTTCGTAGAGATCGTTCCGCCGTACCTACCCGCCCCGAAGCTCCTCGTATACGTAAGCGGAGCGGTCGAAATCCTCGGCGGCGTCGGCGTTCTGGTTCCCTCCGTTCGCGTCTACGCGGGATGGCTGCTCATCCTGCTGCTTCTCGCGGTCTTTCCGGCCAACGTCCACATGGCGCTGCATCCGGAGGAGTTTGCCCAAATCCCGGCCTGGGCCCTCTACCTGCGCCTCCCCCTGCAATTCGTGTTGATCGCCTGGGTCTACGGGGTCACCACCTGACGCCGTCGGTCTCCCCCCGACTCCCCGTCTCCCCGCCTCACCGTCTCGCCGACTCCCCGTCTCGCCTCAAACCTCCACGACCCGCCCCTGCGGTCCCGCGTTCACGACGGTCGTATCGCCGATTGTCGCCTCCTCGCCCCAGCTGCCGTGAATGTGGCCGCAGACGGTGAGGGTCGGGGATTTTTCTTCGACCGCCGCCCGAACGGCCGTGCTGCCGAGGTGACGGCCGTTCGAATCCCGGTCGACGGCGTTCTTCGGCGGCGAGTGGGAGACGAGCACGCCGCCGGACGGGCAGTCGGCCAGCAGGTCTTCGGCCGTCTCCTCCGTGAAGTCGTAGCTCCAGTCGCCAAACGGCGTCACCGGAATGCCGCCGCCGATGCCGTAGAACGAGAGTCCGTCGATTTCTGCGCCCTCTCCGTGCAAGACCGTTGCCGCCTCCCAGGGGGCACAGGCCGAGCGGAGTTCCTCGACGCTCTCCGCGTTGCCCGGCACCAGGACGGTCGGTACGTCGATGGCGGAAAGGGCGTCGATCGTCGCCTGCAGGTTGCGGCGCATCGTGGCAAAATCGCCCGCCCCGACGACGACGTCGACCTCGGACGACCGGTCGACGAGGCGGCGGCAGGCAGAACGGTCGCTGTGGACATCGCTGAACAGAAGAAGCCGAGACATCCGTTCGGGGGAATCCGTTTGTAGGTCGATGACGTCTAAGCGGTGTCGTATCCTCTTGCTTCTCGTCGCGCGGGAGGATGACCCCGCCGGTGGATTCCGTACGAACGATCCTGCCGGAAGATCGCCGCTCGTCTCTTTTCGCTCTGCACAACCGGTTCCGGTCGCCCTCTCATGGATCTGCTTGCCGACGTTTTGCCGGATACCCTCGCGACCTGGCTTCAGCAGTATCACCCCCTGCTGGGATGGATCGGGCTGGGCTCGTTCGGGCTCCTGGTAGGATCCCTGCTGGTCAGCGCCTGGCTCTTGACCCGGCTGCCGGCCGACTATTTCGTGCGGGACGACGGCGCTTCGTCGCCCCAGCATCCACTCCTGCGTCCGCTCGTGGTCGTGGGCCGGAACGTCGTCGGGGCCGTGCTCATCCTCGCCGGCCTCGCAATGCTCGTGCTGCCCGGACAAGGCCTCCTTACGATTCTTGTCGGACTCGTTCTGGTCCACGTGCCCGGAAAGCGGCGATTGCTACGCCGGATCCTGCGGCAGGAGACCGTTCGCGAAACCGTCGATCAACTGCGCCGCCGGGCAGGACGAGACCCGCTGATTCTGGAGGAGCCTGAGCCGGAGGATGCGTCGCCATCCGGGCCGCCTGCGTGACGCGGACGATCAGCGTCCGTCGAGCGGCGACTTCGACACCCTGAGCCCCCCATTATTCAATGCCAGTCGCGGGTTGAAATCTTCTCTCGATCAACTCTCCTTACCGGGACGATCAAAAAAGAGCGGTATCACCTCCGGCCCCTTCTCGCGAATCGATGTTTGAGCGAGGCCATCGCAGATGTCCGAGCGAGTCCACGGCATGACCCTCCGGGCCCCTCCGATTCGCGGCCCCGACGCGAAGCATCGCCGTCAGCCGTGGCGCGTCCAGCCCGGCGACGCGAACGCAGTGAGCTCGTGCCGGTTGGTGCGGCTTTTTCCGTCCCCTTTTTGGCCGGTCAAAAAGGGGATCTCCCGACAGAACCGGCCGAAAGAACGGCTATACAAAGGAGAGCACTTCAAACGGTACTCTCATCGAATACCATCGATCCAATGGTGTGAAGTTGTTTGGTTTAGACAAGGCGTCCCTCGGACCTCGGAGTCCGTACCGCCAATCGCTAAGACCGGCCTTCTGAAAAGGACCGCCCGGACCCTCGGCCGCGCGCAACGACCGAAATTGATCCTGTCTGAGCGCGACCGCGTCGCGCGAGTTGGATCAATTTCAGTGGAGCGCGGGCGAGGGTCAG
>CAKZLV010000306.1 GCA_937127285.1 uncultured Bacteroidota bacterium
AGTGCCAGTTGTAGCCCTCACCGAGCCACCCACAGAGCGTGGGACCCAAGATGGCGCCGAAGTTGATGCCCATGTAGAAGATCGAGAACCCGGCGTCTCGCCGCGCTCCGCCCTCCGGGTAGAGGTCGCCCACCATGGTGGACACGTTCGGCTTCAGGAGGCCCGTCCCGATCACGATGAACATGAGCCCGAGGTAGAAGGTCGACACGTCGGGAAGGCCGATCAAGGGGCCGGCCATCGTGAAGTGACCCAGGGCAATGATCACTCCGCCCCGAAAGACGGCTCGCCGCTGCCCCCAGATGTTATCGGCCACCCAGCCGCCGGGCAGCGACAGGATGTAGACGAAGAAGGTGTAGAGGCCGTAGATCGACGTTGCCTTGGCGGTGTCGAACCCGAGGCCGGGGTTGGCACCGGTTGCTGCCGCGGTCATGAACAGGACGAGCAGCGCCCGCATCCCGTAGTAGCTAAACCGCTCCCAGAGCTCGGTGAAGAAGAGCGTTGCCAGGCCGGTCGGGTGCCCGAAGAAGCGGTCGTCCTCGACGGCCGCAGCGGCGGCGGCCGCCCCGACGCCGTCGCCAGACGCTGCCTGCGTCGATGATTGCGTGGTCGAGTCTTCTGTAGCCATGCGTGGAAGGAAAGGGTCAGGAACAGAACGTCGGCACGTCGGGCACGGGGGTGCGTACAGGGAGGCCTCCGGCGGTTTCACGGAGGGCCGCCGGCCCGTCGGGGCGGTGGCCTCGCTGCGTGAGACCGATGGATCCGTCGGCGGGCCGGCCCGCACCTCAGGTTACGCAACCATAATCCGCCCCCAAGGTAGGGTCTCTGGGGGATTCTGTCTAATTCCGTCTCGAAATCTCTGCGGCCGGCAGCGCACGCCCGCCCCACCGCCGGTCCGGCCGGCGCCGTGCTTTCTCCAGAACCACATCCCGGATTTTGGATTTTGGGTTCTGGATTTGGGATTGTCCATAAGCGGTAGCCGCAGCTTTTGTTGTCCCTCGAACCTCAGCCCCGCTCCCCATGCCCGAGCAACCCCGCGCCGAGCTTCTCTCGCCCGACACCCATGGCCGCCGCACCCACACCTGCGGCGAACTCCGGGCCGCACACGATGGCGAGACCGTCGTCCTGAAAGGCTGGGCCGACACCCGCCGCGATCACGGCGGGCTCGTCTTCATCGACCTCCGCGACCGCCACGGACTCACGCAGGTCGTCTTCGACCCGCGCACCGACGAGGCGGCCCACGAGACGGCCGGGCGGCTCCGCAGCGAAGACGTGATCAGCATTCGGGGGCGCGTTCGCCCGCGCGGCGACGAGGCGGTCAACCCGGACCTCCCCACGGGCGAAATCGAAGTCATCGCCGACGACCTCTGCGTCCTCAACACGTCGGAGACCCCGCCCTTCGTCGTGAGCGCCCACGAGGAGCGGCGCATGGAAACGAACGAAGACCTGCGGCTGAAGTACCGCTACCTCGACCTCCGGCGTCCGGAGCTGCAGCAGAACCTGGAGCTGCGGCACCGCCTCTACCAGACGACGCGCAGCTACTTCGACGACCACGACTTTCTGGAGGTCGAGACGCCCGTCCTGATGAAGTCCACGCCGGAAGGGGCCCGCGACTTCCTCGTGCCCAGCCGCCTGCATCCGGGCCGCTTCTACGCGCTCCCGCAGTCGCCGCAGACCTACAAGCAGATTCTCATGGTCGGCGGGGCGGACCGCTACTTCCAGATCGTGAAGTGCTTCCGCGACGAAGACCTGCGCGCCGACCGGCAGCCGGAGTTCACGCAGATCGACGTCGAGATGAGCTTCGCGACGGAGGACACCGTCCTGGAACTGACCGAGGGCCTGATGCAGGACCTCTGGCGCGACCTGAAGGACACGGAGCTCGACACGCCCTTTCCCCATCTGTCTTACGACGAGGCCCTGCGCCGCTACGGCAGCGACAAGCCCGACACGCGCTTCGGGCTGGAGCTGCAAGACATGACGGAGAGCTTTCAGGACACGGGCTTTCGCGTCTTCGACCGCATCGTCGACTCGGGCGGCAAGATCATCGGCATCCGCATTCCCGGCGAAGGCGACCGGGGGCGCGCGGCGATGGACCGGCTGGAGAGCGTCGTCAAGAACGAAATCGGCGCGGCGGGCCTCATCTACTTCAAGCGTCCGAGCGACGGCTCCGGCGTCGTCCAAAACATCAGCGACAACGCCCTCCCGACCGAGTACGGCGAGGCGGCCCTCGAGCAGGCCGGCGCAGAAACCGGCGACCTGCTCCTTACGCTGGCCGGCGATGCGCCGACGGTCTACGAGCAGGCCGGACAGCTTCGCCTGCACATGGCCGACGACCTCGGCCTTCGCCCGGAGCCCGGCGAGGGTGAGGATCAGTTCCTGTGGGTGACGGACTTCCCGCTGATGGAGTACGACGAGGACGAGGGCCGCTACGTCTCCCTCCACCACCCGTTCACCGCGCCGAAAACCGAGGATCTCGACCTGCTGGACGACAATCCGGCGGAGGCGACGGCGCAGGCCTACGACCTCGTCCTCAACGGCAACGAGATCGGCGGCGGCAGCATCCGCATCCACCGGCAGGAGACGCAGCGGAAAATCTTCGACGCCCTCGGCATCGACCGCGAGGAGGCCGAGGAGCGGTTCGGGTTCTTGCTCGACGCCCTGCGCCACGGCGCCCCGCCGCACGGCGGCATCGCGCTGGGGCTCGACCGACTCGTGATGCTTCTCGCCGGCGCCAACTCCCTCCGCGACGTGATCGCCTTCCCGAAGACGCAGAGCGGACAGGAGCCGATGGTGCAGTCCCCGGACTGGGTCGATGCCCGGCAGCTCGAGGACCTGCACATTCAGACCGTTCTGCCCGCGGACGTCGAACCGCCGGCTCGCGTGGCCAAGCGATCGCGCCTTGCTTCGTAATCCCTGGACGATGCTCTTGCTTGCCGCATTCGAACGGCGCCGATGACCGTCTTTCCCCGCGACCGTGCGCGCTACCGCGACCTGTTTGCCCGATCGTTTCGGTGGGAGGCGTGGGATCGGGTGATCGAGGAGCACGGGGTCTGCGTCGAACGCCCCGTCCGGGAGCCCCACCCCGACCATCCGACGATCATCTACCCGATCGATTACGGCTATATTCCCGACACGGAGGCGACGGACGGGCAGGCGGTGGACTGCTTCATCGGCTCCGCCCCGTCGTCCTCCGCCGCATCCGGGCTCGTCGGCCTCATCCTCACGACGGACTACCGCGAGGGGGATCGCGAAGCGAAGCTCTTGATCGACTGCACCCCGCCAGAGATTTACACCGCGCACGGGTTTATCAACTACGACCGGACGCTTCTGGAAGGCCTGCTCGTCCTCCGCACGCCGATGCACGCGCTGTGGGAGGAGCGTCGGGACGAATGACCGACGCGTGAGACGTGACGTGGCGGTTGACGTGGCGAAGGGAGCCGTCGCCCCGAACCCTCACAAACACTTCAAGGCTTGACCGCGCTCTCTTCGCGAACCTGACTGGTTTGCGCGTCGTACAGAATTTATGCTACAGACCAGTCG
>CAKZLV010000307.1 GCA_937127285.1 uncultured Bacteroidota bacterium
CCTCCAGCAGCTCCTCGATGACGGGGACGAGCGAGCCTTTCATTAACAGGCCCGTGTGCTGGTAGCGGATCCGGCCCTGTTTGTCGATCACGTACGTACGGGGCACGGTGGTCGACTCGCCGTACTTCCGGTACGCGATCGACTGGCTGGCCACCTGCGGGTAGTTCAGGCGCTGTCCGTCGGCAAACTTGCGCACGGCCTGCAGGCCGCTCTGGTCGACGGAGAGTCCGACGAAGGTGACGCCCCGGTCGCCGTACTCGTCCTGCAGCTCCACGAATCCGGGAATCTCGACGCGGCAGGGCGGGCACCAGGTCGCCCACACGTTCAGGATGACCACCTCGCCGCGATGATCGGAGAGACGAAACGTGTCGCCGTTCATCTGCTGCAGGGTGAAGTCCGGCGCGGGCGGCCCGTCCGGCGGCAGGTCAATGTCCGGGCGAATGTCCTGCCAGAGGTAGAAGCCGACGGCAATCACGACGCCCCACATCCAGTAGGCGCGCACGAACCGCCAGGCGGCGGCCGCCACGGTGCGGGGCGTCCAGGAATCGGTCGAAGAAGGGGAAGCGGTGGAATCGGACATCGGAACGTCGGGTGGCGAGAGGAGGGCGGCGACGGGGAAGGGTTATCCCTGGGCGCGGTCGAGGAGCGGCTTGATCCAGGCGCGAAGTTGCGCCTCCGGCAGATACCCGGAGCGGACGTGCTGGATCATGCCGTCCGGACCCACGACGAAGGTGGAGGGCAGGGCGCGAACCGGCCCGTAGGCACGCCCCACGTTCCCGTCGTCCATTACCAGCGGGTAGTTGATGTCCATCTCGTCCGCGAACGGGCGTACGGTCGAGAATCCGCCGTCGTCCATCGACACGCCGACGATGGTAAGTCCGTCGTCTTCATACTCCTTCTGCAGCTCGACGAACCCGGGAATTTCCTCGCGGCAGGGCGGGCACCAGGTCGCCCAGAAGTTGACGACGACCACCTCGCCGCGATGCGCGCCGAGGTGAAACGTGTCGCCGTTCATGCGGTCGAGCTCGAAGTCAGGGGCCGGCTCGTCCGGGCCGAGGGCGGACGACGCCCGTTCGACCGGCGAGGCGGCGCGATCGCTTGCTGGCGACGATGCCGAGGAGGGCGGCGCGGCCGGCTCCGACGAGGCAGAAATGAAGAGAGCGCCGGCGGTTGCGACGATGGCAAAACCGGCGAGAAGGGATAGAAGGGTCGATCGAGAAACAGTCATGGTCGTCTCCGTCTGTTGACGCATCAGAACGTGTAGGGGGACATCCCCCGGTCCGGCCGGTCGAGAAGAGGAACGGCCGATGGAATAGCGGGGCGCCTGACCGGCAGATCACCGCCGGCAGGAAGACGGAGAGACTACACGCGCAGAACGACGGTCTGCAGATGATCGACGGACGTGTCGATCCGACAAAGAGAGGAAGTGCCGGGAGAGGCGTGCGTCGCAGGCAGCGAAGAGACCCTCTCGACGGCGGACGGGCCCGGATCGTTCGCGGAAGCATCCACAGATTCGGGTGTCGGCCGGTCGTCCGCACGGGGAGCGCGGAGCGTTGCCGGGTCGACCGCGGCGGGGGCGGCCCCTCCGCCGGAGCAGGAGGCCCCCTCATCCAGAGCGCTCGCAGCCGCACCGCTGGAGGCCGGCGCGACGGCGACGGTTCGAGACGGCGCGTCGTCTCCGGCGGACCGCTGCGGGCAGGGCTGCATCGCCGTCGCGACCACCGAGGCCGCGAGGCACAGGATCAGTGCGGCAACCGACGCCGCCGGACCCGTGCCGCCCGAAGCCGAATGCAGACCGAAGAACCGACGCATGGTTAAGGGTGGAAGGAGGAAGGGGGGAGGGATGGAGGACTCCAACGATTGATTGTATCCGGTGGGATGTCGGGTGGGTTCCGACGCAGGGACCAGCGTTACCGATTGGGGCTGTCGACGTCGCGGTCTTTGTACTCGGTGACTTCTTTGACCGGGCGGTCGTACTTCTCCTGCATGAGGGGCGAGGAGAAGATGAAGTCGGCCGAGGTGCGGTTGCAGGCGATGGGGATATTCCAGACGACGGCGATTCGGAGAAGGGCCTTCACGTCCGGGTCGTGCGGCATCGGCTCCAGCGGGTCCCAGAAGAAGATGAGGACGTCGATCGAGCCTTCCGAGATGCGGGCGCCGAGCTGTTGATCCCCGCCCAGCGGACCGCTTTCGAGGCGGTTGATGGCGAGACCGACCTCCTCCTCAATGAGTCGCCCGGTGGTGCCGGTCGCGTAGAGCTCGTGGTCGGAGAGGCGACCCTTGTTGTACTCGGCCCACTCGAGCAGGTCCGGTTTCTTGTTGTCGTGAGCAACGAGGGCGATCCGCTTGCGCGGGTTCATCGGGACGGAGAACGGAGCCATGGCGGGACGGGGGTCGTGAGAAAAGACCGGGTCCCTGCCAAGAAACGCGCTGCTCCGGTGGGCGTCAATCGGGGATGGAGGATCGAGGATGGAGGATCGAGGATGGAGGATGGAGGATCGAGGATTGCGCGGTTCCTGGAGGCGCTGGGTGGTATGGGGGCGTTGGAGGTTGGGCGTTGGGACGTTCAG